>CAYPWV010000007.1:0-54778 GCA_964414795.1 uncultured Gammaproteobacteria bacterium
AAACATCTAACCGAGCAAGATGAGACTCGGTGTCCGAAAAATGGGGTACCTACCAGATCTAGCAATCGCAACAATCGAAAACAATCGAGTGAAGAAAGGAAGTTACGTTCTCGTCATGCTCGACGAGACCAGCGAAAATACGTAGCATCATGCGCGGCAAAAGCCTCCATCCGGAGAACCGCCGCTCCGGGTGCGCTTTTGCTTTTTAAGAGAGACGCCATGAATGGCGTCTCTACGCCACAAGCAAATCATCCCTCAAATACTTGCTATACTGTCTATTGAGGAGTACTCATACATTAATTTTTGTATATGGAAGAACAAAGTAGAGGCGATAGGTATTTAGAAAATAAAGCACTCGTAATAAAGGGCGAACTGAGAAGAGCCGCCGGTCTCAGAAATGAAATACTAAACGACAAAGATGCGGAAAAGCAAACTCAGGAACATTTTAATAAGTATATTGAAAAAGTAAAAAATCGGGGTCGAGAAAAAAATATCGAGGAAACAAAACGTTTTCTCAAAAAGATTGCAGGTGCGATTGATGCTTGGAAATTTGGAACCGCACACTTATCTCGCGAGGATCGAGCAGGACTATTAATGCTCGATCACGCAGATGGATTACTCGCTATAGCCGAACAAACCACGCTTATTGAAGATCTCACGCCCGAAGAATTAGGGGTACACGGGGAACCGATAAACTATATAGACACGCTTCGCGCAGCAGCGTTGGGTATTGTACGAAGTCCCGAATTTCATAAACTGTACAAAGAACGTGAATAGAGCAACAAAAACAACGCTAACATCAGCCATAATATTGACAAAACGGCAAAATTATGGTATGATAAAAGGGTTGGTAATTTTAAAAAACACTCGGATTTCCGAGTGTTTTTTAGTGTAAAATGGTTTCTTTAGCTAACGTTTCTTTGGCAAAGCCAAGCGCAGTTTTTCTGGAAGGAGACGTGGAAGAAAAAGCATGGCGATGATAATAACCGCAAGAAGCGCAAGCGCAATAAAGATATTTTTTAACAGTACAACTGCAGCGAAACAAAGGAGCCAGATAAGTGATGCGCCAATCGCCACAACAACATACACCAATGCCTGAGCTCCGTGATTCAAAGGACCTCCAATAAACGGCAACATGCGCATTACTCCGGTAAGAGGTGCGACAAACTGCGAAGCAACAAGAATCAAACCAAGAATCATCAAAATCAACGAACCGATAGCAAGACTCCATCGCGCAGAAGTATCCATACGAGAAAGCTCTGACGCAGTCTGCCCGTAACCATAATTGGAAAGCACAAAAAGATCACTGTCGGCAGCGCCTATAAATCCATCAAGAGCGTTTCCTGCGACTAAAAGCGCATCTTGCTTGGGAAGATACTCAATACGTGTTCGCTGATCACCTACGGTTGCAGAAACCTCTGTTGAAGGTGCAGTTGTTACAGGAAATTGGCCATCCGTAAACGTTTCTGTACCTATAAACGTAGCTTCACGAGAAGGTTTAACGGTATAAGCACCTAGCGCAACATCAGCAAATGCGTACTCATCACGCAATACCTCCCATGTTGTTTTTTCATAGCTATAGCAAGACTCACATACACCCGAGTCTTTACACTGATCTTCAACTTACGCAAGGAGTTTGGTGTACGAATTTTGAATAACCTCTCCACACTGCGTAAATGCGGTTGTTTTATATTCTTCAACCTTTGTATGGGTGTACAAACATTCTTCATCAGCATTGGGCAAACAAAGAGGCGCATCAGTAACCACTGGCGCACCTTCTACAACAACCAAACCATCTTGTTGTTGCGTACTTTCAACACGAACAGCTGACGAAAATGTTTCTCCGCGATGCTGCGACTGCGAGAGCCACAACAAAGGAAGCGTTAACACAAGAAAAAAGAGTCCAATAAAAAAGCGCATAAAAAAAATAATTTATAACTTATAGCAAGTATAGCAGGTAATTTTAATGTAAAATTGTTCCCTCAACCGCTCCCCCGGTAAGGTAAGCGAGCAAAGGTTCCATGCGCATGCCGCTCATTACAATTGCTCGCATACCGTGCTTATGACAAAAACGCGAAGCGATAGGATCAAACGGTGCAGAAAGTCCTGGGCTCCACGTATTCCCTACCATTGCACGATACTCCTTCCAGCGCATGTCATCGCACGCTTTTGCGTTGGGATCTTTTTTGGGATCCGCAGTGTACACCTGTGCAACGTTAGAAAGATTGATCACCGTTTCTTCTCCCAAACGCTTTGCGATACGGCACGCAACATAATCGGTGCTCCACCCCGGCTTCCAACCTGCCGCAACCAGCACGCTTCCCTTCCAATCTTTTACAAGCGGTGCCGCAAACGGACGCTTTACTACTACGGGATGCGCAACATCGCGAAAAATAGTGCGAAGCAAATGTCCATTAAGGCGCGTTGCGTGAATACCTAACCAATCAAGGTCATCGTTTGCAAGATCAGTAACACTTTTTGCAGCATCAATATACACTCGTGCTGTTTTTCCTCCTCCGGTTACCAGCACAAACCGATCCCCCTGCCGAACAAATCCCGTTAACAGATCCCTCAACGAAGCGAGGAATGCTGCGTTTGGTTTTTCTTGCGGCACAATGAGCGAACCACCGACGGAGAGTATGTGGAGAGACATAGGGGGAAAGGATAAAAAAAGACTCCTCTTAGCGAGGAGCTTGTTCGTTTGAGGAATGAAGAACCGCACCGGTAAGTGTACCCACCGCCCAAAGGATAAGCGCTACCATAAGGGCCGGCCAAAAACCGTTTACCTCAACACCTTTTACAAAGGAGCTCATAAACCACACCATAAGCGCATTGATGACGAAGGTGAAGAGACCGAGCGTCACCACCGTTAACGGAAGTGTGAGAAGAATAAGTACCGGACGCACAAGCGCGTTGAGAAGTCCGAGCACGAGCGCGGCAATGAGTGCCGCATAAAACGTATCCACATGAAATCCTGCAACTATTTGCGTTGCCGCAAGCAATGCCGCTGCGTTAATCAACCACCGAAGAATGAGTTTCATAGAATCTTGTAGAGGTGGAACATCTTCCGCCCTTATGTCTTAAAGTAGTGTACCAGAATCTTCGGGAGCCCTTGCCTCGTACTGTTTTTTAAGAGAAATAACCGTGTTTTCAATAACCTGCAAACGATCTTTGCACAAAGCGGCAAGCGCCAAACCTCGCTCATACTTTTTCAACCCTTCATCTAAATCAACATCGCCCCGTTCAAACCAGCGGGTAATTTCTTCTAATTCTGTAAACAGTTCTTGAAAAGGAGCTTGTTTTTTTGTTGCCATACATTACAAAAGACGTTTTTGACGAGGCGCCTTTCCTTCGGGTATCGCTTCTGCGTGCAAAACACCCGCAGCAAATTGTATCGAAAGAAGATCATTCTGTGCAACCGCAGCTGCGGAACGAATCACCGCCCCCTGTTCATTGCGCACAATAGCGTAGCCCCGCGCAAGCACCGCCGTTGGGCTTACGCCTTCCAAGAAACGAAGGTGTGACGTAACTTGTTCAGAAAATCGTTGCTTACACATTAGCATGGATCGATGCAATTGCTCACAAGATGTACTGAGCTTTTCTTGCAAACCTCCAAACGCATGATCAAACACTAAAATACTGCGCTCAACTTGCGACGTACACTGCAACAAGATACGAGACAACCGCGTATCCATGCTCGTTGCCATATGGTCAACATCATCAAGCAGATCCTCGCGACGAGGTGTAAGGCGCTCCGCAGCGTTAGAAGGTGTTGAAGCACGCACGTCAGCAACAAAGTCGCACAATGTTTCGTCGCGCTCATGTCCCACGCCCACCATCACCGGAATACGGGAAGAAAAAACGGCTCGCACCACCCGTTCATCATTAAATGCATGAAGCTCTTCAAAACTACCTCCCCCGCGCGTGAGCACGAGTACTTCTGGCCGCTCATCTTTAGAAAGTGCATTGAACGCTGCAAACGCCGCAACGATTTCATCAATCGCATATTGCCCTTGCACGTGCACATCTGCATGAACAATCGTGAGTCCGCCCATGCGATCGCGGGTAACACGAAGAAAATCTCCAAATGCCGCAGCTTCGCGCGACGTAATAATACCGATGCGCTGCGGAAAAACAGGAAGCAATCGCTTACGATCCGCATCAAAAACACCTTCTTTTTCTAATTTTTCCTTAAGCGCAAGATACGCTTTTTGGAGCGCTCCCTCACCCACCGGTTCCGCAGTTTCGATATTAAGCGAAAACTTTCCAAATCGTGCAAATACCGTGGCAAATCCCGTTACCCGAACACGCATACCATCGGTAAGCGTAGGCAATCCCTTGAATGTGGTTGCAAAACAGGGCACACGTACATCCGCTTCCTCGTCTTTTAACGAAAAATTAATCCACTTCCCTTGCGCAACTTTATATTCTGCAACTTCGCCTTCAATAACAAAGGCGCCGCTTGGAATCATGCCAAGCGTATCATTCACGAGCGTAATAAATTGCTGAACCGACAAGAGCGGAGGCATATGCTACGGATCTACCACCAACACACGCCTTCCCCCATCGGGACTATCGCCATCCCAATCACCGATCGCATTCATAATAACGTCAACGGAATATTGATAATTTTCTCCGTGGCGTGTACCCGGATCGTTAGTAATAAACGTTGTCGCAGTATATCCACGCAAAACGAGCATGTGATAAAGCGGCCCCTCTCCGGTAAAAAATGGATTTCCTAAACGCCTACCAAACGCAGGAATAATAACCGGATGACCAGCGGCAAGAAGCGCACGCAAATCATCAGCGGAAGGATTTTCTACCGTGTGTACCGAGGTACCATTATACGTTTGTGCGAAAGAAATAAATTGCGCAGAAGAAATACTGAGACCAAAACCAAGACTTTCCTCAGCGGCAACCATTGCATGAAAATCAGCGTCAGCCGTAGTAGGATCGATTGATCCCTCAGGAGCACCTTGATAATACTCGTAAACCATGAGCAGCGAAGCCTCTTCACACGTATCTTCGGTAAACGCATCCCAAATGCCGAGTGGCGCCTGAGAAGTGAAGGGAACGGCGAGATTGATTGCGGGTGGCGTAGAAACGGCCGGTCCGGCCGTCTGTACATCCGCGTCCGTGTCCACGGTCGCGTCATTATTCGTTGCATCCGTATCCGGGGTCGTGACGTTATTGGTCGTATTCGTGTCGTCATCATTCGCCTGATCTGGGTCACCGGGGTCGGTACGTGGATCGACCCCTACGTCATTCCATCCAACGGATTCAATATCAGCAGCAGGAACTACGGGATCTTTTGCCCATTGATACACACGCAAGCCCAGTGCAATACACAACACAAGTCCAAGAACAATAAAAGGCCGCCACGCAAATGAGGTGGAGCCATTTTTTTTAGGAATGCCGAAAGAAAAATTGACCATAAAAAACTATATACGTTGTCGCTCCGCCCAACGAAGCACATGCAATGTTGCACGAACGTCGTCCTCGTTATACATGATCACGTCACGAAGCGCAGATTCATCATGTTGTGTGAGCCAACGCTCATACCATAACACGGAATTTAATCCTGACGCATCCTCGTGACGCCAAGAAAAGTCTAAATACTGCGCAATATCTTTAAGCGAATAAAACGACAAAGGGAAAATAATGCTGTCACGCAACCGCACAAGCAAATCTACCCCCTGATCGGCAAGAAGCGAAAGTACTTCGGGATCAGTATGATACTTTTCACCCAATTTTCTAAACGTATCCTGCTCAGACCATCCATAATGATACAAAGGATATCCAATATAGGAACGAATAAAAGCAATGAATTCTTCCCAGGCTTGCTGTTCATTTTTAGGATCTTTTGCCAAAAAGGCATGATATTGCGCCTTATCTCCTTCAACAACCAGTACTCCAAATAAATAATCCGCATCGCGGAGCGGATCGCTTTCAATATCCACCACCAAACACTGATACGACGGCGGCAGATCAACCGGTCGCACCACCGTTACCTCGCCCGTGCACAACGCACGCGCCTGCATGTGCAAAAAAGAAATACGTTCGCGAGTGATGTGGGACACTTTTCCAAAAATAAGATCGGGATGCGTTTGCGCAAACGTAGTGAGAGTTGTAAAACCAGCCGCACGAAGCGCATCTACCTCACTACGCCAAATACGATTGATACGAGAAATGTCATCACAAGAAACTGCATCGGTTTTACATGCAGAAAACCAGGGAGATTGCTTACAATCCGACGTAAGAAAATGCGGTTCTTCTTCGCCATCCAAAATGCGCAAAATAGCATCCTTTGAAAGACGATAATCATTCTCTGCCTCTACCAACATGTACGCATGAATTTCCCCCTTACTATTCATGATATAGCCTTGCACGGGTTTTGTTTTTTGAATAAGCGCAAGAATATCTGCGTAAAAACAGCCTTGGAGTTTATATTCAGGCTTAATGCTTCGCGAACGTTTTACATCACACGCCACATAGTAATAGTTTCCAAAAAGAGAAGATCCTTGCACGCGCTCAAGAAAATCGGGACACGCAACCGACGTATCCATAATAAGTACGGGGCGATAAATAGTTTGCACGCCTTCATGCATAAGGCCCAGCGTTTCCTTCATGCGTTCGTCAAGATCATCCGCTGTTACCTCGGCCACAATCGTTCCCCGCTTCTCAAGCAATGAACGCTCAACCTCAGGAAGAAGACCGTCTTCCTGTAAACGAAGACGCAAAGCGTCTTCAGGATGCTCATGACGCGCGTCATGAGCAATCCACGAAGGACACTTTGCGTATCGGTAAAAACTGTGTTTGGTAAAGCGAACAGACATGAGGGAAGAATAGCAGACCTATTCCTGTGCGTCATCAGTGATGGTAACGGAAGTCATGCTGTCGCCTATTTCGATTTTATCAACTACATCCATCCCTTCAATAACTTCTCCAAAGATGGAATACGATTTAGGAAGAGGAGCGTCATCAAGCATAATAAAAAACTGACTTCCGTTGGTATCGGATCCACGATTTGCCATAGCAACAATACCTCGCTTGTACGCGTAATCATCATCGAGTTCATCTGCAAACGTGTAACCGGGTCCACCGCTTCCGTTGCCGCTAGGGTCTCCGCCCTGAATCACAAATCCCTCTTCACGACGATGAAACGTAAGACCGTTATAAAATCCGCCCTCTGCAAGATACACAAAGTTAGAAACCGTAAGAGGCGCGGTATCGGCAAATAAACGAATAACAATATCACCGTACGATGTAGAAATACGAGCCATTTTTCCTTCGATACGATCGGCCGGAAGTGCACCCTGATAAGTCCATTGAGCCATAGATTGAGAAGATGATGCGTCTGAAATTGCGCCTGCAGATGATACTTCTTGAGGTGAGGTTGAGGCAAGAGGACTTGCCGCACATCCAGCGCCTACCAAAAGAACACATCCTCCCACAAACAAAGACGTAAAAAATCCTTTCATAACCTACTCAACATGCTGATAGGAAGAGAGTTGACTCTGCAACGTTTGTACTTTTGCGGTTTGTACTTTTGTTGCGTACACGGAGGTAAAAAGAACAGCAGAAAGGGAAAAAACAAGCACAAGCAAAAGCGCAGCAACTTCCATGCTTCCTGCAGGAAGTGCGTTGCAACTTTGGCACACGCCACCGTGCGCAGACTTTACGGGATACACCGATGCGCGCGTAACACGCTGAATAGGCGTTGCAGATTTTCGAGAAGACATTTTGCGTGATGAAGAAACGGGCATAAAAAAAGACAATTCTTGAAATGAGTATAACACCTACTCAATCACCTTAAGCGGCATATCCTCAGGGCATCCTTGAGGAGCAGTGCCAATTTCCAAAATAAAGGTAAAGACCGTTGGCGTAAGCACATCATTCACAAGCACTTCAACGGTTTGTTCATCCTGAGAAAAAAGTGAAGACTCGCTGTGTGCAGGAACTCCACCACATCCCCCCTCTTCAACTGCAGCATCAAGAAGAATAGGAACGCCTCCCTGCGGAGTAACAACGGATTTAATAGTATAAGAAACGGCATTAAGCGGAAGATGCATTCGCAAACCGCTCAGCATATCCACAAATGTTGGGGCGACAACAGAAAAAACAAACCCCGGCGCATACGTTCCTCCTTCAAAAAGCGCAAATGAAATCTGTCCGTCACTGTCTCTATTTTCTTGAAGAGGCAACCAATATCCTTCGTGATCATTCCAGCGATACAGCGCGGTATACGCAGGAGTGCTTTGAGAAAATGAAAGTGTAAGCGGCTGCACAAACACCGTATCCTCAGGAAGAATACGATAGTTCTTCTCTCCAAGAGGTGAAAGACGTCCGTCTACAGCCTCTTCTTCAAGCGTAACGTGCTGACTTTCATACACTCTTCCCTTCACCTGCACCACGCCATCAGAACTTGCGAGCGTACGCGACTCCGGCTCAGCATCCAAAACAAAGTGCGCGCTAATAAGCGTGACCGCAAAAACGCACACGCCACCCATAAGAATATCTCGTATCTTCATGCACACTAGTGTACATCACTTCACGATGACAGCGCTTCCCACGGCAACGAGGAAACACCCAAACATCCCGATCGCAACAACCCCGCATACACCGGACGGCGCAAATGAAAACGCTCCACAATAGCTTCTGGGCGAAAATCGTATGCATTCGCAATCAAGCTTGTAAGATCTTTTCCGTCAGCCGCAGTAGCTTGTACATACGCCGGCGTGACAAGCCCCGCAGTGTACACCACCTGCACCAACACCTGTTCAGAAACGCCTTCGTGCACAAGCTGCTTGGCAACGTAGCGCGCCATATACGTTCCTGCACGCGCGGGCTTAAGCGGATCTTTTCCCACAAGCGCCACGCCCCCATGCGGTAACAATCCTCCATACAAATCGGCAAGCACTTTTCTTCCCGAAACGCCTGCATTCATGGAAAATCCACCTGTGGTAAATGCCCCCGAGGGATTAATAAAAAGCTGAACGCCTTCGGTTGAGCCAAGCACAGGTTCAAGAACGTTGGTTAACAAAAGACTTTGTACCTGATGCACATCCATCTCAGGAGCGTGCGACACAATCATGGTTACCTGCACCACACGGTCATCCGCCAGCACTACTTGTATCTTGCCGTCCGGACGCAACCAAGAAAAACGTTGATCAGAAAAACGAAGCTCATCCACCTTCGCCGCAAGTGCATGTGCGTACACCACCGCAGGCGGCAACATTTCCCTGGTTTTATTGGTGGCATATCCATATAAAATTGCCGTGCCTTGCGCACCTTCGCTCTTCAGTGCGCGACCAGGTTCGGGTCGAGGCTTTTCTACGTTTACAAAAAATTCCGGCGCATCCTCATAGCCAACCGTGCGATACGCATCCCGAATAACATCAACCAACGCAAAATCCGCCTGAGATTCAACCACTCCCCCAACCATCACCATCCCATTTGTGCCGAGCGCCTGAATATCCAAACGCGAAAAAGGATCACGACGAAGATATTCATCAACAATAGATTCAACAAGGAGATCGCACACTTTATCAGGATGACCAAGAAGAGGTGCCTCGACAGCTTTTTTCATAGAGTTCTTGGCAGTGTAGATGAGAGCGAGAATGTTTTCTTGCAATTTTGTCCACAGGCTGTGGATGTTCGTCTTTTGTTCGTATATACTTTCTCCATATGCACCTCCCTCCTCTCACCAAGCAGCAACACAAAGTGCTCGAAGTCATCGAAGCATTTGTAAAAGAAAATGGCTACACGCCTTCGTATCGAGAAATCGCTGCAGAACTTGGTCTTTCTTCGCCTGCAACCGTGCATCAGCACATTCAAGCGCTCTGCGAAAAAGGCGTTATCAATACCGGCGAACACGGCATCGCGCGCTCAATCGAGGTTGTGGAAACCGAGCAACTCATCCCCATGTCGGTCATGCTCCCGCTTGCCGGGCTTATCACCGCGGGCGTCCCCATCGAAGCGATCGAGGAACAAGATGCCATTGGCGTCCCCGCAGATTTCGTTGTCGATGCGATCAATTCGTACGTGCTCAAAGTAAAAGGACGCTCCATGATTGAGGACGGTATTTTTGATGGCGATTATGTCATCATCGAACGCAATCCCTCACCAAAAAACGGCGACATCGTTGTTGCGCTCCTCGATAACGCCTACGCAACCCTCAAACGCTTTTACCGAGAACCCGGCCGCATCCGCCTCCAACCCGCCAACAGCACCATGGAACCCATCTACGTCTACGGCGATATCAACATCCAAGGCATTGTGCGAGCGGTGTTGAGGAAGTTTTAAACAAACATGTATGCAAAACCTAAATGAAGCGCTTCGCGAAATCGCGACACGCTATCCCTTTACGCACGAAAAATATCCCGAACTTGCAACATCTAATGAAGTACAACAAAAAGACTTTTCTATAAAACATGGTATTCTTCACGTAACAAAATCGCTTGGAATACTCGCCGCTGTCCTCGAAAACTCAGATCATGGAAACTCAACAAATCATCAACTTTTTCAAAGAGCGTTAGTAAAAATGCTCATCGACGTCCTCCGTCTTGCAGAAATAGAAAATCTTGATGAAACCCAAATATATTCCCAAATTGCTAAATTGATTCAGTTTTAAGTATTTGAAGCGACTGATTCCGCCCATTCTGTAGCTCGTGCTTTCATTGCGGTCAAGTAAGGATCTTTGAAATGGCGATACGCCCGATAGTCATCAGGATATTTTTTGTATAAGTCGATTTTTAAATCAGCATACGCCCTAGCCTCATCCGGATGGGTTTGCAAAAAGTCTCGCATCACGATCATTTCTTGTGCATGAGGATGATCCCGCTGAAAACAATGGACATTAACGAGGCGCTCATTATCTTTCTCCTTTGCAAACAAACGACTATGAGGAGTGACATATTCGCCAAGGGCTACATAGCCTAGGCTAGCCATAGCCTCATTCAAATCATCAACATCCGTAAGAGTATTTACGATAACAAGCACATCTATCGTTGATTTTCCGCTCATGCCCATAATAGCCGTACTCCCTACATGCAATATTTCGATGGCTCGTTCCCCGAATACCGGTACAAGTTGCTTTTTGACTGCCTCAAAATCAACCGTCCAGCTTTGCTGATAAGGCACGATGGTGTATTTGCGATCCTTGGGTGAGCTCGAGTGCATAAAATCTTATCGCGCATGCAACTCCTCTTCAATTTCTAACAGACGATTATACTTCGCCAAACGTTCGGAACGCGAGGGGGCGCCGGTTTTGATGTATTCGGCGTTTACCGCAACGGCGATGTCGGAAATTGTTGTGTCCGTTGTTTCTCCCGAACGGTGTGAGATGATCACTTTATACTTATTTTTTTGCGCCAAAAGAATGGCATCTATCGTTTCAGAAAGCGTGCCGATTTGATTGGGTTTAATGAGAATCGTATTCGCAACGCCTTCATCGATACCTCTTTGCAATCGCTCAACGTTCGTCACAAACAAATCATCACCAATAAGGAGCATGTCATCGCCCAACTGCTTGGTTAATTCTCGCCAATTCTCCCAATCATCTTCGGCCAGTCCATCTTCAATGGAAATCATGGGGTACTTGAGCAACCACGCTTCGTACAGTTTAATGAGTTGCACAGCCGTCATTTTGCGATGATCGGTATGCAAAATGTATTTCTCCGATCGTTCGTCGTAAAATTCGCTTGCCGCAACATCAATACCAAAACCAATCTGCTTGCCCAGCTTATACTTTGCACGCTTTACCGCTGCGGCTAAATATTCCAGCGCATTCTCAGTCTTTCCTACATCAGGCGCATATCCCCCCTCGTTCCCCACATCGGTATCAAGTCCATCCTCCCGCAACACATCTCCCAGTGCATGAAAAATTTCACTTCCCGCCTGCAGTTTACGAGCAAACGTAGGAAAATTATGCGGGATGATAATAAATTCCTGCATGTCGAGATTAGTGTCTGCATGCCTGCCACCGTTAAACACGTTCATGAGCGGCGTGGGGAGATGGAATCCTTTGTACGATAATCCAAACGCATCCCGAAGATACGCATACAACGGCTCACCCGCGCTTCGCGCACCCGCATGCGCCGCCGCAAGAGAAACGCCCAAAATCGCATTCGCACCAAGCGAACGTTTATTGAACGTGCCGTCTAAAATACGCATCGCATCATCAATCCCCCGCTGATCGCACACATCCATGCCGCGAAGCGCTGGCGCAATACGCCGATGAATATGATCAATCGCCTTGCGTACACCCAAACCGCCGTAGCGCTTCTTATCTCCATCCCGCAATTCGAGCGCCTCATGCGACCCCGTTGAAGCACCCGAAGGAACCGACGCACTTCCCGTTCGCCCGCTCTTGAGAGAAATTTGCACATGCACCGTAGGATTTCCTCGAGAATCGAGAATTTCGTGTGCGTGAATGGCGGAAATACGATCAGGCATAGGATGTGAAAGTTTGAAGTTTGTAGTTGTTAGTTTGAAGTGAGTGGATGCTGTGTTTTGTTGAGTAGATCCTGACGATAGGAAGGACCTATAACACGGAT
This sequence comes from uncultured Gammaproteobacteria bacterium, assembly GCA_964414795.1. Taxonomy (GTDB): domain Bacteria; phylum Patescibacteriota; class Patescibacteriia; order UBA9934; family UBA9934; genus JAGORL01. Next base: position 12,558 of record CAYPWV010000007.1, read on the forward strand.
GGAATGGAGGAGCCTCCTAAACAAATGGGTTTTCTCGAGATCCTTCGCCGAGCTCAGGATCTCGTGAGTTTGATCTACTGTCTGTTATCTAAAAGGAATATCCTTTCACTTCAAACTTTTAACTTATAACTTCAAACCTTTCCTCACTCAATCTACTTCACTCCATAATTCACATACACATTGATCTGCACTTCATTCTCCCCCATCTGAATGTCGGGAACTAAACCCTGATCCATCGTGGTCACTTCTCCTAAAGATCGGTACATTGGATAACTATTCCCCGTGCTTTCAGAATACGAAAGAATATCTCCCAATGTTACGCCCATAGCTTCTGCTGTTGCCTCAGCCTGTGCGCGAGCTTTTGCAATCGCTTCTTTACGAGCCTCGTTAAGCGCATCGGTGTCATCATCCGTTTCAAAACGCAAGCCGCTAATATTTGTAGCGCCAAGTTCAGCTGCTTTTCCAAGAACGGTATTTACCAATTCATTTTGACGAATTTTTACCGTGAGCGTTTGGCTCGCTTCATACCCCGTAATCACTGCAGGAGATTGATCGTAATCGTATTGCGGATACACATCATAAGAAGATGTTTGCAAATCCTCAGGTGCAATACCCAACTCTTTCATTGCAGAGGTAAGCGCATTCATGTGTTCAATAGCGGTAGACTGCGCATCCGCTGCAGACGCCGCATTTTTCGTAACGCCCATATCAACCGTAGCAATATCATTCTGCGCAACCGCCGTACCTTCTGCACTTACCGAAATGCTCGGCGACATTTGCTCGCTCATGCCCACGCGACGAGATTCTTGAAATGCTTTGCACGCTTCAGCGGCGAGCAGAAATACTCCCGACAATAAAAGAAGCGTGAGCAGCACCACAAACACGGGCTGATCGTCCCACTGTGGCCAAAAGGAAGAAGAGGGTGAAGGCATAGTACTCAAGAGTATAGCAAACGCATTTCTATCCTCTTTTTTGCTTTTCTGTTAGGGTATACTTCTTCTTGAAACGTATGCATGAGCACGAATCAGTAGATTTTCTTAAACCGCAAAGAGAATTTACCCCCCACACCCCACCCTCTACCACATCAGACGTGGCTACCCCCTATCCCCCATCTCCCAAACCACGCTATGCTCGGCGTTTCGTTTTTTTTGCGCTTACCCTGGGAGCTTTGGGCATTGGAGCATTCTCCTACGGCATTGCGCGTACGTCCCCCAGCGACATTGATGGAGGCGTTTCTTTCTTTAGTTCAATTCGTCATTTAGTAGGAGCGGATGATCGTTCATCAGACGCCGCAGCAGACGATCGTATCAACATTCTTCTCCTTGGTATTGGTGGCGCTGGCCATCAAGGCGCAGAACTTACCGATACCATGATCCTCGGAAGTTTCAAACCCTCCACCGGACAGCTCGGCATGATTTCTATTCCCCGAGATCTTGCACTTGTTCTTCCCGGGTACGGATACCAAAAAATCAACGCGGTAAATGTATACGCAGAAAATGAAAAATCAGGTTCTGGCATTGAAGCAACCACAAAAACGGTAGAAACTATCATGGATGAAACCATCGACTACACCATTAAGGTAGATTTTTCTAGCTTCTCCCAAATTATCGATGCAATTGGAGGCATCGACGTGTACGTTGATACCACGTTTACCGACTATCAATATCCCATTCTTGGCATGGAAGATGCAACATGCGGCGTATCCCAGCCTACGGAAGACACCACAACGGACACGAGTACAGCGTCCCCCCTACCCCCCACAACCTCACCCTACGGCTGTCGCTACGAAGTGCTTTCTTTTACACAGGGCTGGACGCATCTTGATGGATCAACAGCGCTCAAATATGCGCGCTCTCGGCACGGAAACAATGGCGAAGGATCAGACTTCCAACGCGCTGCACGCCAGCAAAAAGTGCTCCTCGCCTGGAAAGAAAAAGCGCTTTCTTTGGGCGTACTCCTCAATCCCACAAAGCTACAAAACATCGTGAGCGTTATTCAAAAAAACGTCAGCACCAACATGAGCGTATGGGACATGGTAAGCCTTGCACAGTATGCAGATGACATGAAAACCGATTCCATCGCCTCGCATGTCATCGATGGAAAGAGTGGACTGGTGTACAGCAGCTATATAGGAGCTGCATTTGTGCTCTTGCCACGCAAAGAAGACTGGAGTGAATTGCAACAACTTGCAGAAAATATTTTCTCAACGTCAGAAAGTAGCACGACCCTCAGCACCGCACCAAAAACAGAAACACTTCCGAGCGTAACGGTAGAAATTCAAAATGGCACAAAACAAATTGGCCTTGCATCACAAACGGCACAGCTTCTGCAAAGTTCGGGATACGGCGTGGTTGCCATTGGAAACGCCTCCAGTACATCGTGGACAAAAACCACCATATTCGATCTTACCGAAGGAAAAAAAGATAAAGAACTTGCCGCACTCAAAGATTATTTGAACGCCGATGTCATCATGACCAGCACGGGAGCGCTGAACGCAGAAGAAGTTGCACCCGATGCCCTTCTTGCAAGCGCAAGCATTACTGCATACCGCACATCAGCCGACGCAGATTTTGTGGTTATTATTGGTGAAAATTCAGGAACTTTAGTCATGTCTCCTTCTTCCTATGTCCGTTAAAACACCGCGCATCGCCCTTATTGGTCGAGCAAACGTAGGAAAATCTTCTCTCTTTAATCGCATGATTGAAGAGCAAAAATCTCTCGTTTCTGACATTCCCGGAACAACCCGCGATCGCTTTGAAGCCGATTGTCTTTGGCGAGGACAAGTTATTCGTCTTATTGACACCGGCGGACTCGACGCAAATCGCTTAAACGAAATTGAAAAAGACATCATCGAACAAGCAGAAATTGCTATTAAGGAAGCAGATGCTATCTTTTTCGTGGTTGATCTCACCGCTCCCCCTTCTCCCGACGACTTTACGATCGCCCATAAACTCAACGCACTCAAAAAGCCGGTCATCGTTCTTGGCAACAAAGCAGACAACGCTATCATTCGCGCCGCAGTAAACGATAGCAGCTGGCATGCGTGGCCGCTCATGCAACCACTTCCCGTAAGCGCAAAGCAAGGCACCGGCGTAGGCGATGTACTCGAAGAAGCAACAGAGATGCTTATCAAAGCAAAAATTCCTCCCGCACCTATTGAAAAGGTAAGTCCCATTCGCGTAGCCGTTTTTGGCGAACCTAATGTAGGAAAATCAACCTTACTCAATGCGATTCTCGGAGAAAAACGCTTCATTACGGCCAACATGCCGCATACCACGCGCCAGCCCAACGACGTAACTATCGAGCACAATAATCACATCTATCAATTTATCGACACCGCCGGCGTGCGCAAACACGCAAGTATGATGCGTTCCGGTACGCATCTTGAAAAAGTGGGCGTTGATAAAACACTCGAAACAATCGCACGAGCTGATGTTGCACTTTTCTTAATCGACATCACCCGTGGCGTTACCGCACAAGATCGTCACCTCGCCGGTATTCTTGCCGAAGAAGGTATTTCTACCATCATCATCGCCAACAAGTGGGATCTTATTCCGCACAAAACACCTACGAGCGTAAACGACCAAGAAAAAATTATTCGCGGATTTTTACCACAATTAAAATACGCTCCTGTTCTTTTTACGTCCGCACTCACCGGTCAACGCGCACAAGACGTGTATCAGCTTGTCGACCACGTTTTTGCAACACGCTTTACGCAATTGTCCGATGAAGAAGCAAAGAGCTTCATGTCACAAGCTATTTCGCGACATAAACCAAGCCGCGGAAAAGGCGTAAAACATCCCCGTATTACCAAGTTTTACCAAGGTCGTGTCAACCCTCCTACGTTCACTCTTATCGTCAACCTTTCTCGCAAAGATTCTCTTGCAGATTCTTACTTGCGCTTCCTCGAAAATCTCTTGCGCCAACAATACGACTTCACCGGAACCCCCATTCGCATTCGCGTAGAAACGGGCAGGAAGTCACACACGACGTATTGATGGAGAAAGTTTGAAGATATAAGTTAAGAGTTTGAAGTGAAAGGTAGTTTTTTTACTGAGTAGGATCCTGACGATAAGAAGGACCTATCGCACGACCAAGGAGCTCATTGACAAGTGGGTTCTTTAGATCCTTCGCAGAGCTCAGGATCTTGTGACCTCAGATCATTTCTCTTATCTGTCGCCTGCTGTCTGTTATCTCTTATCTAAAAGGAACTACCTTTCACTTCAAACTAACAACTCTCAACTTCAAACTTCCCCAAACATATGTTTCTCGTCATCGGGCTCGGGAATCCAGAAAAAAAATACTTCACCACCCGACACAATATCGGATTTCTTGCGGTTGACGCGCTTGCACAATCACTTGGTACATCATGGAAAAAGAAAACCGATCTCTTTGCCGAAATTGCCGAAGTGCAAACAGGAGAAACAAAAATCATTCTTGCAAAGCCACAAACATACATGAATGAATCCGGAAAAGCCGTTGCTGCACTTGCGCATCGATTTCATATCGAACCTCATCACATCATCGTTATTTCCGACGATGTCGCACTCCCTTTTGGAACCATTCGCACCCGCACCGAAGGAAGCGCAGGCGGGCACAACGGATTAAAATCTATCATCGCTCACATGGGCACACAACAATTCCTTCGCGTGCGCGTGGGCGTAGATACACAACCCGCACACGTCCCTCTCGAAAACTGGGTGCTCAGCACATTCACTCCAGAAGAACAAAAAACACTTCCCGCTGTTATCACGCACGCCGCAGAAATCACATTCAACATTGTGCGTGGTAAAATACCTCTACAGACGACCCATGCCCTTCCAAGCTCCCCCGCTTCATGAGTATCACCCACGACATCGCACTTGTTTTTTCTCCCGGATGGTCACCTGCCGTTGCACGAGAAATCGCCATTCACTTTCCCGATCGCGCAGACACATTTACCGCTGCACCCGAAGATCTTTATCCCCTTCTTCCCAACTTTCCTCGCTGGATAGGTCGTTTTTTACGTTGGCGTACACAAGTAAATATTGAACAATGTCAAAAAGATATTGAAAAAAGAAACATTACCTATATAGGACAAAATGATCCACGTTATCCGCAACTTCTCAAAGAAATTCATGATCCGCCGCTCGTGCTTTTTGTGCAGGGTGAAATTGCGCCGTGCACAGATTGGTGCGCAGTGGTGGGATCGCGCAACGCAACAGCATATGGAAAAACACAAGCGTTTCAGTTTGGTAAAGAACTTGCGGAGCGCGGTGTGGGAATTGTTTCCGGGCTTGCACGCGGTGTTGATGAGCACGCGCTACGCGGAGCCTGTTCCGCAAACGGAAACATCATCGCCGTTCTTGCAGGAGGACATCTCCACACCGACGAACGCGAACGAGAGTTGCGCGAAATCGTTGTTGCGCATCACGGTGCCATCATCAGCGAACAATTGCCAGAAATGCATCCCCAAAAATATCACTTCCCTATTCGCAATCGCATTATCGCCGGTATTGCTTCGCGTACCCTGGTCGTTGAAGGTGCGCTGCTAAGTGGATCGCTTGTTACCGCACGTGCAGCTATGCAAGAGAATCGCGACGTCTTTGCACTCCCAGGCCCCATCACGAGCATCACGAGCGAAGGCTGCAATAAACTCATCAAAGATGGTGCAGGCGTATGCACATCCATTTACGATCTTTTGGGGATTGCACCGCCGGAACTTCAGAAAAAAAACGGGGGATACGGGAATGGATCCGCTGATCGGACGGGGTGTAAAGACGGCCCGCCGGGCCGTCTTTACGATCACAACCCCCTACCCCCTACACCCCACACCCCTCTCCTTGCGCCCTCACACCCCACACCCCTTCACCAATCCCTCTGGAACATCATTTCAGAACCACGCACCTTTGATTTCCTGGTAGAATATGCAGGAGAAAAAGGGGCTGAGGTTGCAGGAATTCTCAATATCTGGGAAATTGAGGGCTACATTGCGCTAAACCATGGGCGTTATCATCATTGTGCACTATGAGTATTCTTCTCATCGTTGAGTCGCCTACCAAGGCAAAAACCATTACCAAATTCCTCGGCAAAGGCTATGAAGTCCTTTCTTCTTTTGGTCACATTCGCGATCTTCCTAAAAAAAAGCTGGGTGTAAATGTTGAACATGGTTTCGAACCAACCTACGAAGTACCCCCCGACAAAAAGGCAAAAGTAAAAGCACTCCAAGATGCAGCAAAAAAAGCCAATGAAGTGTATCTCGCAACCGATGAAGACCGCGAAGGAGAAGCGATTGCATGGCACATTGCAGAAGTACTTAAAATCAATCCAGCAAAAGCAAAACGCATCACGTTCCACGAAATTACCAAATCCGCCATTGAACGCGCATTAAAAGAAGCGCGCACCCTTGATATGCAGCTTGTTGATGCGCAACAAACACGCCGCATTTTGGATCGTTTGGTAGGTTACGAGCTCTCTCCGCTCTTGTGGAAAAAAGTGCGCATGGGGCTATCTGCAGGTCGTGTGCAATCGGTTGCCGTGCGCATCATTGTAGAGCGAGAACGCGAACGCCAAGCATTTGTTTCACAGGATTATTGGACGATTGATGCAACGTTTGCAAAAAATGGTACGCCATTCGAAGCAAAACTTTCTGCACTCAGCGGCAAAACGCTCGAAAAAACCGAACTCGCAACCGAAGAAGTAGCAACACGCATTGCAGAAGCCGCACGCAAAGCTTCTTTTATTGTGTCGTCCGTTGAAAAAAAGGAAGTACAAAAAAAATGCCCTATCCCGCTTACCACCTCAACTCTGCAACAAGAGGCATACAATCGCTTGGGCATGAGCGCAAAACAAACCATGACACTCGCACAAAAGCTCTACGAAACCGGTCGTATCACCTACATGCGTACCGATTCAACAAACCTAAGTGAAGAATTTCTCACTGCTGCACAAAGCTACATTCAAAAAGTATTCGGCGCTGAGTACGCCAAGGGTGCAAACCGATACAAAACAAATAAAAAAGGTGCTCAGGAAGCGCACGAAGCCATTCGCCCTACCGACGTCACCATTACTGCGGATGAATTCAAGGGAACAGATGCTGATACAGGAATGAAAAAACTGTACGATCTTATCTGGCGTCGCACCCTTGCTTCTCAGCTTCCTCCGGCACGTATTCAGCGCACGGGTATCGATCTTACTGCACAAGACATGACCTTCCGTGCAACCGGAGCAACGGTTGTTTTTCCGGGCTACATGAAAGTATGGAAAGCAACCGACGATAAAATTCTTCCCGAACTCAAAGAAAAAGAATCCGTCGGCACCCCTACCGAAGTACTCTCCGAAAAACATTCCACAGAACCTCCTGCACGCTATTCCGATGCAACGCTCGTAAAATCACTCGAAGAATACGGCATTGGTCGCCCATCAACGTACGCACCCACCATCGCAACTATTACCGATCGCGGCTATATTTTGCGCGACGACAACAATCGCCTACAACCCGCCGATATCGCTTTTATCGTTTCCGATCTGCTCAAAGATCACTTTCCCGATATCGTGGATTACGAATTCACGGCATCGATGGAAAATAAACTCGATGAAATTGCCGAAGGAACGCACGATTGGCAAACCGTTCTTGCTACATTCTACGGACCTTTTCATTTTGCGATTGAAGAAAAAACAAAAGAGCTCACACGCGAAACCATCAATAAAAAACGCTTGCTCGGAAACGATGAAAAAACCGGTCTTCCTATTTATGTACAAACCGGTCGCTTTGGCCCGTACATTCAAATGGGCGAAGAAGAGGAAGGAAAAGAAAAACCCAGACGCGCAAATCTTCCTAAAGAAGCGCTTGTGGATAATGTAACGCTTGAAGATGCGCTTACGGCGCTTATTCTTCCGCGTGTTATAGGAAAAAATGCCCAAGGAGAAGATATCATTGCAAGCGATGGACGTTTTGGTCCATATCTCAAAGCAGGCACCGTAAACGCATCACTCCCTCCTGGGGTAAATCCTCGCACGATAAATCTTGAAGATGCCATTCGCATCATGAGCGAAACAAAAGAACGCAAGCAAAAAATGCTTACACCTCTTGCGGTACTCGGAAAGCACCCCGAAACCGGTGCAGAAATTTTGGTAAAAGATGGTCGATTCGGACCATACGTTACCGACGGCAAAACAAACGCAACCATCAATAAAAAAAGTGATCCTCTCTCAGTCACCCTAGAAAAAGCCATCGACATGCTCGCAAAAAAAGCCGCATCACCCAAAAAGAACTTCAGAAAACGAAAAAGTTCTAAATAAAGGCCTAAACAGAAAACCGGTATCTTTTGAAGCGACAACGAACGTCCACAGTCGGAGAAAAATGTTCCATTTTTCGTACCGACTAGGCGTTTCCCACCTTCACCAACCATCCCATATCCTTCAATTCTGCAATGGAATAAGCGGATCCTGTTTTTGGATTCAAAAACGCCGCATGCAAACCATCGGTGTCATATCGTGGAACAATAGCGAGATTTCCCACCGCCTTTTCACTCAACCAATAATCGAGCAAACCGTCCTTAGCCGCTAAACGACGCACAAGCAATTTTGCTGCATAATCATCCTCTAACGCAGTGCGTTCGAGGCCCTGCAGAAGATCAGGATGCGCATCAACAGCAGCAAGAAACGTTCCGGTGATTGAACCCTTATCGCCAACCACCGCTTCGACAGGAATCCTTTCCGGAGCCATAACAATATCTGAAATAGTATCCTCCGGCGTAAACGGTTCTGACTCATCATTACCTGGGTCAGCATCGAGAATCTCAACCTTCTCCACAGCGTGATGACCAGCATCTGTAAACATGTTACGTAAAAACTTTGGCGCATCAGAAGCAGAATACGCTGCTTCTATTTTTTGCCATCCATCCAAAAGAGCTCCAATGATATTGTTGCGCTCGGCAAATTCAAACGCTCCTACCGCAAGATCTCCCACCGCTTTTCCACCCACAAAACTCATACCCACAAAGCGTGCCGCAGTTCCTATTGCTGCAGCTTGCGCTAATCGGCCACTCTTCCCTCGTGCCTTATCCCACCATTCCGTAAACCCAACCGCAACAAGTGATTGTAAACGATCTGCAGCAGGAGACTCGGGAGATTCGCGCGTGAGTGCATTCCATCGTTCAAAAATCGATACCATGCCATAGGCCGGTGCGCGCAAAAGGTGTGCGCCCGTAATCGTAAATAAGCTATTTAATGCCTCTTTTCCCACCTTTTCTGCACTTATTCGTGTACGAATCGTATGGTCTAAAATACGTCCGACCTCGCGACTGAGATGTTCGTTACGCAGTGATGTCTCTGTGCTAAAAGTATTTACCGCTCCATGAAGTTCGTCGAGCATGGTTTTCTTTTGTGCATCCGTGAGATAGCGTGATTTCTCAATTCTTATCTGTATAGCAGCATCTCTTTCTGGCAGCCTGTCCACCGCAGAAACACCTTTTTCACCCCCACGACGTCGCGCAATAGCTTCGCTCACTGCTTCAGCAATTTCCTGTCGCTCACTACCCACAAAATATCGCTGCGACATATACCGCAGTGCATCAATCGGAAAAGCTACTCCGTAAAAACTCAGCGCACCGGATAATACACCACCCGCCAACATCGCTTGGCGAGAAAGCGTAGGTGCGTTTTCCTGCCTTTCTGCTTGAGTTAATTCACCTTTTACATGCACTCTATACACATCACCCGTCTCCTTTTTCAACCAACTGCTTGCACGAGACCAAATCGACTCATTCTTTGTTTCACGTTCCGAAATCCCGCCCCTTGCTCGGGGTGCGCGTCCTTCTTCTGCAGGAGAAAGAGATCCCGGTCCAGGCTCATGTCGCTCACGTGCTCGTCGAGGAGATGGAACTCTTGGTGCCTCAGGAACTGATCTTGTAGTCTCAGAAGCTGTCCGCCTCATTTCAGGCGCCGGAACAAGTTCTTGTGCCAACACCGCTCTTCGCTGCTCAACGCTCAAGCCTTCTAACTGCAAAAGCATGAGATCAAACATGGCACGTACCGCATCGTGATGACGAACTTGTGCGATAAGATTTCTCACCGACAAACCTTCCGTTCCACCATTGAGCAACAATTGACGACGAATATAATTTCTTCGTTCCGCATCAGAATGCAAACTAGAAAGAGGTGTTTCAACTTCCGAAAGATCGTGAATATTTTCTCTCCATACACTTCGTACCGCAACATGTTCAAGGATTGCATTAATCTGCGTTCTGCGTTCCAGCAAATCTATAGACGACGTAGCTTCCCCTTCGTCTTCTTCCCATTGTGCTTCGGCTACAGGAGGAACAGCACGCACCAAATCCTCTTCAACAAAATCCTCACGAGTCGGCGTAGGAATCAATAGGAGTCGAGAATCGTGAGGAGGGCGATGCAGTTTTTTCCGAGGAAGATCTCTGCTTATCACTGGTTCTGCTGCCATACGACGAACAGACATCTCAGGTTCAGACATCGGGGTCGCAGCAACAGGTGCCGGCGACACGATTACATCTTCAGTCTCTCTCGATAGCGCATCAGTGATCGGTGCAACAGATTCAGCCGTAGAAACCTCGGGTGCTGATGCATCAGAGGACGAAGAAGCATCGTTGGAACGATCCGAAGCAGCAGGTAATCGAGTTCTACGAATACGGTCAGGACGACGATACGGTGTTAACGCAGTGGGACCAGACACCATCAATGCCGTTCCTGGATCTTTCGACGACACATCAGCTGCAACATTAGCACTTGAGGCATCAGCATCTCGAGAAGTTGCGAGCACAACAGCAGACTCGGGAACTGGATCTAGTTCTGCGATAGGTTCAGGAACTACATAAGGCTCAGGAGCTGGCGCAGGTTGAGATACGCTCTCCGACAAATGACTCAATGCCACCTCAGGAGACATACGAACCACAGCGATAAATGCCTCTCGAGCTTCTCGCAGAAAATCAAGATCATCTCCATTACGATTCTTGGGAGGAACAGCAAGAATGCTTGCAATTTCTATAAGTCGACTCTCAGGATATTCTGCATCAAATGCGCTAATATCATCCGGCGGCGGAGATGTTCCCAAGCTATCAACTGCAGCACTAAAACCTCCCAACAATTTCCGCTGTTCTCGAGAGAGAACTTTGATATCTTTTCTTACCTCAGGACGATACCTGTCTGGCTTTGCAGATTTTGCGACTGAAGCATCAGGCACTGTCGCTAGTGCAGCATCCACAACAGGCTCAGGAGCGCGAACAAGCGCTTGCATTTCACCAAGAAGACGCATGAGATCGGCATCATTTCGAGACCTTGCCGCCGCACGTGCGTCTTTGAGCAGCCTTTCTGCTTCCGCACTACGTTCCGAAGAAGATTGATGTAAAATATCTCGAATATCAAGCATCTCTCCTAAAGCATGTTCACGCTGTCCTCTTGGAAGAGCATAAAAATGCTCAAGCACAACATCCGCATTCCTTTCAATATCAAGAACAGGTAAAGCCTCTATTTCATTTAAAATAACTTCTCGTCTTCTACGCCCTGCAGTACGAGCCTCGTTTACAAGCCCGTTCGCACGAACACTCAGCCTCTCCAGTTCAGATGCCGCCTCTGCAGCCTCAAGGGTAGTTTTACGAATCAGCGCTACAAAGTCCGCGTCTCCCCGGAAAGGCCCCGCAACAATCGCCTCAGCTTCTGTATGAGCTCGACTCGCTTGTTGACGGACATTCCGAGCACGCCTTCCTAAATCGCTCGCCATTCTTTCAATAGCCTTGAGCATTCGAGATTCTTCTCCTGCTTCTTGTGTCTGTTCTTCTGTTTTCTTTCCTGGTTTCTCTCCTTGTGGCTTCGGTTCTTTTTGTGGTTTCTGTACTTCCAGATCTGGCTCTGTCTTTTTTTTCTCACCTCCCTGTACATTCCCCATATCAACAACAGGAATCTGGACCTTGTTATTTTGGAAAAGCGTATCATCAATCTGTTGATGCTCACCACCTAAAATCTCCCCCGCAAGCCGCATGAGCTTGTTGTACTGCACACGAAAGAGTACCGGATTCACCGCAGCGCCGGCCGCAATATAGTCCGCAAACCGCAATGCATCTTCTTCTGCTTTTTTTACTCTTGCAGGAAGTACGGCACGGAGAGCCTCGTTTCTTCCTTGTTTTTTCTCAGTCTTTTGCAAGGTTTCAGCAAAAGAAGCGCTTGCAGTAATATCCGCAACAATCGCGCGTATTTCTTTTTCATGTTGCATGGACAACTCAACGCTTGCTACACCTGCTCGATCAGCTGCAACCAATCCTGATGACGCAAGAATGCGTCGATCTTCCTTTTGAATCACATTTTTTCCTTTTTTTGCCATACATTATTCGCTTCGTTTTCCACCTGCGCGCTCAAGGGCGTCGATTTTTTGCTCAAGCGCATCAAGCGCAACATTTGCCTTATGCGTAGCTCCGGCAACAGCAAGACTATGCTTAGTAATTTCTGCACGAATTTCTAAAAAAGTGTCTTCAAGTGCATTGTGCACTTCGCCATCCATATGCGCGCGAAGTAAAAGCTCAAACTGCTGCAATTGCGCTATGATCATCGCCGGAACAAGCGCCGCCCATGCATCCTGCACATCAGGCGGAAGCATGGAAGCAGAAAGAAGCTGCGCCAAACGAGCACCATACGCTTGGGCATCAGTAAAAACATCTTGCAGTTCCGCCATTCCATTCGCTGTCATAGATAGGAGAATCATATCATGCACAAGCATCTTTACGACGAGCTTTTTGGGGAGTATGTTGAGAAGTACATGCCTCTTTCCGCAGAAGATCTCATCACCCTTCTCGACAGCCGATACACACCGGCTGATATTGAGCTCGTAAAAAAGGCATATCACTACGCAGAAGAGGCGCATCGCGGGCAAACACGTCATACCGGAGAGCCCTATTTTTCTCACTGTACCCAGGTTGCCAAAAAACTCATTGAGCTCAAACTCCCCAGTGCCGTTATCGCCGCCGGCCTTATGCACGACGTTCCCGAAGATACCGAAAAAACACTCGAAGATATTGCACGGGAGTTTGGCGATGATGTGGAACACATGGTCGCCGGCATTACGAAGCTCGGAAAAGTGAAATATCGCGGCGAAGAGCGTTACGCGGAAAATTTACGCAAAATGTTCGTGGCTATGGCCGAGGATGTGCGCGTAATTTTTATTAAATTTGCCGATCGCCTCCACAACCTCGAAACGCTTTACGCACTCCCCGAGCAAAAACGGAAACGCATCGCTCAAGAAGTACTCGAAATCTACGCTCCCATCGCAAACCGCTTGGGAATGGGTGAATACCGTGGTCAATTTGAAGATTATGCGTTTAAATATCTTGATCCCAAAAGCTACAGCTGGACACAGCATCTGCTCGAAGAACGGGTAAAAAAATTCGGCCCTTCCATGGATAAAGCGCTCAAAGATGTTGAGGAAGAACTCAAAAAACATACCGTTCCTACCACTGAGGTCCACGGCCGCGTAAAGCATTGCTACAGCCTCAAGCGCAAACTCGATCGCTACAAAGGCGACATGAGCAAAGTGTACGACATCGTTGCACTGCGCATTGTGGTACCCGATATTCCATCCTGCTATGCGGCACTCGGTATCCTCCACGGCCTCTTCACACCGCTTCCCGGCAGAATCAAAGACTACATCGCGCAACCAAAGCCCAACGGCTATCAATCACTCCATACCACCGTTTTTGATGATTCGGGTTCTATTTTAGAATTCCAAATTCGTACCCTCCAAATGCACGAAGAAAACGAATACGGCATTGCTGCACACTGGAAATATAAAGAAGGAAAAACTGCTGCGGATCGCCACGTACACTGGATGGAAGAACTTGCCGCAATTCAAAAAGAGCTTTCTACCGCGGATTTCATGAAGGAATTAAATGACTTTAAACTCGACATGTTCCGTGATCGTATTTTTGTGTTCACCCCTCGCGGAGACGTTATCGACCTTCCCGAAGAATCCACACCCATCGATTTAGCCTACGCAATTCACACCGAAATCGGGAACAAGGCCGTGCAAGCAAAAGTAAATAATGAACTTCGTCCACTCGGTTCTGCGTTGCGTTCAGGAGATTTTTGCGAAATTATTATCGATAAAAATAGAAAATTCCCCAACGAAGAGTGGTTGGAAATGGTAAAAACACGCCACGCAAAACAAAAGATAAAAGATGCACTCAAAGGAACGCGCAAGAGTTTATGGTCCTCATTCGTTAAACGTGCCGTTGGAAGAAACGTCTCCTGAAATCGTTTCAACAATTCTTCGCAGATCTTCTTTTGAGTAATAGTTGATAGTGATTTTTCCCGGTCCTCCGCGATGTTCAAGCGTGACTTTTGTTCCTAGTTTTTCTCGCAGTGCTCCTTCAAGTGCAACCACATTCGCATCTTTCATGCCGCGGAGTGCTGATGCACGCCCCCGCGTGCCTGCACGAGCCTCTGCCTCGCGAACGGTAACGCCACCGCCAAGCATCTTGGTAAACAGTGTTCGACGAAGCGTAGGAACAGGTTCTGCAAGGAGTGTACGTGCATGACTTTTGGTAATTCTTCCCTCTTCAAGAGCCGAAAGCATATCGGGCTCTAAATCAAGCAAACGCATTGCGTTGGTTACTGCGGATCTGCTCTTTCCCATGCGTGTCGCGATATCTTCGTGAGAAAGACCGTATTCTTGCGATAGGCGCTGGTACGCTCTTCCCTCTTCTACTGCATTCAAATCTTGACGCTGAATATTTTCAATAAGCGCAAGCACGAGCTTATCTTTTAACGCCGCATGCGAACGCACGGTGACCGGAACACTCATCAATCCCAAACGCTTTGCCGCACGCAATCTGCGCTCTCCGGCAATAAGCTCATACTCCCCCGGCGCAGTTTCGCTTACCAAAAGCGGCTGCAAAATACCGTGCTCACGAATACTTTCGGTAAGCTCATCGAGCGCATCATCCGCAAAAACCGTACGCGGTTGCTCAACGTTTACCCGAATCTTTTGTGGATCAAGCGCATGTACATGCTCTTCTCCCTGCACATTGCTCGCCGGAGCTGCAAATACAGACACATCAGGCAAAGAAGGCTCTTCTTTGGGAAGAGTGTTCACCCGAGGTGCCGCAGACATTCCTGCGCTAGGTCCAATAAGCGCACCAAGACCGCGACCCAGGCCTATTTTTGGTTTATCGTTCTGCATAGATGCTGCACATTATGCCACAACTTTCTCTTCCTCTTTTTCAAGGAATTCTCGTGCCAAACGTTCGTACGCTTTTGCAGCTTTTGAATACGGATCGTAGTGCAAAATCGTTTTTCCAAAACTAGGCGCCTCGGCTAATCGTACACTGCGCGGAATAACCGAACGATAAATCTTCCCAGGAAAATGACGATACATTTCTTCAAGCACCTGCCGAGAAAGCGTAGCTACGGGATTAAACATGGTAATTACTGCGCCTCGAATGTCGAGTTTTTCATTTAAGTGTTCACGTACAAGTTGGATGGTTTGCAGCAACTGACCCAATCCTTCAAGCGCATAATATTCAGCCTGTACAGGAACGAGCACACTATCGCTTGCAACCAAACCGTTGATCGTCAGCAAACCCAGCGAAGGCGGGTTGTCGATAATCACATAATCAAATTGCGAAAGAACAGGCTCAAGCGCAGCTTTTAATTTTCTTTCTCGATTAAACTCACTTACCAGTTCCACCTGAGAACCTGCCAAATTGGGATTTGCCGCAATAAGCTGCAAACCATCGTGCGCAGTAGTGAGCAACATCTCTTCCGCTTTTTGCAATCCCGCCAAAAGCTCATACGTTCCCACCACATCTGCAGGCGTGTAGCCAAATCCACTCGTTGCATTTCCTTGCGGATCTAAATCAACCAGTAAAACTTTCTTGCCAAAATGCGCAAGAAAAGCTGCTAAATTCATGGAGGTAGTAGTTTTTCCCACTCCTCCTTTTTGGTTTACCACCGATACAACCTGGGTCATAGATTGTGCTATCGTACCACGCGAGCAAAAGCAAATCACGCCTTCCGTCCACATAAAATCCTCTTGCGGAAAGGAATGGGAAATGATAACCTTGCTCTCGTTCTTATTGAAAGAAATTGGTTTATTTTTATAAGCCTTGGTGGCGGAATGGTATACGCGACGGACTCAAAATCCGTTTCCAGCGATGGATTGAGGGTTCGAGTCCCTCCCAAGGTACCAACAAAACAAATAAATTCGTTTTGTACTTCACATCGCGAACGAGTCGAGACGGATTTGCCACTAAGTTTGTTCAGATTCTAGGAGCCGACGACGCTTAGCCGATCGCCCTCCGCTAAAGCTACGGTGGCGATGGCCCCGAAGCCTTCGGCGAAGGGCCAGGCGTACCCACGGCGGTACGGTGAGGCCGCGCGCAGGAGGCGACGACGAAGATGGACAAACTTGGGTGGCAAATCCCAGACTGGGTAGCTCAGTTGGTTAGAGCGAAGGACTCATAAGCCTTAGGTCGCGGGTTCGAATCCCGCCCTAGTCACCATAAAATCACCTCCGAAAGAGGTGATTTTATGTTGTGCTATAAAAACCTCTCAACTGCTATTGAGTCGAATCTATCGCAAAGCACTCACCAAGTTACATCTCTAACTAATCTAGCGTTCTATACACAGATGCATGTAGGCGGCAGACATATTTGATGGCATGCTATTTTTATTATGCATCAAGGCGGAAGAGCACCAGAACTCTCAGGAGAAATAAAAGAACCTCAAGAGTCACCAGACAAACAGCTCGTTTATACATACGAAGCATCACACCAAGTTTATAGCTCATCCGAATATAGTCCTGATTTTCTCGCTCAATATCCTGACACAGATCTTGCAACCATCGCCTGGGAAGCAGGAAAAGCGGCGAAAGATATTCATACCCGTCAAGGAGCATACGATGTCTTAGGGGGACAAGGTTTACGATGGGCATTAAAAAATGTAGATCCAGAAGCGGGAAAGCGCTTTCAGGGACATGGCATCGCCAAAGGAGATGCGGTAACTACATTAAATGCGCTTCTCACAAAAGGGGTGGAACGTGGCCGAACTTTTTACACAACCGAATTTAGAATTAACAAAGAAGCAGGAGGGGCTATAGGTGCAGATCATCCCTTTACAAATAGAGGGATCATCGTTCTTGGTGAGTCTGGAAAAAAGGTGGATGAAAACGGAATACACTACGTGGTACTTGGCGAAGAATACAACACCGTAGTCAACTTACTTCGTAAAAAATATCCTCACATTGAATTTATCCCTTGGCATGAGGCGCCGAAACGTTTAGCTGAATTGGCAAGTAAAGAAACAGGAGGAAGTTACAAAAGCACAATGCTCACGGAAGAGAATCGTCCCCACTATCCTGACACGAGAAATATAGGAGGTCAGGTTACCGAAGAGAAATTTTCGCTTGAGCAGAGAAATGAAGCGTCAACGCCTCAGAATCTTGGAAGTGGTGACAATGTGTGGTAGTTATTGCAATACAAAAACCTCTCATTACTGAGAGGCTTTTGTGGTTGCAGGGACAGGATTTGAACCTGTGACCTCCGGGTTATGAGCCCGGCGAGCTGCCTGGCTGCTCCACCCTGCGTTGAAGGTGTGGGCAGTGTATCACCTCTCCCCCTATATGACAAATAGTGCTATACTTTCGCAATCGCTATGACACTCACCACTCACGCAGCCATTGGCTCTGCAATTGGTTCTTTGGTAGGAAATCCGGTGCTTGGTTTTTTTCTGGGTCTTGGATCCCACTTTCTTGTCGACATGATCCCTCACGGAGATAATAATATCGCGGACGGATATCATCTACACAAAAAGAAAAAATTAGGTGTGGCGTATATTACGGTAGATGCTGCATGTGCTATCGTCTTTCTGATGAGTGTTGTATCCGGACGACCAAATAATGACACCACAAATCTTGCTTTTTCTGCCGCAGTTATCGGAAGCATCCTCCCCGATCTTCTCGTAGGTCTTAAAGAAATCTTTTCCAAAAATAAAATCCTCAAAAGTTTTTACAAAGTGCATTTCTTCTTCCACGACTGTTTTTCTCGCCGCTACGGAGACACCAAGCTTTCCTACGCTATAGCCGGGCAAGCGCTGTTCATCATCGCGCTCATGCGCTACATCATCCCGTAAACAAAGCCGAATGGATGATGCCAAGCGATGCAAGCGTTACCAATCCTGCACCACATAACACTCCCAAAAAGATACCGATCGCCGCCGTGCGCATCGGTATTTTTAATGCAACAGCAGCAAGCGTCGTTGTCCAAACACCCGTTAAAGGAAAAGGAATCACGAGCGCCAAAAAAAGTGCCGCTGCGCCATATTTTTCATAGTTACCACGCGTTTTTTTTTCTGCACGCGCAATAGCCATATCAAACGGCTTTACGAGTTTGGGAAACAGGCATGCAACATGCGCTCGAACAAAATCAAAACCAAAATAAAGCGGAAAAAAAATAAGAGAAGAGCCAATCACGCCCAATCCATAGGCTACATACCACGGATAGCGATACGTAGTAAGCGCAACCGGAATAGCAAGCTGATATTCCGTAATGGGCGCAACGCTCAGTGCAATCACCTGAAGCCAATCGGGAATCATATGCTAAAGTGCCGTTGGCCACGTATACACCTTTGTTACCCAGTCAGTCACATTTGCCGCATCTATAAAGCGGTTTTCTTTAGAATTCGCTCCCAAAACCGTGGTGTAAATACGGTGACCGTTATGTACAAACGCACCCGTAAAACAATATCCTGCCTGAGGAATAAAACCTGTCTTTGCAACAAGTAAATCAAAACCGGAGTGTAAAAAAGATGATGAGAGAAGATCGTCAGTTGAAGGAATGCTCACTCGCGATCCCGAAGATTGTGTTACCTGCGCAGAACTCATCTGCGTACGCTGTGTAATTTCAGCGTAATCCGCAGCAGAAGCAAGGATATTTGCAATTTCTCGTGCAGTTGATTGATTTTGCGCAGAAAGTCCGCTTGGGTCAACAAAAGACGTACGAGAAAGGCCCATGTCCTGCGCCTTACTATTCATACGCGCCATAAAATCCTCCCGAGAAAGACCGGAAAAACGCACGAGTGCCTCAGTCGCCGTATTATCCGATCCCACCAAACTTGCCGTGAGCACATCTCCCAAACGCGCCGGATCGTTATAGAAAAGATACGCACGCCCTCCCCCCACATAATCTTTCGTGGTAAGCGTTACCCACGAAGAAAGATCAGGCTTCGTATCCAAAAAAACCATCGCGGTCATGAGTTTAGAAATACTCCCAATGGAGCGCACCACATCCGGCTCTTCCGCATACAAGAGCACTCCCGAAGCCGCATCAAAAACGGTTACGCTCTGTGCCGTTGTTTCAACACTTTCTGCGGTAAGATCTGTTTTCTTAGGAACGAGAACGCGATCGTCAGCAACAGGAAGATGCGGAATATTTCCCGAAAAAGAAAAACCTGCAATGTCAGGCATTGCAGCGCGTGCAAACGTAGGCATAAATACCGATACGTCCGTTTGCGTAACATTCAGTAACAACAGGGCAAGAACAATCTCGCCAGCGACTTTGTGCATCATAGCCCCTCCAGGGCATCTACAAGTTTTGTAAGCCGTACATCTCCATGAAACGTAGCGTAATCAGGAAGTTCTTTCTCAGAATGCACACCCAAATACCGCAACGTATCACCCGACAAAGTATACACGGGTTCACCGCGATTCGCGTCATCTCGCTCCACAATAAGTCCACGGATGAGCAAATTGCGCAAAATAAGCGAGCATTGCACGCCGCGAATTGCTTCAATTTCAGGTTGCGTTATAGGACTGCGATAGGCAATCACCGTGAGCGTTTCAAGCGAAGGGCGCGTCAGCTCGCCAGGCTCATCTTTTGAAAGTTTACCCACAACTTCTGCACAGGCCGGATTCGTCACTAACAAATATCCCTCCGCATTCTTCATAAGATGAATACCCGACTCTTCTGCATTCATGCGTTCCATCAATTCCGCAATCGCGCCTTCTATTTCTTGCACAGAAACCTCAAGATACGCCGCAATTTGGCGCAGAGAAAGCGATTTTGGTGAGGCAAAGAGAAGAGATTGGAGGTGAGTTTGTAGGGGCATAGATGGGAAGTTATGAAGTAAGGAAGTTCGGAAGAGAGACGAAGGGGCGGAACATCTTCCGCCCATATTAAATGGATATTGTTTTTGCTGAGCAGGATCCTGAGCGACAGCGAAGGACCTATCGCACGAATAAGAAGGAAGCCGCCTGACAAATGGGTTTCTCTGGACCCTTCCTATCGTCAGGGTCATTCACTTCAGACTTCCCATCTTCCGAACTTCATAGCTTCCCCACTTCACACTCTCTCCACAACAATACCCCCAAACGACCCCTCCTGCACAATCGTCACCTCATGACGCCGAAGCATCTCAAGAAGCGCAAGAAAACTCACTACCACATCCGCACGCTCCGTTGCCTGACCAGCAATTTCATGAAACTGAATCTTCGCGCGAACCGCAAGTGCGTCTCGAAGTGCCTTTACGCGCTCCTCAATCGACACCGTACGCGTCATCTTTTGCTCACGAAGCGCAAAAAAAGGCGCAAGGCGTTTTACAATAAGCTGAAATGCGTCATGCAAAGACGTGGGAGAAATATTTTCCGCAGGTCGAAACGCTTCTGCTCGTTTTGCATGCGTAAACGGTCGAACGTACATCACCTCCCTTCCCCACCGTTCCTCCAAACGCTTTGCCGCATCAACAAAATCCTTATACGCCCGCAAACGATCCTCCAGCCGATCAGCCGCCTCTTCTTCATCCTGCAGCTGCAAGTACGGAAGCAATTCTTTACTCTTTAAATAAATCAACCTTGCCGCAACCACCAAAAAATCCGCCATCTCCTCCTCAGGAACATCTGCATTTTCCAAATGCGCCAAAAAAGCATCCGCGACCTGCGCCAAAC
Organism: uncultured Gammaproteobacteria bacterium; assembly: GCA_964414795.1. Taxonomy (GTDB): domain Bacteria; phylum Patescibacteriota; class Patescibacteriia; order UBA9934; family UBA9934; genus JAGORL01. Next base: position 33,490 of record CAYPWV010000007.1, read on the forward strand.
TGACCTGCGTAATCTCCATCTTCCGTTCATCAATCAATTCCAAAAGCAACGCCAGCGGACCCGAATAATGCTCTTGTTCAACGGAGAATGGCATAACGCGGCTCATTCTTGCACAAGAGGCTTTGGCCAAGCATGGTAAGGAAGAAGTGTGCGAAGAGATTCACTTGTTTTCAAGCCTAAAATAACTTCCGCATCCATATTCTTTTCACCAATATCTCTCATAAATTGCCTGCAGTGGCCACAAGGAGGGAGAACGTGTAGTAAAGTCGTTTTGTCGTCTCGCCAAACCGCAACAATTTTCTGAAAAAAATATTCTCCATCCGTAATCATCGCCGACAGAGCGCTCCGCTCCGCACAAATACCCCAACTCGGAGTATCAACAACGATACCTACATACACTTTGCCGTTGTTCCCCAAAACCGCAGCAGCAACATCTCCATGTAAACGGCCATGTTCATCAACATATCGACGTAGCGCAGCTTCGGCAACAGAAATAAGAGAATGATTGTCCATAGAAAGAATTGGTCAGAGTGTAACACGCGAATCACATAAAAACCATGCAAAAATCCACCCTTTTCAAGGTGGATTTTGCTGGTCCCCTTGGACATAACCTAAATATTCACGAAGTCTTCATTAGAAGCGTTGCGTACCGTTTCAATATGCTTACGCATTTCCGGCGTTACCTCGTCTTCCTGCGCATGTCGAAAATCCAACGCATCGCGGCGCCGCGCAGTGATCCATGCAACTATTACTTCATGCAGAGCGTGAAAAAGTCCACGTACACTGGGTGTACCCTCAAAAGATAAGGATGTCGTCTCGTGGGTATTCATACCAAAAAAGTATAGCAGAAACTTAATAAGAAGAGAATATTTAAAAGATCCACCTTATGATAAACTTTTCTTAAAAATATGTCTGAATTTCCAAGAAATCCTGAACATCAAGACGCACGCGATACGCTGGCCAGAGAAGTAAGGACGCATCGTCGAGAACGAGATACCCTTCGTAAGGAATCTCGGAGTCTTCTTGGTAAAGCAAAGAAATTTTTTGGATTAAAAGATGCTGAAGCGCTTGCGGATGAACAGCACGTTATCGCCGAAATGACGCTCGCCAATGGCAAAGAAAAATTGGAGCCATGGGAACGAAAACATCGAATGACAGCATTTGAACATGGCGATAGCATTGAACAAACTTCTCCCGATGCCAGACGATCAAAAAGCATCGAGGAAACAATATACGAGATGGACAGCCTGAAAGAATTGTATGATGCAATTCTTGACAGGTGGCGACAAAATAAGAAAGGGTCTCGTTGGTTACCAAAAAAACTATCAGAAAGATTTGCGCTGGTAAATGAGAGGCGTTTTTTGCGGGGTGCGAAAGTTTCTCCGGTAGTGATTTTTGAACTATTAAGTGAATACGGTTGTTTACGATTAAATTTTTGGGCTGTTGACGCTGAGAAAAAACAAATTCTTTTAACGCATGATATCTATACCCTTGGCGAAGATGGCAAAACAAGAGGAAAAGGACAAACTGCAGTACGAAATACGTTGGAATTATTACAAGAACTTTCAAATAAAAGCGGATATAGCATCAGCGAGGTTATTGTCACAAACGAAAAATCAACTCCTCTTATTCTGGACGATCCTAGCATGCATATTATCGAGGAAGATTTCGACACATTCGCCCGTCCTTTTTTTGATGACAAACAACAGGAGCGAAAGGAGAGCTTTGTGAGTGGATTAGGTCATTGGGATGTACGAGTCAAAACGTATCAGCCAGGAGATGGCCCAAAATCAATCCTTCCAGAGGATGCACATGCTATTAAAGAAATGATGGACAGAGCAGGAATAAGTTCGACCATCAGAAATACTTAGCCGTACAATTACGGCCGCAATCGCTGCACATCACGAGGGAAAATGGTTGCTTCTTTTACGTTTGAAAGACCCAACAGATTCTGCGTCAAACGCTGAAGTCCCATACCAAATCCGCCTTCAGGAGGAATACCGTACTTGTGCATCATGAGATAATCCTCAAATTGAGCAGGATCGAGGCCTTTGTCCTTAATTGCCTGCACCTGTTCGTCATACCGATTCACACGCATGCCACCGGAGATGATTTCACTCCCAAAACCGACAAGATCAAACGTAATCGTATTCGTAGGATCTTTTGGATCACGCTGAGCGTAAAATGGACGCTTCGAAGTTGGATAATCCGTCACAAGAATAAAACCGCACTGATGATGCTGCGGACCCCACACGGTAGAAAGCCAACGCTCCCCCGCCGGAGACAAATCAGGTTCCGACGTTTCATCAACACCGCCTTCATCTTTATACACCTGAAGTGCATCCTTGAGTGCAATGCGCGGGAATCGCTCGCCAAGCGGCGGAAGCGTAACACTCAAAAGCCTTAATTCCTCCGCACAATCTCGTTCAACCGTTGCAACCATTTCACGAATAGAACCCTCAGCATGATTCATCACCTCTTCCATATCCTCAACAAATCCCATTTCAAACTCGAGCTGATTAAACTCGGTTAAATGACGCGACGTTGCAAATTTCTCAGCGCGAAATGAGTATGACAAACCGTAAACTCCTTCATATACTCCCATCGTAATTTGCTTATACAGCTGTGCCGATTGAGAAAGCGTTGCTTCACGACCGTAATAATCAACTTTAAAAAACTCTGCGCCTCCTTCACTTGCAGCTCCCGCAAGAATCGGGAAAAAAATTTCCGTAAATCCCTGACGTTCCATGTACGCACGGTATCCCTTCACCAGTGCCGCCTGAACTCTAAAGATTGCACGTTGCTTAGGATGACGAAGCGTAATAACACGATTATCCAAAAGCGTATCAAGCTGTACATCAAGCTCAGGCTTTGCAATTTCCACAGGAACTGCATCGAGCACGGGCGATAAAATTTCAAGCTTCGTACACTGTACTTCTACTTCTTTTGCGTTGGGATCTTTCGACTTTTTTTCTTTTACCAAGCCCGTTACTTTGATAACCGTTTCAAGCTGCAAGCCTTTTAACTGCTCAAGATGTGCGGCCTCAAGCACCACCTGCGCGATACCCGTGCGGTCACGCAAAAGAGCAAAACCAAAATTCTTCATGTCTCGAAGATTAGAAAGCCATCCGGCAAGAATAACCTCTTGTCCTAAATGTTCAGGAAGTTGTTTAACGAGTGTTCTGTTTTTCATATGTTTTAGTTCGTCATACCGGACACCGATCCGGCATCCATCGTTTACTGATTTAAATTCTATGGATCCCGGCCTGCCCATAGGCCAACGGCCGAGGGGTCAAGCCTGGGATGACAAACTAGCCCGCCTAGCCCACTAGCCTACTCACACAACTAAGGCCTATTTCTATTCAACATTCTCGCAAACGGAATCGTTTCGCGAACATGATGCACGCCCGTAATCCAACGCACGGTGCGTTCAAGGCCGATACCAAATCCACTATGCGGAACCGAACCAAATTTTCTCGTGTTCAAATACCAATCGTATTCTGCAAGCGGATAATTGCGATCAACAATATCCTTCCGAAGCGCATCATAATCTTCCTCACGCTGACTTCCGCCAATGATTTCACGACCTTCCTCTGGCGCGATGAGATCAGCGCAGCATGCTCGCAATATTCCGCTCTCATCCGTAAACTTTTTCATGTAAAAAGCTTTTACTGCGGCGGGATAATCCTGAATAAACACGGGAAGTTTATATTTCTCCCCCAAATAAATCTCCTCTTCAGTCGTCATATCATCAAGCACATCAACCGTAAGGCCATCCGCAGCAAGTTCCGCCTTAATCTCCGCGTGTGTCTTGCGGACAAAAGGTTCGTCAACGAGCTTCTGCAAAATCGTCGTATCGCGCTCTAAAATCTTGAGTTCAGTCTGACAGTCGCGCAGCACATCCGCAACAATGTGTTTTACCATCTTTTCCTGAATATCCATGTTCATGTGTTGATCATAAAATGCCATCTCCGCATCCATCATCCACAACTCACTTAAATGATGACGTGTCTTGCTCTTTTCTGCACGAAATACCGGGCCAAAATCGTACACTTTTCCAAAGCCCATAATGCCCGCTTCGCTGTACAACTGGCCAGATTGCGAGAGATACATCGGCGTTCCATAATAATCGACAGTAAAGAGCTGTGTCGTATCTTCGCAGCTCGTTGGCTGAAGAATGGGAGCATCAAACCGAATAAATCCTTCCTCGTGAAAAAACTGCTCAATCGAGAAAAAAACCCGATCACGAATACGCAACACTGCCCAAGGCGTTTGCGAACGAAGATACAGATCACGGTTATCAAATAAAAACTCCGGACCATGTTCTTTTTTGCCAATGGGATATTCTTCCTTGTTGATGTGCACAGGTGCAAAACCTGTACCTTGAATTTCAAATCCTCCCTGCGCACGAGGCTCGGCTTTCACAATTCCCCTAATCTCCACCGACGACTCAAGCGTGATCGATTTCAATTGCTCCCACATAGCTTCAGGAATGTCAGACGCACTAAAAACCGCCTGTACAAAACCAGATCCATCACGCAGCTGCAAAAAATAAATCTTTCCGCTTGATCGAAAGTTATACGCCCAGCCCTTGAGCGTAACTTCTTGTCCAGCGTACTCTCTAAGATGTTGAATGGTTGTTTGCATACATTTCGTCATGCCGGACACCGATCCGGCATCCATCGTTTCCAAGAATAAAAATTCGCTCTTACAAAATCACAACGCACAAAGCGTCATAATCTTGTAAGGGCGAAATTCTTCGCGGTGCCACCTTACTTGCCCCCAACGAAGCTCCGAAGGAGCGAAGTGGGGCTTAATTTCACGCAATAACGGGCGTAACCCGTGGAGTTCTACTGTCCAAAATCACGAGCGTGACAAAGGGGTTCTTCTCCAGGCTCGACGGTGTTCAAATCGTCTCAAATGCCTCTAAAATTACTATAACATACATCAAAAATCATGCAATACGCACCTCTCACATCTCACACCATCACCATCTCCCAATACGGTTTATCAACATATCCCGGCACATGAATACGCAACAAATCATGCACACAGGATGAAAAATGCTCCATATGACTTCCCCGAAGAACTGTCTTCATGAGATCTTCATATCCTGCATCACGTGCAAAACGCAATAATGTCACAATTTCTTCATCAATATGCCGAGCCGTAATCCATTCTTGATTCTTCTCCAAAATGCAATCGGCACACACTAATCCTCCCCGCATATCATGCCATCGAAATGAGAGTGGCTGAATAGGATCTTGGCATCCCAAACACACATGTAATTCGGTTTCATATCCTAAGTGACGCATCAAACGCAAAAGAAAACCCCCAAGCACAAAGGCACCACGCGATGAAGGGAGCGCATCTTCAAGATTAAGAAAGTGAAAAAATGCGAGAAGCTCACCATACAACTCAACATCCTCCTGATCCGGACGAAGAGTCTTATCAAGCAGTGCACACGCAAGTTGCGCAACCAACCGATGCTCAAGCGACAACGCAATGCCAGAAAAAGCCTCAAGTCGCTCTACACCAATAACGGTCGTTTGCCTTCGCCCTACCACAAGCTCCAATTGCACACGTGCAAAAGGTTCAAGATGCGCAGAAAGCTTTGCCTTGCCTTTTCGCGCCCCACGCCCAATAAACTCCAGCTTTCCATGTGCAGGAGAAAGCGCAACATACCGCTTATCCGCCTCTTTCCAAGGATGAACGGTGAGAATAATAGCTTCAGTTTTTTGGGCAAACCACATAGGAAAGTTTGAAGTAGGGGCGGAACATCTTCCGCCCGTACTGAAGTGAATGGATGTTGTGTTTTTGTTGGAATGAAGACGAAAGACAACAAACTACAGACGGCAGATGGGGAAAATAAAAGAAAAACCACCTTTCACTTCAAACTCTTAACTTATAACTTCATTACTCTTCAAATCAAGAAACTCTTGCACAATCAACATCGCGGCAAGTGCATCTTCAGGAACTTTACTCCCGTATTCATCTTGCACACGTCTCGCTTCACGTGTCGTCATCACCTCATCAATCTTGTGTACAGGAAGCCCGGAACTCTGTACAAGATTTTTTGCAAAGAGATTAATGCGATCAAATTGTTTCGTGTGCTGTTCTTCTCGAAAAGGAACCGGAACACCAAGCACAAACGCATCGATCTGTTCTTTTTTCGCAAGCGCAATAATTCGATCCAGCGCATCATCTCCCCCTAAAATCACCTCAAGCGGCACCGCAATACGCGAATCAGACTCGCCAATCGCAAGTCCAATCTTTCGCAAACTGTAATCAATACCAAGATATTTCATAAGCTTTTCGTCATCCCAGGCACCGACCCGGGATCCATCGTTTATTCGGTAGACGATGAAGAGGAAAGCTCAACAAAAACTCTTATCACTTCCCCATTCACCATGACCGGACGATCCACTCCCGGCTCATACACACCGTCACCATCATCCGCAACCATAAGCATAATATATGTTTCTTGCGGATCTAAACCACCGGGAACTTCCAAGAATAATTCGGAATAAATACCCTCATCAAGAAAGTCAGAGGAAGCAACAAGTGGACCAGGAGCTGTAGTAACGGCTTTATGAAGGGTAATAAAACCATCTATCTCTACTCCCATGACCACATCAACGACAACACCGGATTCTTGAGCGTCATCAAGAACAAGTGCACTTCCTGCAACTTCAATCGGCGCAAACGCAATCTCAGAGCGCTTGGGAGCAAGAGCAAAAAGCACTGCGATTCCCCCTAAAACGACAATAATACTGATAAGCCCAACGACATCTCCTTTTTTCATATGAGAAAGGTTAAAGTGGTTAATTGGTTAAGTGGTTTCCTAAGCCATTCACAATAACCATCTAAACCATTTTAACCACTTAACCTACATTTTTACATGCTAATTTCTGGTTGAGGCGTAAGAATCTCAGGACCATTCTCCGTCAACGCAATAGTCACCTCAAAATGTCCCGCATCTGTTCCATCAGCCGTAACAATCGTCCACCCATCAGGAGAAACGTACACATCATCCGTACCCAGTGTCACCATAGGTTCAATCGCTAAACACATTCCCGCCTGCAGAACCACACGAGGAAATGCTTTACTAACAAAATTCGGTACATTGGGAGATTCATGCACCGCATGACCAACGCCGTGCCCTACAAGCGACTTTACGATACCGTATTTTTTCGGAATCGTGTTCTCGATTGCCCGAGCCATATCATGTGTCGTCTTCCCTACAATCGCCGCTTCAACGCCCGCATACATTGCATCTCGCGTAATACCAAGAAGAATTTTCTTCTCTTGGGAAATTTTTCCTACCGGAGCGGTAATCGCCATGTCTGTACACAAATCCTTATACCAACAACCAATATCAATACCTACAATATCACCTTCATTAAGAACGATATCGCGTGTTCCAAGTCCGTGAACAACTTCATTGTTTACCGAAATGCACGCCGTAGAAGGAAACGGAATCTTTCCTCCCCCTTTATACCCCTTAAACGAGGGTTTGCCTCCTCCTGCAACAATTTCATCTTCAATAATCGAATCAATTTCACGCATGGTTATACCGGGTTTGATGGCGTCAACCGCCTTCTGCAACGAATGCGAAAGAAGCGCACCTCCTTCGCGCATTGCATCAATTTCTTTGGGAGTTTTTATGAGAGACATAGGTTTTTACTCACTCACCGCTTCCCATACCCTCTCCGCAACCTCTTCAATGGTTCCCGTTGCATCTACTTGTCGCACGATGCCACGAGATGCATACCCCCGTTCAAGCATCGGAATAGACTCTGCGTCATACAAGGCAAGTCGTTTTTCAATTACCTCCGGCGTATCATCTGCCCGTTTTTCAATACGCATACGATGGGCAATGCGATCCAGTGCACTATCCTTTGAAAGATTGAGAACAACCACGTCAGTTGGCTGATCGTATTGATCATACGCGGCAAATTGTGCTTCATTCCGAGGAAATCCATCTAAAATATATCCTTTTTTCGCATCAGGCTCTTGAAGACGCTTTGCAAGAATAACAATAGCAATATCGTCGGGCACCAAATCTCCTCGCAAAAGAATATCCCCAATGCGATCCGCAATCATTCCTCCACGAGCAACCTCATCACGAAACAACTGCCCCATAGAAAACGCAGGAATCCCCAATTTTTCCGAAAGAATCGCTGCTTGCGTACCCTTGCCCGATCCCTGCGGTCCCAAGAGGAGGATTTTATGCATACGGAAGATATGGTAAATGAAAAAGCACGATCGGGAAAGATCGTGCTGTTTCATAACTTCACACTTCTCTACTCATACGATCTCATCGACAGCTGAGCTTCTATCTGCTTCACCACATCAATAACTACCGACACCACAATGAGCACCGAAGCTCCTCCAACTGCAAGAAGAGGATTTCCCGTTATTGCCTGCACAATAGAAGGTAAAACTGCCAAAGTCGCAAGAAAAACCGCTCCAACAAGGAGAATACGATTCATCATCCACTGTAAATACTTTGTTGTATGATCACCCGGACGCACACCAGGAATAAAGCCACCCTGTTTCTGCAAATTTTCACTTACCTGTTCTGGGCGGAACACGATGGATCCGTAGAAGAAGGTGAAGAGAATAACCAGGAAGAACTGAGTAACGCCATATGCAAAGGAATTGCTTGTAAAGGCAATCACCCATTGCGCTGCAGTACTTACCCATGCCGTACTTGCATTCACAAAAAACTGTGCGAGAAGGCCCGGAGTAACGAGCAATGACATCGCAAAAAGAATAGGAATCATTCCTCCCAAATTCACCCGTAAAGGAAGAACAGAGGAAACCTTTCCCGATCCTCCACGAGCATATTGCACAGGAATATTGCGCTGCGCTTCATTCACAAACACAACACCCAAAATGGTAAGAATAGTGCATGCCGCAAAAAGCAAGATGTCTACAAGCTCTGAGGAGGTATATGTTGCCGCTGCATTTGCAAAAAACGCAGGAAACGATGCAACGATACCCGCAAAAATGAGAATAGAAATACCATTTCCCATTTTATATTCGGAGATAAGCTCACCCAGCCACATAAGGAAGATGGTTCCCGCAATCATGCTTGCAACCGCAACAACCCACTGCCAAGACGAAAGAACGGTTGCTCCAAAAATACCCTGCTGACTAAGAAGAACCATTAAGCTATATGCCTGCAAACCCGCAAGAGGAACTGTTGCAACGCGCGTAAAACGATTGAGTGTCCTGCGTCCCTGCTCCTCCTTTTGCATCTCTTCAATGGAGGGGAAAATCATTCCCAGAAGCTGAAAAATAATGGAAGCGGTGATGTACGGCGCAACACCAAGCGCAACAACAGAAAAGTTGCTCAGCGTTCCACCCGCAAATACGTTCAACAATCCCAGTAATTGGTTTTGATTCAATAATGCTGCGAGATTTGAAGCATCAATACCCGGAACGGGAATATGAGCGATAACACGAAAAAGTGTTACCGCAAAGAGAATGAACAACAAGCCATTGCGAATTTCCGCCTCTTTCCAAATACGCATGAGTGCACTGGCCATAAAACAAAAGGTTAGGCTTCAATTTTTCCACCAGCCTTTTCAATAGCTGCCTGAGCAGCTCCTGAAACACGGCATCCTTTTACCGTCACCGCATGAGCAAGTTCACCTACGCCTAAGATTTTTATATCTTTTTTAGCATCGCGAACAAGTCCTTTTTTGAACAGGGTGCGTGGAGAAACAACTTCACCTGCGACAAAAGAACCTGCAAGATCTGCAAGATTTACCGCCTGAGCACCAGGAGTCATCGCCTTAAAACCACGGAGCTTTGGCGTTGCAAGCATCATATGGCGTGAACCAATGCGTTGCAAACCACTCGCACCCGCGCGAGAAGACTGACCCTTTTGACCGCGTCCTGCCGTGGTACCCTTAGAACCAAGGCCACGACCTACGCGCTTTTTATCTTTCTTCGCACCGTATCCGGGGCGAAGTGCATGCAATGAGAGCGTCATAGGGAAGGATTATGCGGAAGGCGTTAAAACCGCCTTTTCTTTACGAAGCATGTTGAGCGCCGCAAAGGTAGCTTTAACATTGTTAATCTTATTCTTACCTCCCAAAACCTTAGAAACAGCATTTGGCACACCTGCAAGCTCAAGAACAACACGCACTGGTCCACCACACTTCAATCCGGTACCTTGAGGAGCGGGTTTAATCATGATCATCCCCGCGCCAAACTTTGCCAAAACCTCATGAGGAACCGTTCCCTTAATAAGCGGAACTTGGATCAAATGCTTTTTTGCTTGGCGAGATGCTTTATCAAGTGCCATGGCAACATCAGCGCCTTTTGCAACGCCGAAACCTACACGACCCTTTTTATCGCCTACCACAACCGTTGCGCGGAAACGCATGCGCTTACCACCCTTGGTAACGCGGGTAACACGAGAAAGTTCAAGCGTTTTTTGCTCAAATTCCCGAGGATCACGCTCCTGAGGACGACCGCCACGGCGATCTCTTCCTCCACCACGTTGACCACCCTGTTGTCCCCCACGACCGCCACGGCGGTCAGTGTTCGTCTTAACTTTTTCTTGTTCTGGCATAGGATTAGAATTGAAGACCTGCGGAGCGAGCTGCTTCTGCAACTGCCTTAACGCGACCATGGAACAAGTAGGAACCTCGGTCAAAAACGACAGTAGTAATACCAGCCTTTTTTGCAGCTTCAGCAACTACTTTACCAATTTCTGCAGCACGTTCCAAGGGAGAAAGCTTTTCAAGCTTACTATCTTGAGCAGAAGCAAGCGTGCGTCCTGCAACGTCATCAATAATTTGTGCGGAAATATGTTTTTGCGAACGGAACACCGACAAACGTGGGCGTTCTGCAGTGCCGCGAATTACTGCGCGGACACGAGCTGCGCGACGATCTGTTCGTGCGCGCTTTGCTTTCATTTCTTTTTTCGTCATAAAACATTATTTATCGCCCTTCGCAGCCTTACCCGCCTTGCGACGTACAATTTCATCGCTATAACGGAATCCTTTGCCTTTATAAGGTTCAGGCTTTTTAAAAGCACGAATTTCTGCAGCTGCACGGCCCACTTCCTGTGCATTCACACCGGAAAGAACAAGTGCATTGGTATCAATCTTTGCAGAAACGGAAGGAGGAAGCGTGTACGTTATGTCATGAGAAAATCCCAAAGAAAACGTGAGAACATTTCCTTGAAGGCTCATTTTAAAACCCACGCCATTGAGTTCAAGCTTTTTGCTGAAACCTTCAGCAACGCCCTTTACCATTTGCGCAACAAGTGCACGCATAGTACCCCAAATCGCACGATCATCCTTATCCGGATCGTTTACCGTAACATGAAGTACAGAAACACCGTCTTCATCACGAAGCACGACGTGTGCATGGGGATGCACCGCGAGGGTTAACTCTCCCTTGGGACCTTTTACAGTCAAGGTTGCATCAGCAACCGTTGCGGTGATTCCTTGCGGAAGAGCAACCGGCTTTTTTCCAATACGAGACATATAACGCTTAGTAGACTTCGCAAATAAGTTCACCACCCAAACGTCGCTTACGCGCATCGTCTCCGCTCATCACTCCATTAGGAGTAGAAACGATAGAGATGCCGTATCCTGAACGTACCGCACGAAGCTCGTCCGCCTTCACATAGACGCGGCGTCCTGGCTTACTTACACGCTTAAGGTCAGAAACTACGGGCATACCTTCAGTGTAAGAAAGCGTGAGACGCAATACTTCGCGAGAAGTATTTTTGTCAGCAACTTTTTCTACCGCAGAAAGATATCCACGAGATTCAAGGATCTTCGCAATAGCGAATTTCATCTTCGACAATGGCATCTCAACTACATGAGCGCGCGCCATAGCGGCGTTACGCACACGAGTGAGCATGTCGGAAATTGGATCGGTCATCATAGGATTTACCAGCTAGCCTTACGAATACCAGGGATCTCGCCCACATTTGCCAACTCACGGAAACAAATACGACAGAGACCGAACTTGCGCATGAAGAAACGCTTACGACCACAGCGCCAGCAACGCAAGACAATGCGTGACGAGAACTTGGGAGTTTTTTGCGACTTCGCGATTTGATTTTGTGTTGCCATACTTTACTTAGATGACTTGGAAACAAAGGGGAAGCCAAGTCCCTTGAGCAAAGCGATGCCACGCTCATGAGAACCTGCGTTGGTCGTGATCGTCACCTGCAAACCGTGCAGAGATTCTACTTCGTCTGGGCGAACTTCAGGGAACGCGGTGTGCTCCGTAAAGCCAAAGTTGAAGTTACCATCACGATCTACGGAAGATTCAGGGATGCCTCGGAAGTCACGAATACGTGCAAATGCCACGTTCGTAAGTTTATCGAGGAAGTGCCACATATGATTTCCGCGCAAAGTAACCTTTGCACCAAGCACCATACCTTCACGAATCTTGAAACCTGCAATAGACTTTCTTGCAATGGTCTTCACAGGCTGTTGACCTGTAATACGACGAAGCGTATCAACGATAACATCCGCAAACTTTGCATCTCTTCCCTTTCCAATGCGTGCATTGAGGGTAACTTTCAAAATGCTGGGAGTTTCGTGGACGTTTTTGAGTCCAAAAGCAGAACGCAGAGAACCTGCAACGCTTGTCTTAAATTTTTCTTTGAGAATAGACATACATTAAACAAGCTGTTCTACCTTTTTCTTGGATCGCAACACACGAACTTTTTTTCCATCTTTCATTTCAGATCCTATACGTCCAACACCCGTTTTTCCCACCAGAGCAACATTTGCTGCAGGAATTGGAGCGAAGAATTGTATCTTCTGTCCTTTTTGTTCTCCCCGAGGCTTTACGTGCTTGGTACGGCTGCGCACACCTTCTACAACAACTGCGCGAAGCTCAGGAAACGACTGAATCACTTTTCCTTCCTTTCCGCGATCCCCTCCCTCCTCTTTTGCGCGTCCTACCATGATGCGGACGATATCGCCCACCTTGATTTTCATCTTTGTATTCATAGGAGATGCTTAGAGTACTTCGGGAGCAAGAGAAACGATTTTGGAAAATCCTGCCGAGCGTACTTCACGCGCGATAGGTCCAAAGATACGTGTTCCTTTTGGATCCTTGGTGTTCTTTATGACAATAACACCTGCATTTTCGTCGAAACGAATGTAAGATCCGTCAGTACGACGAGTTTCCTTACGTGTACGAACGATAACAACGTGTACAACGTCACTTTTCTTTACGGAGTTATGGGGAGCGGCCTCTTTAACAACCGCCGTCACCACATCCCCTAAACGCGCATAGCGCTTTTTATAGCCGCCGTGAACACGGATCACTTGGAGCTTTTTTGCACCCGAGTTATCCGCCACGGCGATCATGGATCGATGTTGAAGCATAGGTTATTTTTAGACCTTCGTAACCACACGCCAACGCTTAAGCGCAGAGAGTGGACGGGTTTCTTCAATGATCACTTTATCCCCCGCTTGCAAACCTTCGATTTCATTGTGTGCAAGATATTTCTTGCTCACGGTGTAGCGCTTTTGATACTTCGCATGAAGCACGGTGCGATCTACCTGAACCGAAACCGTTTTCATCATCTTTGTTGCGATGACAACGCCGTTTAATCGGCGACGGGTGGTGGATTTTTCTTGAGTCTTTTTCGTCGTCATATGAGGTTATGCGCTTTTTGCGCGCGAGAGCGCGGAAATACGCGTCTCAATACGAGCGATGTCTTTTCGAATCGTGCGAATTTCGCGCACGTTTTTCACACCTTTTACCACGAGCTGGCGCATAAGCTGTTCAAGCTTCGTTTGCAAGTCATCGCGTACGGTGCGAAGTTCGGAAAGATCTTTTTGGAGTAATTCTTTAAAACGCATATTACGTTCGGACAATGATTTTTGTCTTGACCGGCAACTTATATGCTGCGAGGCGAAGCGCTTCACGGGCAACTTCTTCTGTTACACCGTCCATCTCAAACATGACGGTTCCCGCACGCACAGGAGTCATGAAGTAATCAACGCCTCCTTTACCTTTACCCATCGGAGCTTCTGCACCGTGGTTAGTTACAGGATGATCAGGGAAGATACGAATCCAGATCTTTCCTCCGCGCTTAATAGCGCGAGTCATAGCACGACGAGCTGCTTCAATTTGACGAGCAGTCACCCATGCTTCGGTAATCGCTTTCAAACCGTAGGTTCCAAAAGCGACATCAATTTTTTGCGTAGCAACGCGATCACCTTGCTTATGGCGCTTATGCCACTTGCGGTGCTTCATTTTCTTAGGCATCAACATAAGGCTTCAATTAGTTTCGGGATTGAGAAGCACCTGCAGGGCGGCGACCACCACGACGATCGTTCTGACGCTCACGTCCACCGTGTTCTGCAGATTGTGCTGCAGGTTCGGTGCGCTGTTCTCCTTCAAACACGTCTCCACGATAGATCCAAACCTTTACACCAATCACGCCATACACCGTATTTGCACGTTCTCGTGCAAAGTCGATATCTGCACGTAAATTGTGCAAAGGAATACTTCCCTGGGAAAGCGTTTCTGTCCGAGCAATTTCCGATCCGTTCAAACGACCAGATACGGTGAGCTTCACACCTTTCGCACCCGACTTCATAACGCGTTCAATCGTCATCTTCATGGAGCGACGGAAAGGCATACGCTTTTCAAGCTCTTGTGCAATCTGTTGACCAACAACCGATGCAGCAAGCGAAGGGTTTGCAATTTCTTGGACATTGAGATTGAGCGTAACACGACGACCTCTGTAGAAGGTCAACATGAGCTTCTTTTTAAGATCTTCGATACCTGCGCCTTGGCGACCAATAATTACACCCGGCTTTGCAGCACGAAGCGTAATAGTGAGGTGCTTAGGCGTACGCTCGATCGCAATATCATTAAGACCTGCATCCTTCAAAGCTTTTTTAAAAAAGACTCGAAGCTCCGCATCTTCTTTCAATTGCGTAACAAATTGACGTCCGCGAGCGAACCACTTGGAATCCCAAGTAAAAACAGTGTTCAAGCGAAATACTTTTGGATGGACTTTGTGACCCATAGGAAATGGTTATTTCTTCGCTTTCAACGTCTTCGGTCCTACACCAATAGTGATGTGAGAACTGCGCAAACGGATCGGGGTTGCCCGGCCCTGCGCACGAGGAGTGGAACGCTTAATCTTAATACCTTCGTCAACCTGTGCACGTGTTACGACAAATGCCGCAGCATCAAGTTTTAAATTGTGTTCTGCATTTGCAATAGCAGATTCAAGTGCCTTGAGTACGGGCTTCGCCGCTGCCTTCTTGGAAAGAAGAAGTTGCTTGCGAGCCTCATTGATCGCAAGTCCGCGAATCAATCCCACCACAAGACGAGTCTTGCGCGGAGCGATGCGGATATGTTTTGCCTGAGCAATAGCTTCCATAGAAGAAGAATTAGCGACTTACCTTATTTGCTGCGGGCGCCGCAGCAGGTGCGGCAGCTGCTGCTGCCTTTCCTGCATGACGAACGAATTTGCGCGTGGGCGAAAATTCACCGAGCTTATGACCAACCATGTTTTCAACAACGCGCACTTGAATGAAATCTTTTCCGTTATGCACTCCAAAGGTGAATCCCACCATTTCTGGAGTAATGGACGATGCGCGAGACCACGTCTTCACCACCGTTTTGTCGCCCTGACGAAGTTTTGCAACTTTTTTTGCAAGATGAGGGGCAATAAATGGCCCTTTTTTCAGACTACGAGTCATAGATCTTTATGCTGCGCGGCCCTTATCGTGGTTGCGGCGGCGGACGATGAATTTATTAGATGGCTTCTTTGCTTTACGTGTCTTTACACCGTGTGCATGCTTACCTTGAGGAGTCTTTGCGTACTTGAGACCGATCGAGTTGCGCGCTTCACCTCCACCGTGCGGGTGATCAACTGGATTCATAGCTTTACCACGAACGGTAGGACGAATGCTCTTAAGGCGCATACGACCAGCCTTTCCCCAACGCACCTGGTTCCAATCGGGGTTAGAAACCTTTCCAATCGTTGCCATGCAAGCCTTAGGGAACATGCGTACTTCGCCAGAAGACAACTTGAGTGTTGCGTACTCACCTTCTACAGCGAGCAACAAAGCAGAAGTTCCTGCGCCGCGAATCAACTTTCCTCCTTGTCCTGGCTGAAGTTCAACATTGAACACGTCCATACCTACAGGAATTTTTTCAAGAGGAAAACGATTTCCTTTACTTGGCTCACCTCGCTCCATTGAAGAAACTATGGTAGAGCCGACTTGCAAACCTTCCGCAGCAAGAACGTAACGCTTTTCTCCGTCTGCATACGCTACAAGTGCGATGCGTGCACCACGATTTGGATCGTATTCAATAGTGTGTACTTTTGCAGGAATGGCGAGCTTATCCATCTTCCAATCAATCACGCGAATATTGCGGCGAACACCTCCTCCACGATGACGCACGCTAATTTTTCCTCCCGCACCACGGCCTGCTTGTTGTTTCTGCGCCACAACAAGCTTTTTATGAGGAGTCTTTGCCGTAACATCGGTAAACAGCTGCACGCTGGAATTGCGGCGGCCGGCAGATGTTGGTTTGTAAATTTTTGTCGGCATAGAAGATATTAAGCCGTGGCAAAGAGATCAAGAGTAGTACCAGTTGGAACTGCGACGTAAACCTTCTTCCAGTCAGTCTGACGGGAAAGAACGCCACCGAAACGCTTTTCCTTTCCGTGAACACGCACAACGTTTACGCGAGTAGGAAGTATTCCGTACATTTCGCGGAAAGCCTGACGAACCGCAACGCGATTCGCATCAAGTGCTACGCGAAATGCGTAGACAGAGGAACCTGCAAGGTACGCGGTCTTCTCAGTCATGAGAGGAGCAAGAGCAACTGCACGAGCAAGCTCGGAAAGTCCTTTTGTAGAAGCTTTCGCAGCTACCTCAGTTTTTTTGGTTGTTTTTTTGATAGGAGGCATACATTAGCCAGTAAACGTTTCTTCCATTTCAGCAATTGCAGCCTTTGATGCGATAACTGCACCGAACTTTGCGAGGTCACGAGGATTTACACTGCGCGCACCAATAGCCTGAGTGTGTTCCAAATTACGAATTGCACGGTATGTTCCCGCCTCGGAAGATCCAAGGATCACCAATGCTTTCTTTTCCGCACAAGGAAGTGCTTTACGCATTGCTGCTATGAGCTTTGTTTTCATTTCAGGAAGGACGAGAGACTCCACGGCAACAAATGCTTCCTTTGCAAGACGATCGGAGAGAAGCATCGCAATCGCTACACGCTTCATCTTCTTATTTACCTTTTTGGAGAAATTACGCTCAGCAAGCGGACCGTGTGCCACACCACCTCCTACCCAGATAGGAGAACGCGTGGAACCGTGACGTGCGCGACCCGT
The DNA here is from genome assembly GCA_964414795.1 of uncultured Gammaproteobacteria bacterium. Classification (GTDB taxonomy): domain Bacteria; phylum Patescibacteriota; class Patescibacteriia; order UBA9934; family UBA9934; genus JAGORL01. The sequence continues at coordinate 50,861 of CAYPWV010000007.1, forward strand.
TCCCTTTTGTTTCCATGGCTTCTTTCCACCACCGGAAACCTCGGAACGATCTTTTGTATGCGCGCTTACCACGCGGCTATTTGCATCCTGTGCAACGATAACCTCGTGTACAACAGATGGCTTCACTGCAACAGAAAAGAGATTGTCAGGAAGATCGAGCATCCCTGCATCACCACCCTGCCAGGTATAAAGTTTTACTTGCGCCATACATTTCCATTAGTACTCATTAACGTCACTTGCGTGCCGCGCGCGCCGGGAAGCGCTCCTTTTACTGCGATAAAATTGTTTTCAACATCGACGGCGATGATCTCCAGATTCTTTACCGTTACCTGATCACCACCCATACGACCAGCCATACGCATGCCTTTGAAAACACGTTGGATACCACCCGCACCAATGGAACCAGACTTACGAACCTGGTCTTTGTGACCGTGAGTAGTTGGATGACCTGCGAATCCATGACGCTTCACAACACCCTGAAAACCTTTGCCCTTTGTAATTCCGAATACGTTCACAAGTTCACCGGGAGTAAATACTCCTGCGGTTAACACAGTTCCTACTTCTAACGAACCCTCCTCAATACGAACCTGTTCGGTGCGGGCAAAAGAACCCATCTCTGCAAATTGCTTTTCTTGTGCACGGCTAAGGTTTTTACCCTTACCTGTACCAAGAAGAGCAACTGCACGACCTTGCTGATCTTTTTGGATCGCAGCAACGGTACAAGGCAATACTTCTACATACGTCACCGGCACAACGAGACCACCCTCTTTAAAGAGCTGCCCCATGTGCATCTTTTTTCCCAAAAGATACTTCATATATTCTCCGTTCTTGCACCCATGGCGCAGCGGAACGATCAAGGCTTAGGAAGAACAAAAAGCAGGAAGCACGTGCTTCCAGCCCATCAAGGTATACGTTATGTATACGCAACTACACCAAAGAAATCTTCATATTTGAAAGATTACCAATGGAATAATGAAAAGATGGGTATGAATGCAAGCTTATTTGTTCAGGAGGAATTCCGTGCGAAGCGCAGAAAGGTTTTTCCCCTTCGCTCAACTAACGTTGAGCTTCGGAGGAATCTTTCTTTCCGGTTCGTCATAGGAACTGCAGTGCGGGACTGCGCACAGATGAAGAACATTTCTTCCCCTGTGCGCAAGCCCACAATGGGCTTATGCGCGATGATTACATCTTGATTTCTACGTCCACACCCGCAGGAAGATTCAAACTCATGAGAGAGTCGATCGTGCGTTCGGTAGGATTCACGATATCGATAATACGCTTATGTACACGCATCTCGTACTGATCACGAGACTTTTTATCGATAAACGTTGAGCGGTTCACGGTATAGCGGCGAATTTCCGTAGGCAGTGGTACAGGACCAATGACCGACGCACCGCTGCGCTTCGCAGTATTAATGATGGTTACCGTAGCTGCATCAATCAACTTGTGATCGTACGCACGGATCTTAATGCGAATGCGCTGCTCTTTTTCTTCGTGCTTTGGCGCTACTTTAGAGGTGTCGGACATAGATAAAAGGTACGAAAGGGCAAGAAAGAGGAGGCATTAAAATGCTTTCCTCTTCCTTTTAATTACTCAAGGATTTTTACAACAACACCTGCACCAACGGTGCGACCACCTTCGCGGATTGCGAAACGAGTCTTTTCTTCAAGTGCGGTGGTATTTGTAAGGGTAACAACTGCGTTCACCGTGTCTCCTGGCATAACCATTTCAGTTCCTTCTGGAAGAGTGATTTCACCGGTTACGTCGGTTGTACGAACGTAAAACTGTGGCTTATAACCCTTAAAGAAAGGCTTGTGACGACCACCCTCTTCCTTTGTAAGAGCGTAGATTTCCGCTTCAAACTTGGTGTGAGGGGTTACCGAACCTGGCTTTGCGAGTACCTGACCACGCTCGATGTCGGTTTTCTTAAGACCGCGCAAGAGAATACCTGCGTTGTCTCCCGCCATACCAGAGTCAAGGGACTTATTGAACATTTCAATACCCGTAACGATAGACTTCTGGGTATCTTTGATACCAACAAGCTCAACTTCATCACCGATTTTTACCTGACCACGCTCGATACGACCAGTTGCAACGGTACCGCGGCCTTCGATAGAGAAGACATCTTCAACAGCCATAAGGAATGGCTTGTCTGTTTCACGGGTTGGCTCTGGAACGTACTCATCGAGTGCACTGATAAGATCAACGATACACTTGGAAGCTTCTGGATCAGCAGGATTTTCGAGTGCCTTAGAAGCAGAACCACGAATAATTGGGGTGGTGTCTCCAGGGAACTTGTACTTGTTCAAAAGATCACGAATTTCCTGTTCAACAAGATCCAAAAGTTCTGGATCGTCAACAAGATCAACTTTGTTGAGGAAAACAATGATATAAGGAACACCAACCTGACGAGCAAGAAGGATGTGCTCACGAGTTTGCGGCATTGGACCGTCAGCAGCAGAAACAACCAAGATAGCTGCATCCATTTGAGCAGCACCGGTAATCATGTTCTTTACGTAGTCAGCGTGACCAGGACAGTCAACGTGTGCATAGTGACGCTTATCGGAAGAGTACTCAACGTGAGACGTAGAGATGGTAACGATCTTCGATGCATCACGAACGGTTCCGCCTTTCGCAATATCTGCGTAAGACTTTACCTTACCCAGTCCACGAGCTGCGGAAACTGCGGTAAGAGCTGCGGTGGTGGTGGTTTTACCGTGGTCAACGTGACCAATGGTACCCACGTTTACGTGCGGCTTTGCACGTACAAATGCTTCTGCCATAGACGAAAGATTAACACCCAGAGCCACTCAAAGAGCAAAAGAATGGCAAGGGAAATTTAAAAATAATTGCCGCAAAATTGTACCAGAACCAAAAAAGAAACGCAAGAAACCTATCCCGCACCAAGTGAAAATCGCTCCTCACCCTGCGAGGCTTGACCGCGAATAGGCAGTCTTTGGCCCCCACTTCCGACCGCCCATCCCCCCTGAAACGCCTCAGAAACTCGAGAAACAGAAGCCTGAAGACGATCCGGCGCCTGCGAAGGCGTATGGTTCATTTTTTCCCGATCTATCTGAGCAAAAATGCGTTCTGCGTCATATTCTCCACCCTCTTCTCCATCCCACGCATCCGCAGCAGCCTCAAACTGAACATCTTTCTGCGGCGGCAAACGGTGCTCAGGCATCCGAGTCTCAACCGGCGCATCACGACGAGGCACATCTCCACGAACCGATCTCAAGTCACCTCCCATCTGACCGATCTCCTCAGGCTCTCGACGTCGCGGAGCTTGAACTACCTGTTGACCCCCTTCCCGTCCCGCTTGCCGCTGGGTCAACTGCTCATAAACCGCTAACGGCAAAAGAACCACCGGATCCTTCCCAGGCTCAAGAGAAACCACCACCCGTTCCCCTGTTTCTTGCACTATTCGAACCAACCGATCAAATTGTCCACCAACAGATTGCATATACCCCAATGGTACGGATGCCTCACAAAAAAGAAAACAGACCCTGTGGTCTGTTTTCTTATCATCTTCCTCAACTTCCCTCCAGGGTTGCATCAAAAAAGATTTACTCACCTCCCATGGGAAGATCCACCTCCTGGGGCTTTGCAGCAAGAAGCATAGCAACAGTGTCATTGAAAGTTTCGTAACGAGAATCTCCTGCATGCTCTGACCAAACCATTGCAACCGCATTATAGATATCGTTAAATGTTGCGCCCCTATTTGTTATACCTAAACTTTTCTTGAGCGCAGCAGCTTCTTTATGAGTTAAACTTTCAGGCCTAAAAATTAAGGCTTCACTTCTTCTATTTTTATCCTCACGCGGTATTACTGCGGACAGACCCTCAGGACGTAATGATGTCATAACTAAACCACTACGGGCTGAAAGCCCGTAGGTTTATAGAAGCTCGGACTAAAAG
>CAYPWV010000008.1:0-49028 GCA_964414795.1 uncultured Gammaproteobacteria bacterium
TGCTGCACAGTGGAGGAATCCATCCACTATTTTTTGTTGAAGTGAGAAAGTCCTATAAGTGATAAAAAACACATCCGAGATCTCGGATGTGTTTTTTGAAATTTAGGTTAACGCTAGTCTTATAATGTGCTTTCCAACCATTGATCCGAAGCATTCAAAGCGAATAGTAATAGTCTTAGTAGCGGTATCAAATTCTGTTTTTCCGAGATCAACTCCTTCAAAGTCTCCATCGTACTGATTCCATTGTCCCGGAACGCGTGCCATGATCACCTCTAAAATTGTTTGGAGATTTGGTGGGAGAGGTGTTCCGCGTTCTCGTAGTTTTGCGCAAATTGCAATGAGACATTTTGTGCGCGCTTCTTTCCCCTCGTGTTTTTCAAGTTCTAGGCTTCCATCATCGCGGAATTGTTCTGCGGCTGCCAGCGAGACCCCGATCGCTTCTCCTGAGACTCCTGGGCCCACGCGAATATCGTAGTCACGAAAGGTATCTTCCCGTATAGCTTCTTTTTCGTTATTGATACGTTCTGCGATTCGAGCACCCAATTCGCGCGCTTCTCGCGTTGGATCACGTCGTTCTCGTTCTTCTGATTTTGACATAGATAAAGTAAGAAAGTTTATACAAACAGTGTGTCAGATTTTCACGGATTATAAACGAGGTTATAGGGGATAACACATCGTGAGAAAAACAGAGGCCCCGAGAATGGGCCTCGGGGCACGGCGCGTGATGTTGACTATTCCGCGTGACAGGTTTCGCAAACGGTGAGGTACTCTTCGTCGCCGATGTGAATGTGACCTTCGGCAGGCGGCATGGCGAGGAGTTTGCTGTGGGTTGCGTACTCATTATCGCAGAGCTGACAAACTCCAGTGAGGTATGCGAGCACGAAGCGTCCATCGAACCGTCGTTGACTTTCATCGAAGAGGATTCTGTATGTCTCGAACTTTTTACCTCGAAAGTCGCGGTCGAGTGTTGCAACTACAACCAGGACGTATCTCGCTACGTGAAGAATTGCTTGATGCATCTCCTGATTTGTAAATTGAGCTTCATCGAAAAATACAATCTCAGGATTATGCATTTCGATGAGGTCGAGAAATTCTGCTCCGTTGTTTATGGCGTATGCCGGAGCCGAAGTTCCGGTGCGAGATTTGAGTCCTTCGGTGCGGTTGTCGCACGTAGGTTTTACACAGAGAATGCGCGACCCGTTTTTTTTGAATATTTCGATCATCATCATGAGAAGCGCAGATTTCCCGGCTCGCATGGGACCGGCAACGAGGATCATTCCTCGATTGTTTCGGCCATGATACCAGGTAAGGAAAGATGTTATTTTTTCCAGCTCTTTACCGATTTTCTTCATCATGATTCCCTCGATCGAGAATCCCTCTTTTTTTACAGACACAGACACGGTATTCATGACTCATTTCCTCCTCAGCACAGAGCTTAGCAGAAAGGGTGTGGGGCGTAGGGGTGGGGTGTGGATGAAGGGGGTTTGAAGTGGGAAGTTGTTAGTTTGAAGTGAATGGAAGTTATTTTTGATGTGTTATACTTTTCACATCCAGGTGAAGGGATAAAACACCTTCCCCCAAGGAACATAAAAACCTTCCGAACGAACGCCCGGAAGGTTTTTGTATTGTGAACACCTCCTTTCCTTTCCCAGGCTTTTCACGATACGATGCAGCAAACGTATGTCCATTTCTCTCTACAACACCCTCACCCGATCACAAGATTCTTTTACGCCGATAAAACCCAATGCTGTGGGGATGTATGTGTGCGGTCCAACGGTATATGGTCGTGCTTCCATTGGAAATCTTCGGAGTTATGTATTTGCGGATACGTTGCGTCGTCTTTTTGAAGCTGAAGGAATGAAGGTGACGCATGTCATGAATATTACCGACGTCGGTCATTTAACTGATGACGCTTCGGAAGGTGACGACAAAATGGAAGTTGCGGCAAAGAAAACGGGGGAGACGGCGTGGGATATTGCAAAAAAATATACAGATCTTTTTGTGAGTGATCTTGGAAAGTTGAATATCGAACTTCCGCACGTGATGCCGCGTGCTACCGATCACATCGCCGAGCAGATCGCGATGATCCAAGCGATTGAAGAAAAAGGTTTTGCATATCGTATTTCTGATGGCATCTATTTTGATACCGCAAAGCTTCCTTTATACGGTCAGCTGTCTCGACAATCGCTTGCAGAAAAAGAAGAAGGTGCGCGTGTTGGCGTGAATGAAGAGAAGAGAAGCGCATCTGATTTTGCGCTATGGAAGTTGAGTGACGTGCAAGATCCTGACGATAGTAAGGATCCTTCGCAGAGCTCAGGATCTTCTCGTCTCAAGCGTCAGATGGAGTGGGAATCTCCGTGGGGTGTGGGTTTTCCCGGTTGGCATATTGAATGCTCTGCAATGAGTGAGAAGTACTTAGGTGTCCCATTTGATATTCATACGGGTGGTATCGATCACATCGCTGTGCATCACGAAAATGAGCTTGCACAAACACAGGCGGCGCGGGAATGCCTTGAGGCGAACGTGTGGATGCATAATGAGTTTTTGCTTGTGGATGGCGGAAAGATGAGTAAATCGCTCGGTAACACGTATTCGCTCGATGATCTTGCAGAAAAAGGGATCACACCTCGTGCGTTTCGTCTCTTTTTGCTTGGCGCGCATTATCGTACGCATCTTAATTTTACGTTTGAGGCTGCGCAGGCATCGCAGAATGCAGTGAACAACCTTATCGACACGGTACGCGACTGGCCAAAGCCTTTGGAGGCTGATGAGGCGAGCGTCTCTGCATTCATGGATCATATTCGTAACGATCTTGATACTGCGGGAGCACTCGCACTTTTTTGGGGAGTCGTGCATAACGAGCAGATGCCGCTCGGTATCAAATCTGCAACGGTGTTTAAGATGGACGAAGTGCTTGGCCTTGCGCTTGAGGATGTCGTCGCCCGCCCCATCAAGATCTCCGACGAAGCGCAGAAATTGCTCGATGAACGTGCGCGTGCTCGTGCCGCAAAAGAATGGGCGAAGAGTGATGAGATTCGGGATGCGCTTGCAGTGCTCGGATACGCGGTTGAAGATACGGCGGCAGGGCAGAGAGTGAGGGAGGCACATAAATAAAAAGGAATACATGCAATTAGAGGATTTTAAAAAGCATTTTATTCTTGAGAGAATTGAGCTAAAGCCCGCTGATCTTGGGCGCATTCTTTCTATCGTTGACTTCGGCAATGTGAACCATTGGTTTGAGGATGATCGCATGGATCATTTGGGCGCAGCTCTCCTTTCCGAACAAAAACTCGTTATTGATTTAGAAAAGTTAAAAGAATTTTGTGATGTCGTTTCCCATGACGCACGTTTTTATTACGGGCACGATCCAATAAATGAGGGATCGATGCACTTTATTCGTGCTGCTCGAGATATTTTTGGAAAGCACCGAGTCATCACAAAGCCTATCCAGCGAGTACGTCATCACCTTTCAGATTTGGAACTCTCATCAAATACAAGACAAACACACAGAGATGGGGATGGAACATATATCTATCTTCCTAAATGTAACTTTGATGTAGAGATTTCTATTGATGCTGTTCGGCTTATGAAAAATTATGACACCCTTTGTTTGTTTTCCAGTGATGCAGATTTTGTTCATCTTGCGGGCTATTTAAGAAAACAGGGCAAAAAGGTAGTATTAGTGAAGGGTGGGCATATTGTGCGGCAGTGGAGAGATGTTACGCATAGCGTTATTAATGCTCAAGTCATTAAAGAATATATAACAAATATAAAGCAAAAACCCGGCTAAAAGCCGAGTTTTGCGGATCGTACACCCGTGTCCACGGGCAGGACGACCCAAAGGTCGTACGCACATTATTACACAGTAATTGTGCTTCTGTAAACCCCTTGAGGATAAGGCTGGAGATGCGATAACCCGTTCATAATCATATATAAATATGCCCGACATCTCTTCGTTAACAAAACGCATCATCGCCTTTCGCGACGATCGCGATTGGAAGCAGTTTCATACGCCAAAAGATCTTGCCATTGCTTTAGTTCTTGAGGCCACAGAAGTGTTGGAGCATTTTCAGTGGAAGAATGTTGAGGAGATGCAGGCGGATCTTGCAGATGAAAAGAAAAAGAAAGCCGTGGGAAACGAAGCTAAATATCCTGTAGAAAAAGCGAAGGGAAGAAATGTGAAGTACACGGAGCTTTAGAATGTATGGATGACAAGATGCTTGAAATAACCATGCGTCACAGTCCTCGTGCCCGCCATCTTCGCATCACCATAAAAGCCGATGGATCGTGCGTGGTGACGGTTCCAAGGCGTTATCCAAAGTTTCTTGTTGAGCGTTTTGTTGCAAAAAAAGCAGAATGGATTAGGAACAAGCAGGAGATGATGCGTGAGCGAGTAGAGACGCCATTCATGGCGTCTCACGTCTCCAGGCCATATCAAGAGGCGAAACAAGAAGCCTTAGTATTCGCCATCAAACGAGTTGAAGCGATGAATACGTTCTACGGACATACGTACAAAAACATCAGCGTAAAAAATCAAAAAACGCGGTGGGGAAGTTGCTCAAGCAAAGGAAATCTTAATTTCAATTATCGTATTCTCTATCTCCCCCCGCACCTTGCCGATTATCTCGTGGTGCACGAATTGTGTCACCTTAAAGAGGCAAATCACGCACATACGTTTTGGCATCTTGTTGGCAAAACGTTTCCCAATCACCGTGAACTCAGAAGAGAATTAAGAGAATATCGTTTTTAACAAAAAATATGCGTATCGAAGGCATGGGGCGTCGGCGTTCTCAAGCGGATGTACAGAAAGAAACTTTTCAAGGAGGAGAAGATGCAGAATATGAAGCACATCAACGACGCGCGTCTGCGCTTATTGAGTTTGCCCGTCCTATTGATGAGCATGATAAGGCATTAACCGGAAGAAGAATGGAGCATTATCAAGATGAGTCTGGCGTTACGAAAGAAGAACTTTTTCCTGAAGAGGGACACATTTTAAATATCGGTGATCCTTGGCAAAAGCTTGATAGAAAGGGTATTACTACTCTGGAGTATGAGACGGGAGACGAGGCTTCTTTCATCACAGATGAAGAGACATTTTTTCATGTATTGCCAAGTATATATGAAGTAATTCTTGATGAGATCACTTATCTTTCCTCGATAGATCCAGAAATCGCACATTCCTTATCGTGGAAAGTAAAAGCTTTACAAGAGTTTTCTCTTCAAGTCTCGCTAGAGGATTATCCGAAACAAGCTTCACTCGCACAGGAAATAGTAAAAGAAATTGGTAGCTTGTCACCAAAAGTATATGATCGCTATCCCAATGCATGGTATTCGGCGATACATATTGCACGCGGTTACAACGATCTCTTTTTAGAGAAAAAAGTTATACAACCCACGCTTCAAAAAGAAATTATAGCGAGGAAAGGGCTCACAAATGATGAGATAAAAGATATAAGAAGGCAGATTATTGAACGGTATCGTGGCGGAAAACGGTATCATGATGCAGAGCTTGTAAAGGGCGCATTTCCACATACAGATTTTGATGACCATTCTTTTGAGAGAATAACTGCCTCATGGTCTATTTCAGCACACATGTTTGGTGTGATGGATGCCGGTCATTTTGCGACTATCTGGAATGAGGTGGACCGTTTATTGAAGCGAGACGGAATGGCGTATTTCTGGCCACCAAATTATCATTGCGTAGATCCTTCTGAACTCTTGAAAAGCTTGCATGAATATGTGCACTCTGGGGGAGTCGCTGGTTTTATCATGCATAATGATAGCGGGTTTCAACGAATTATTTGGCTGGATGATCGCACTGATGACGATGTCATGCATAACTGGATGTCGGTGATGACGCTTTTTGTAGGCAGTCGAAGAAATACGAAAAAAGTAAAAATGCGTGTCGAGCAAGGTTTGCTATAATTCCTCCATGCATTCGATTCCCATTGAGGTTGTTCCGTCTCATATTCATCTTTCCCCTGCAGACTATGCAGCACTTTTTGGTGATGCATCAGCAACCGTGGCGCACCGTATTTCTCAACAAGGCCAGCATGCAATGGAGGGGATGGTTGAAGTGCGAGGAAAGCTGCTTAAACGTGCACTGCTCATTCGTTATGTGGGGCCGGAGCGACGATTTACGCAGGTTGAGCTTACGCCTACCGAAGCAAAATACTTGGGAATTGAAGCTCCCGTGGTAAAGTCCGGACTTCTTACCGATGCAAAATCGTGTACGCTTGTGGGGCCCATGGGTAAAATACACAGTGCTGCATCGGTGATTATCCCGCGCCCGCATCTCCATTGCTCACCCGATGAAGCAACGGTATTGCGGCTTGAAAATGGTCAAGAGGTGAGTATGGAATTGCATCTGGATGTGCCGCGTTTACTCGAGGGTGTCGTTGTACGTGTGCATCCGTCGTATACGCTGCGTTTGCATATGCATCCCGATCTTGCACGTGAGCATTGGATCATGGGACCTGCGTATGCGTCGCTTGAGAAAACAAATGTTTTTTGTTGATGGTGTATGGTTCATAGTTGCGAAAAACCATCAACGATAAACCGTTAACCAAAAACTTTCTATGAAACCCTTTCTCCTTTCCATCACCATCTGCAGTCTGCTGTCTGCCGTCTTTTTTCACCCACTCCCTTCCTACGCCGCAACAGCGGATCTTGGGATCTCGGCAAATAACATCCGTTTTTCCGAGGAAACACTTTACGCGAATGAAACCGTGCGGCTTTATGCAACAGTGCGAAATTACGGCGAAGTAGATGTCGCGGCAAAAGTGATTTTTTATCAAGGCGCATTGCTTATTGGAAGTTCGCAAACGGTTTCTGTGCTTGCTGATGGGGGCAGCGATGACGTGTATGTTGATTATAAAGTCCCGAAAGGATCGTTTAATATTCGCGCGGTTATTCAAGGTCAAAATCCGGATGATGAAAATAGTGTAAATGACGAGGCTATTACCGTGATATTTACAAGTATCAGCGATAGTGACCGCGATGATGTTGTGGACGATGAAGATAATTGTATCGATGACGCAAATGACGATCAACAGGATAGCGACGATGACGGAAAGGGCGATGTGTGTGATGCTGATCGCGACGGCGATGGCGTAAGCAATACAAAAGATGCTTATCCCGATGACGCAGCAAAAAATGCAGATAGTGCAATTCCGGTTACGCCAGAAGATGTTGTGGTTCCCGATGTTTCGCCTGTTGAAGAACCTATTGTTCCTTCAGAAGCGGTTGTCATATCGGTAAAAGACGACACCTCGTCTCTTCCTGTTGAAACCATCGCTCCATCCGCAGTACAGACGCCTTCCGCAAATCCTGGTATTTTCGGCTTTGGCACGCTGAGTATTTCCCCGTATGCACAATTTTCGTATCGTCGCATCGATTGGCGTACGTATGAATTTATCGCACTCCAAAGCGAAGGGGAGGGCGAGGTAACGTACTCGTGGGATTTTGGTGATGGAGCAACCTCGGTACAATCGTCACTGGTGCACGCATTTCCGGATGCGGGGCAATATGTGGTAACGCTTGCGGTTGTTGATGAAGCGGGAAGTACGATGAGCGATGCACAAACATTCGATATTTCCTTTTTTCATTTGCACAACCCGTGGATTCAAGCAACGCTTGCAGCGCTTTTCTTTATCTTGTTGGGATTGGTGTGGTTTTTAGTGCGTCTTAAAGAATCAAAAGAAGAAAAAGAACACGAACACAATGTATGATGAAGCGCCTCATCACCGCAAGTACCTCAACCGTTGCAAGTGCCGCCGTGCTTGTAGGATTTTTCTCTATTCTTTCACGATTCATGGGTTTGGTGCGCGATAGAGTTTTGGTGCATACGGTGGGAGTAGGGGATACCCTCGATGCATACTACGCTGCATTTCGTGTACCCGATACGCTTTTTCAACTGCTCATCATGGGAACGCTTTCCGCAAGCTTCATTCCTATTTTTTTGCGCTATTGGGATAAGCATCACGAAAAAGCATGGAAGTATACCAATGCCATGCTGACGTTTGCGGGTGGGGCGTTTGTTGCCGTTTCAATACTCTGCGCCATTGCTGCGCCGTGGATTGCGGGATTCGTGGGTTTAGGATTTAGCGCAGAAAAACAGCTCATGACCGCAAACATGCTGCGGGTCATTCTTATTTCGCAATGTTTTTTTGCTATGAGCATGGTGTTTGGTTCTGTGCTCCAGGCAACGCGTCGTTTTTTTCTCTATTCTCTCGCACCTATCGTGTATAACATGGGCATTATTTTAGGAGCCATTTTTTTCGTTCCTCTTTTTGGACCGTGGGGCATCGCATGGGGAACGGTACTTGGTGCACTGATGCACGCAGGATTGCAAGCTATTGGCGTATATGCGCTTGGTTTTTCTTTGCGACCATCTTTTTCTTTTGACGCTGATGTAAAAGGAACTCTTTTGCACATGGGACCGCGCACGTTAAGTCTTGCGGTTGCACAGCTGAACTTTTTGTTCATGACCACGCTTGCCTCAACGCTTCAAGAGGGATCGGTAACCATGCTTCAGTTCGCATATAATTTGAACTATTTTCCCATTGGCGTAATTGCGGTTTCGTATGCTATTGCGGCGTTTCCTGCACTGTGTGACGCGGTGCAAACCAAAGGCGAAGGAGCGCGTAGTTTTAAATCGGTGTTTAGTGCAACGGTGCGTCAACTCCTCTTTTTTATGATTCCCGCAACGGTGCTATTTCTCCTTTTGCGTGCGCAAATTGTGCGATTGGTACTGGGAACACAAAACTTTTCGTGGGACTTAACGGTGCTTACCGCAAATGCCTTAGCCGTTTTTGCCCTCAGTTTTTGTGCACAAGGATTGGTGTATGTGTTCGTACGAGGATTTTTTGCCTTGGAGAAAACCGTCGCACCGGTCTGTGCCGCAATTTTTGGAGCGTTCTGTAATGTGGTGCTTGCATTGTGGTTTGTTCCGCAGTGGGGATTGCTGGGGCTTGTAGGTGCATTTAGCATTTCTGCAATCGTGCAATGTGTTCTTTTGTGGCCGTTGTTGCGATGGTATGCGGGACCACTCGGGGGAAGAGATTTGATCAAGTCACTGCTGAAAAGCATGGCTGCTGCGGGCGCAATGGCGATTGGTGTGCAATGTGCAAAATATGGTTTAGTGAACATTTTTCCGCTCACCACGTTTGTAGGAGTGCTCATTCAATTATTGGGTGCAAGTGCGGTAGGCATGGTGATATACACAAGTGTTGCATTTGTCCTGCGAAGTGAAGAATGCGTCATTATGTTTGCGGGTCTTCGCAGAAAGATGCTCAAAGCCGCAACGCCTAAAGAAGTGCCTGCAACCGATACGGGAACAAATGCGTAAATTATTTTCTCGTAGAAAAAAAGACGAAAGGCGTCGCTTCGAGCGACGCCTGCGGACGGATGAAGTGAGTCATTACGGAATGAGATCGAGAAGAAGGGGAAGCTGTTTCTGAGCCTCTCTTCGTGCCTGTCGAAGTCGCAGAATTTGTGAGACTACTGCTGGAAGCGCTTTATACGCCTCGTGGGATGTAGTTTCAAGGATTCCACGATTTTCGAGAGCCCGAGCTATATTTTCAGGACCTACATATTCCTCTCGTTGCATGAACGTGACAATAATCAGCAGTCGCAGAGGTTTCCCGTTTGTGAGATAGATCTTCACTCCATCCATCTCGACAGCCCAGATAATTGTCGGTTCCACTCCCTTTTTTTGATGAATTTTAGTTCTGGGGAGATCGTCCTCCGTTGTGCCCTCTGAGAGGATGACTTCAAGGGGAATTCCCATTTTTTCCGAAAGAAGTCGCATTTTCCCTCCTGCAGTTTGTGACAATAGTATGATACACAAAAAGAATTGAAGTAGTGAAGTTGGGAGGTGATGAAGCTGTAGGGGCGGAACATCTTCCGCTCTCATAAGGCAAAGAAGTGAGGTGAAAGAATTAAGAAATAAGGATTGAGGAGAAGAAGTAAAAAATAAAAAAAAATAATTGTAGCGGTCGATCAACGTATCGACCGTCCTTGTATGAGAAGGGAAAGATTTGAACAAAAAAGTGAAGACATCATGAGGACGTCTTCATTTTTTTCTTTTTCCCTGTCACTTTTCTATAGAAGAGTAGGTTCAGGATTTTCTGTTCTGACAAGTGGGTGCGATAGGCCCTTCGCTGTCGCTCAGGGTCTTCTCATCTTTATACTTTCTTATTACACACTAACACACACTACGCCTGCATGCCTTTGAGGTACGCAAGCATCGTTCCTGCATCACTTACTTCAAACGGGTCAACCGGACAATCATCAGAAAAACCAGGTTCGCTGAACATCTTTTTAATTTCTCCATCAACTACGTACATGCTGTAGCGCCAAGAACGTGCGCCAAAGCCAAGATTCTGCTTGTGCACAAGCATGCCCATCTTGCGTGTAAAATCCCCATTTCCATCGGGGAGCAATTTTACTTTTTTTGCACCTAGCTTTTGGCCCCATTGATACATCACAAACGCATCATTTACCGATAAACAATACACTTCATCCACACCTGCGGCCTTCAATTCATCATATGCGGCTTCATAGCCTGGAAGATGCGTTGAAGAGCACGTAGGCGTAAATGCTCCCGGAAGAGCAAAAACCACCACTTTTTTGCCGTTAAAAATCTCGTTCGTTGAAAGATCTTGCCAGCGGAAAGGATTTTCGCCACCGATGCTTTCGTCGCGTACCCGGGTTTTAAAGGTTACTTGAGGAACGTGGGTCATAGAAATACAGTTAAGAAGATGAACCGCCTTTACTTTATCATAGGGGTAGTCATTCCGTCTTGTACCACCACGTCATCGTTAATATGATCCTGAGTTTTTGCAATTTCTTTTACCAGCGGCACGGTTATTGCGCCTCCCGTCCATGGAAGCTGCGAAGCATCTTCTAGGCTAAAGCGAAGAGCAGGAATAAAGAGTGTGCGCGTGGTGCCATTTTCGTAGAGACCATATTCCATAAGAATGCGCTCAGGATTTTTTACAGGAACGACTACTTCGTTCATTGCTATACCATCGTAGGTAACCGGTGCCGATCCGCCTCCCGCAATAAGACGTTGCACAAGTTCCGTATCTTGTGTGAGTTCGTACGATGAGGCATTAAATGCTTGATTGAGTGACCCTCCGGTTGTGTAAGTTACTGTCATTGTACGAAAGTCCACACTCATGAAAAGGCCGTTTGGAGTACTTGTCCACGGTGAGTGGATAGTTTGATCGTTTATACGTGTAGGGAATACAACGGTTGCAGATTCGGGAATGAACATATCTTTTGTACCCGCACGCGCAAGAGCAATTTCTGACTCGGCAATCACGGGCGCGCCATAGTTTTCCAGGGCAATCCCCCAGGTATTTGCAAAACTTTTTGCTGTAGCAATAATCGCTTCGTCAGAAGGAATGTCCGATGCTTCAAGCGGCCTCCACTCAATAGTGTCGTTAGAGGGCGACCAGTCTTTGTTTATGGTCCACATGTTTACCAAAGTATCAACGGAAAGCGTGTAGCCATTTTTGTTTAACGTGAACGACACAAGATTGCCTGCAAGAAAGGGGCTGATAGAGAGGCTTGAGAACGCGCTTGTAAGTTCATTGAGTGCTGAACCTGCAAATGCCGAAAAGGCTTGGCGTTCGTATACTGTTGCGCTGGTATCGGTAAGATACGGTGCAAGGTCTCCGTCAAACGTATAGATGTAAACGGTTGGTTCGTATGGATACGGCTCGCCAACGGCAATGCTGGTTTCTGAGGTAACGAGTTTATTGTTGCTCGTCACGTCACTCACGAGCGCAGATTCATCTCCTTGTAGTCCACCTCCCTTGCCATCCGGAGTTCCCGAATAGCTTCCCTGGGTAAGATCACCAAAAGCTCCTGCATCAAGCATGGTAATCATCGAATGTGTTGTGTTGGAAAATCCTCCGTTATCATTGTTGATTTTCCACAGCGCATATCCCGCAGGAAGCATAACGAGGATAGCGATTGCGGCACCGGCGAGCGCAAATGTTTTTTGTTGCATAAAAAGAAAGAATGATTTTATCGTATTTGCAGGGGCGGGTTTTAAACCCGCCCGTACGATCGCATCACGTTGCACGTCCGTGTTTATCAGCGTCGCCCGTAATTTTTGCACAAAAGCGTCATCGAGTACGGGCGGAGATGCATCATTTTTCATTGCATCCAAGATGCGCACAATAGTATCTTTCTGCGGTTCCAAATCCGGAAATTCTCGGAGTAATTCGTCAATAAGAGTCATAGAATTTATCATACGTTCATGAATGAGGCGTAGGGGCGGATCAACGCATCCGCCCTCTTAGTGCATGGCGACGTGATGCGTCGTCATATCACGGCGTCTCGCGTACCGTCGCAATCAAAACCAAGAAAAGCGCAAGAAGATCCGGAGGAACCATCGTCTTCAACGCCAGTAGCCCTCGTTTCATAAGCATTTTTGTAGACGCTTCACTCTTTCCTAAAATCTCTGCAATTTCTTGAAACGAGCAATCGTGCCACACACGAAGGATAATGGTTTCTCGTTGCGTTTCACTCAGCTCATCGAGCGCTTTCATAAGTGCGCTATGCAGAAGTGCATTTTCTGTGTGTTGCGTCGACGTTTCAGGGAGACCAATATCGTGATTGCTTTCAAGCGGCGTTTCGTGACGTTGGCCCGAGCGAACGGCGTCAAGAAACGTGCGATGCGCAATGGTAAATAGCCAAGCACGGAATGATGTTGAGCGTTTGGGGGAGAACGAGCGAATATTTACAAGCGCTTTCATGAAAGTGCTGCTCGTGAGATCTTGCGCTTCTTCTTTTTGTCTTGTTTTTGCAAGAAGGAAGCGATATACCTCTTGCACATAGGTGTCATACAACAAACCAAAAGCTTCCCGATCACCTGCACGAGCACGAGTCACGACATCAATTATTTCATCCATACAGAAGCGCTTCACTCAGTATAACGAAGTTTAACCAAGAAAAGTAACGCATCTCTGCAAACAAAAAAGTCCATTTGCGTTCACGACCGAAGTCATGCCAACAAATGGACCCCCGTACCGATGCGCGTCGCAATCGACGCAGCATACCGGCACGGGAACGGACGAGGACGATCCTCGTCTAGAGGTGAACCAGGGTGTCGACGATGCGGTACACCCCGTAGATGACCGTCGCGATCATGGCGATGCCGAGGCTGATGGAGTGCACCAGGCCACGCGCGTTCTCGAGCATCTCCCAACCTTCCCGCTTCTTTTCTTCGGGTATTCCGTTGAGTGCTCCTCGCAGACCCATGGCGATCATGGATACAACGAAGAAGCTTCCGGTGATGATCGTCCATGGGTTGTAGGTAATCGTTTGAGCCTCGAGGGCATCCATGATCACCGAGCCCAGAACGAACCCGAAGAAATAGATGCAGATTTTATCCGCTACGTTTTCCCACTCCTCGAAGCCGGCGATGTTCTTGATACACGCCTGGCCCAAAATTCCCAGATAGATGGTCATTGCCAGCGTTGTGATGTACATGCTCTCTCCCTTCGGCAGTTTGGTTGGTTTCCTGCCCATCTGTTACCACGAAGCAAAACTTCATGAGTACAGATCGATAGGAGAAATTAACGGCAAATAGTAGAGAAAAAAGGGCTTTGTGTCAAAAATGATCAGTGAAAAATAAGAGGAAAGAATGCGGTATACTAGGCATATATGAAAGGAGGGAATTTGCACGAGCCGTCGGTTTTTACGCATTTTTTGCCAGGAATACTTTCGGGATTTGTGTTTGGAGGCATTGCGGGAACGCTCATTATTACGCACATCGCGGTTGGTTCTTTGCAGTTTTTTTGGCAATCCATTCGTCAAGAAAAGGAAGTTGATACATCGTGCGCAGATATTTCTGGATTGCATGCAACAAGCGAAATGTCCGAAGCGGGAACGCAGTTTACGTCTATTGTCGTGGGTGATGGGGAAGTAACGTCGCTTACCGTGCCGCAAGAACATATTCGCTATGTACCAAGTACCGACAGCACCGAGGCCTATCTCACTGCCGTTGCGTTGGCAGATCAACAAGCCGCTTTTCCGGCAACGTCGCTGTATCGCGTAGATTATTGCGCAAAAACGCTCACGCATATTTTGGGAAGCTCGGAAGATTCGTTGTTGCTTGGCGTAAGTGCGGCAGGAAGTTGGGTGCTGTTTCAGGATGCCGATGGACTGAAACTGATGCAAACTGATGATCATCGTGTGCTCTCTGCGCAAGTAACGTCATCCGCGCCTCTTGTCGAATTCTTATTCTCGCCACGCGAAGATGCGATTGCAGTGCGGTATGCGGATAGTTTGGTGGTTGTGTGGAATACCGGATTGCACGGCACATCAGTTACCGAAGAGGCGGGTTTGCTTAGCACCTCGCTTCCTGCGTGGGATTTTCAATCGGTTGATGAATATAGTGCGATGTTCGAGTAGGGGTGGGTTTTAAACCCACCCGTACATTTGTGAGCGATAAATAATTTCCCCCTTCCCTTTATTTTTGCTAGAGTGATTGCCGTATGCAAAAGAAAACCAAATGGATTCTTGGAGGAGGAATGGGTGTTATCGTTGTCCTTATCGGATCTTTTATCCTTTTTGGTAAGGGAAAATCTGAAGTAACCGTGATGACGGATACTGTGCACAAAGGAAATATTCAGCAAACGGTTGATGTAACGGGAGAAGTCGCATCTTTACAAGATATTGATTTGGCATTTGCAACCTCAGGACCGGTGGGGTCATTGCTTGTGCGGGTGGGAGACCGAGTTTCAGCGGGCGATACGATTGCGTTTTTGGATGCGGGAGAGCTGAATGCCGATCTTGCACGTGCACAAGCACTTCTTGATCAGCGACTTGCAGGTCCAACGTCTGAAGATATTGCACTTGGCAATGCGCAAGTAGCCGTTGCAGAAGCGGCGCTTGCGGCGGCACAGGCTGATCTTGATATTAAGGAAGCGGATATCGCACGAGTCACGGCAAGTACCGCAGCTTCGGTAATCAGCTCATCACTTGCTGCGGATACAGCTAAGGATGATCTTGCACGCACTATTGCATCCAACGAACTTGCAACTGCACAAGCACGAGAAGATGTGTTGCTGAGCTTACAAGGCGCTGCGGTAACCGTGCGTGGTGCGCTGAGCGATGCGGATCAGATTTTGGGTCGAGAAAATTCGTTGCAAAATAATGATTGCGAAGCGCTTCTTGGTCGTCAAGATCCCACAACGGTTTCTGCAGCAAACTTTGCATTTGATACCGCAGCCACCGCTCGAGATGTTACAGAGGATGCTATTTACGCTCTTTTCGCACTTTCTTCTGATGCAGAAATTTCTGCCGCGAAACTATTGCTTGAAGATGCACTCGATAAAGCTACGAGTACGTTGCTCTACGTTGCGCAGGTGCTCGATCAAACCGTGTCCGACACGGTTTCTTGTTCGCTTGATGATATTAATGCGTTTAAGACGACGATCGAAACGTCACGCGATGCCTTGCAGACTGATAAATCAAGCGTTGCCAATGCAAATCAAGCGTATATTCTCGCACAATCTAATGCAGAAACATCTGCACTTGCAAAACAAAATGCATTAAATGCTGCTACGCAAAACTTTGCCGCTGCACAAATTGCCGAAGAAAATGACATTGCTTCCGCACAAGCTGCGGTAACCATTGCAGAAGCTTCGGTCACGGCACGTGAGGCAGACGTTGCACAAGCAGAGGCATCGCGTGCAAAAACGGATGCATATCCTCGGGCTATTGATGTTGCCTCGCTGCGTGCCGACGTCGCCGGAGCACAAGCACGGTATGCAAAGTCGGTTATCACGTCTCCTATTAACGGCATCGTTACTGATCTTGCACTTGATGAAGGCGAACAAGCAGCAGTAGGCGTAACCTTCGCAACGGTGCATGCAGATGCAGGTCAGTTTAAAATTCCGGTTGATATTTCCGAATCAGATATTGCAAAAGTCTCGGTGGGAGATGCGGCAACGGTTACCTTTGATGCATTTGGTGAAGATCGTGTCTTTACGGCAGCTGTTGGCTCTATCGATCCTGCTGAAAAGTTTATTGAAGGCGTGGTATTTTACGAGGCAACGATTGTGTTAACGGGAGATGAGTCTGCACAAGAGGTGCGCTCAGGTATGTCGGCGGACGTCACTATTCTTACTGCGTCATCTGAAAATGCGCTTTACGTTGCACAGCGTGCGGTGCTCGAAGAAAATGGCACAAAATATGTACGCATTCCTCGCGGCGAAACTCCTGGTGATTTTGAAAAACGCACCGTTACCGTTGGCATGCGTGCGGATGATGGATATCTTGAGATTTTGAGTGGCGTGAGTGAGGGAGAAGTAGTGATTACGTCGTTGAAGGGGAATTAAATAGATAATCGTCATCCCGGGCTTGACCCGGGATCCAGCGTCTATGAGTGCGTTTGTCTATATCCTTACAAATAGACGGTACGGAACTTTGTATATAGGAGTTACAAATGATTTGATACGAAGATTACATGAGCATAAGCAGAAGATACATGAGAGTTTTTCTTCAAAATATGAGACAATGCATCTTGTTTACTTCGAATCAGGTGTCTCTATCGAAGGGGCGATCATGCGAGAGAAGCAGTTAAAAAATTGGAAAAGGTCCTGGAAGATAGAATTGATTGAAAAAATGAATCCATGCTGGGAAGATCTCTCTCTGAAGTTACTATAAACGATGGATGCCGGATCGGTGTCCGGCATGACGAATACACTATGTCTCATTACGCACTCATGCATCTTCGTAACCTCACAAAGGATTACAAAAACGGTGACGTTGTCACGCATGTTTTGCGTGGAGTAGATTTAGATGTGCATGCGGGAGATTTTGTTGCGCTTATGGGGCCATCGGGCAGTGGAAAATCTACGCTCATGCACATTTTGGGATTTCTTGATCGTCCTACCGGCGGCGTGTACGAATTCAAGAATCACGATGTTTCTCAATCAACAGAAGATGAGCTTGCGAACCTTCGCAAAAGCGAAGTAGGCTTTGTGTTTCAGGCGTTTCATCTTCTTCCTAAAGCACGCGTTATTGATAACGTTATTCTTCCTATGATGTACGCACGTGTTGCGCAAAAGGATCGTCGTCCTCGTGCAGAAAAAGCATTGCGTGCAGTGGGGTTGGGCGATCGCATGGATCATTTGCCAAATCAGCTTTCGGGTGGTCAGCGTCAGCGCGTTGCCATTGCTCGCGCACTCGTGAACGAACCCGACGTTATTTTCGCCGATGAACCTACAGGAAATCTCGACTCTGTTTCATCCGAAAATATTATGGAATTGCTCACCGATCTAAATAAACAAGGAAAAACCATTGTGATGGTTACCCATGAACCCGATATCGCCGCGTATGCGAAGCGTGTCATTCGCATGAAAGATGGGAGGATTATGGAAGGAGACGGAAGGTCGTCATCCCGGGCTTGACCCGGGATCCATCGCATCAAGAAAGATACAGTTAAAAACGATGGATGCCGGCCTGCCCATAGGCCAACGGCCGAGGGATCGGTGTCCGGCATGACGAAACTCACTTATGCAATCCAACGATCTCATCCAATCCGCCCTGCAATCTCTTGCGCGAAATAAATCTCGTTCGGTACTCACCGTGCTCGGTATTGTTATTGGTATTGCGGCAGTCATTCTTATGCTGTCGATTGGACAAGGTGCGCAAGGATTAATTTTGCATCAAGTAGCGGATCTTGGTTCTGACCAAATTTTTGTTGAGTCTGGCGCAGGAGATACCGAAGGTGGTCCTCCAAGTCCCTTTGTTGAGCAAACGATTACGCTGCATGATGTTGATGCCCTCCGTCGTCGTGGTCCGTTTTCTTTTGTTTCTGCTCAGACGATCACAAATACTACGGTGAATGGAGGGGACGTGAGTTTTTTTACGAATGTTGTCGGTGTTGATGAATATCAGCTCGAAGTATTTCCTGCAACCGTTATCAGCGGTCGTTTTATTGATACTGCCGATGTAGAAAGCTATGCCAATGTTGCAGTACTTGGATTTGATGCTGCTGATGATATGTTTGGTGATGCGGATGCAGTTGGTCAAAAAGTAAACTTCAAGAACGGTTCTTATAAAGTTATTGGTGTACTTGGCGAGCAGGGAAGTAGGTTTTTTACCAATCTTGATGTGCAGATTTACATTCCTGTTACCACCGCATTGCGTAACGTGGTGGGTTCGGATTATCTTTCGTACATTGCTGCACGTGCAACAACAGATATCGACACTGCAGAAGATGAAGCACGCTGGATTTTGCGCGACGCACACAATCTTGATAACCCCGAAGGCGATTTAGCAAAAGATGACTTTGCGGTATCCAGCCAAGAAGATGCGGCTGCAACGATTGGCGTGGTCGGTTCTGCGCTCACGCTTCTCCTTGCATCTATTGCGGCAATTTCTCTTGTCGTCGGCGGCATCGGCATTATGAACATCATGCTTGTTTCGGTAACCGAACGCACAAAAGAAATTGGATTGCGCAAAGCGATTGGCGCAACGTCAAAAGAAGTGCTTCGGCAATTTCTTGTTGAAGCAGTTTTTCTTACGGTTTCGGGAGGAATTATGGGAATGTTGCTGGGAGTAGGATTATCGCTCATCATCGGTGCGATTCTTTCGCAGGTGGTTGATGGGTGGATGGTGATTATTCCTCCCGAAGCTATCGTTGCATCGGTTGTCGTCTCTTCAGTCGTTGGTGTCATCTTCGGTTGGTATCCCGCAAAACGCGCCGCAAAACTCGATCCGATTGAGGCGCTGAGATATGAGTAGTGAATGCATGACTGATGACTGCGACGCGAAAGACCCTGAGCGACAGCGAAGGGCCTATCGCACCCACTTGTCATATCACTTTGCTATTCACTTCATGTTTAAAAAGTTTCAATTTATTATATATGCCCACGCAAAAACAACCTATCAATTTTTCTCTTCGTGTAGCTTTAGAAGTTGAAGAAGATATACAACTTTTAAGTATTGTAGAAGAACGTGTAGTGCAGTCTAAAAAAGTTATTTCTCACAAAGATGCATGGACTGATGTGCATTAGTCTTGTATAAAGATCTACTCAATAAAAACATCCACTCACTTCAACCACGTCGTTCGCGAACGACGTGGTCAAACTAATAACTCTCAACTTTAAACTTCACCAAAAAAACAGCGAGCTCGTCCCACGCTTGGGGACGAGCTCGACGACGGTTACGGACGGATGTTCTCTCTAATTAGTCAGGGGCCGCATCCCACGCGATCGCACACGGCAGCGGTTTGCCATCCTCGAGAAGATCTTCCCTCGTCCGCGCAACGACTATTCTGGGAGTGGGCCACTGTTCATCAATGAACCGCCTGAGGCGGCTCATTTGATCGGTTCGAGCCAGTCTTTCATCCACCAGAACGAGTTCTACAGGGGAGAGCTGCTCTTCAAGAGTCCTCATTCCCTCCTCGAGGCTTTCTGCCAGCCTGATTACGAAGTCATAGGCTCTTTTTCCGAGCTGACTGAGATCAATCCGTTCCCCGATTTTGAGAATCGGGTGGATTACGATGACTACCCCGTGCTGTTCTTTCATGATTTCCTCCGTGAAGTGATGTGACCTTTATTAAGGTAGCACATTTTTGAGTTCGTTTAAAAGTCGGATCTTTCTTCTTTCTCTTTCCAGCATTCGGAACGCGACGTCGAACGCCAGCGGTCCGAAACATGCGAGGATCAAAAAAAGCACGATCACTTCTACGCAGGTAAGGCGACCGTTTCCCATTTTACCTTCCGGTGGGAGGTTTTTGAACTGAAGTGACAAGATTAAGTATAACAAAAAATAGCCCTTTTGTCAATGAAAAAGGCTTATATTAGCGGAGAAAAAGAATGTCCTGATGAGAAAACGATGGATGCCGGATCGGGGTCCGGCATGACGGAGGTCTCAAATACCTTGTCGACACATCTTGAGAAAAATCCATACACACATTGCGCAACAAAATCTTGCTTTGGGTGAAAGGCTGAGGTATACTCGCACCGGTTTTTTCTGATCTTATGATGAAACGCCAAGGAAGTGACCTTTTGCAGTTTGCACCCGCAGCACTTGCCGCAGAAACGCTGTTTTCGGTTGCCGGTTTTCCGGTAACAAATTCCATGATTAACGCATGGATTGCAGTGCTCTTTTTTGTGGGAGTTGCGTTTGTGGCATCGCAAAGAAAAGGTGCACTTATTCCTCGCGGAATTCATAATGTATTAGAAGCTGCCGTGGTGTGGTATTTGGAGCAAATGGATAGTGTTACGAGTGATAGAAAAAAGTCTCGGGCTTTTTTCCCGCTTGTGGCAACTATCTTTTTCTTTTTGCTCTTTAGCAATTGGATCGGCCTTATGCCGGGAACGGGAACGATTGGGGTGTGGGGCGTAGGGCATGAGGGTGTAGAGCTTTTGCCGCTGTTACGCCCAATTGGCGCAGATCTCAACATGACATTGGCGCTTGCCGTGCTTTCTTTGGGATACGTGCAGTTTACAGGGATCCGCATGCAGGGTTTGATCAATTACGGAAGCAAGTTTTTTAACATTCGTGGTATCTTTCGTGCAATTCCTCACGGGCCGATGGCTGTGCTTACCGCAGTTATTGAGTTCTTTGTAGGAATTATCGAAATTGCCAGCGAGTTTGCAAAAGTTGCTTCACTTTCGTTGCGTTTGTTTGGAAATGTGTTTGCAGGTGAGGTGCTTATTAGTGTGATGCTTGGACTTGTGTCGTTTGTGGTTCCTATTCCGTTTATGTTCCTTGAGTTGTTAGTAGGTTTTATTCAGGCAACGGTTTTCTCAACGCTGGTTTTGGTGTTTCTTGTCATTGCCACAGAATCCCACGATCATTAATTTTATTGTATGGATGCAGAAACAATGTCACTTTTCATGAAGGGTCTTACGATCGCACTTGGCGGTATGATGCCCGCACTTGCTATTGGTCTTATTGGTCGCGGTGCAATGGAAGGTATTGCACGTAACCCAGAAGCAAAGAAGGAAATGAATACGCCGATGCTTCTTGGTATGGCATTTGCAGAAGCAATTGCTATTTACGCACTTATTATTGCGTTCTCTTTGTAAATAAAGAGAGGTCTTCTCCCGCTCTTTCGGTGTATACACACGGAAAGAGGGAAGAGGATCTGAAACTATCAACTCTATGCCCTATCAACAAACCTCCCACTACCTCGCCATCGTTGCAGAGCCAACTACACTTCCCGAGGCTCCCACCACGTCCGACGTGGCCACCACACACACCGAAGCTCCAGAAGAAAAAGCTTCGGGCATTGCGGGCGTTGTAGGAACTTTTGGATTGCGCAGTGATATTTTTGTTGCACAGCTCGTCAACTTTCTTTTAGTATTGTTGGTTTTGTGGAAGTTTGCGTACAAGCCTATTTTGGCAACGCTTGATGCACGCGAAAAGAAAATTGAGAAGAGCGTACGAGATGCCGATTTGGTAACGAAGCGTTTGCAAGATGCAGAAAAAGAAAAGGCAGATATCTTGCGCTTTGCACGCGAAGAGGCTGATGCGTTTGCGCGGAAGTCCATCGAAGAAACACAAGCACGAAAAACAGAAATGGTTGCTGCGGCAAAGCAAGAAGTGGAGCGTGTTATTACGCAAGGCAAAGCGCAGCTTGCCCAAGAGCACGATGCCATGCTGATTGCGATGCGCAAGGAAATTGTAGGCATCGCACTTGATGCTGCAGCAAAAGTGCTTGGCGAAGCAATTACCGAAAAGAAGTCCCAATCGCTTGCAGAAGAAGTGATTCGCAAGATGACGTAAGCTATGAAGAAACGAGAAATAATAAACATCAGTCGTGCACTTCTTCGCGCATTGCAAGGATTGCCCGAAAAAGATCGCGAAGCAGCTATAACTCCTTTTCTTGCCGAGCTTAAACGCATGCACAAGCTTCCGGAATCGCATGCATTTCTCCGGAGTCTTGAGCATGTATGGTCCGACCTGTTTGGTCCTCGCGAAATATCTCTGGTTACCGCGCACCGTGTTCCTGCAGCAATGAAAGAAAAAATTGCCGAAGCACTCCCAAGCGCAGAAGTACACGCCGTCATTGATCCGCGCCTCATCGGTGGAGCAATAGTCCGTATGGACGATCGTATTCTTGATAGCTCAGTCATTGGTACTCTTGAGAGAATGAAGAAGAGCCTTATGGGTGTCTAGATTGCTCGTCATCCCGGGCTCGACCCGGGATCCATAGTTTACAAGATACGATGGATGCCTGCCTACCGGACAGGCAGGCCGGATCGGTGTCCGGCATGACGAAACTCTTTTTTACTAAAAAACCTATGATTACAAAAAAAACAGACATCTTAGACATCTTGCGCGCAGAGCTTGCTTCTTTTTCCGGGGGAGTTCAGGAAGAGCATGTTGGCACCGTTCTTTCGGTTGCTGATGGTGTTGCGCGTATCAGCGGATTAGTAACGGTGATGAGCCAAGAAATGGTGCTTTTTCCGGGGAACATTGTAGGTGTTGCACTTAACCTTGAAGAAGGCGTTGTAGGTGCCATGATTTTGGGAGATTCTGCTGGAGTAAA
Source organism: uncultured Gammaproteobacteria bacterium (assembly GCA_964414795.1). Lineage (GTDB taxonomy): Bacteria > Patescibacteriota > Patescibacteriia > UBA9934 > UBA9934 > JAGORL01. The sequence goes on from CAYPWV010000008.1 coordinate 22,538, forward strand.
GGCGGGAGACACGGTAAAAAGCACGGGTCGTATTCTCTCAATTCCTGTTGCAGATGCGTGTGTTGGTCGTGTTATCAATCCGCTTGGCGAAACGATTGATGGAAAGGAAGAAATTGTTACCAAAACGTTTGCTCCGGTTGAAAAAATCGCCCCGGGTGTTATGGCGCGTAAAGCGGTTGGCGTGCCGATGCAAACAGGTATCAAGGCGATCGACGCACTCATCCCCATTGGTCGTGGACAACGCGAACTGATTATTGGTGACCGTCAAACGGGTAAAACGGCCATTGCTATTGATACTATTTTGAATCAACAAGGTGAGAACGTGAAGTGCATTTACGTTGCGATTGGTCAGAAGGAATCTAAGGTTGCGCAGCTCATGCAACGTTTGCAAGATGCCGGCGCAATGGAATACACAACCATCGTTCTTGCAGGAGCATCTGATCCTGCGGCAATGCAATACCTTGCGCCCTATGCTGGCTGTGCACTTGCGGAGTACTTTATGGCAAAGGGTGAAGATGTGCTTATTGTGTACGATGATCTTTCAAAGCACGCATGGGCGTATCGCGAAATTTCGCTCTTGCTTCGTCGCCCCCCAGGACGCGAGGCGTATCCGGGAGATGTGTTTTATTTGCACTCTCGTCTTTTGGAGCGCAGCGCACGGGTGAATGAAGAACATGGTGGAGGGTCCATTACTGCACTTCCGATTATTGAAACACAAGGAGGCGATGTATCCGCATATATTCCAACCAACGTGATTTCTATTACCGATGGTCAGATTTATTTGGAGAGTGATTTGTTTTACAAAGGTCAGCGTCCGGCATTGAACGTGGGTCTTTCGGTTTCTCGTGTGGGTTCTGCGGCGCAAACGAAGGCAATGAAGAATGTTGCGAAGACGTTGAAAGTTGATTTGGCGCAGTATCGTGAACTTGAAGCGTTTGCGCAGTTTGCAACCGATATGGATGAAGCGACGCGCAAGCAAATTGCTCGTGGTCGCCGCGCAATGGAAGTGATGAAGCAACCGCAGTATGCGCCGCTCAAGTTTGCGGAGCAGTCGGTGGTTATCTTTGCACTCAACAACGGATATATGGATGGTCTTGAAGTTGAAGAAGTGATGCCATTTGAGCATGCGCTTTTAGAGAGCATGAAGGGAACGGGCGCTGCACTTCTTGCGCGCATTACCGAAACAAAAGATGTGAGTGGAGATGTGAAGAGTGAGCTTGAAATGTATGTAAAAGACTTTGTTGAGAAGTTTAATGCGAATAAGCAAAAGTAGGCTAGTTTGGCTAGGCGGGCTAGGTAAGAAACTCAGTTACCTCGTAATTACCTAGCCTACTAGCCCCACTAGCCCAACTCACGCTTGCATGCTCATATGGCCGCAAATAAAAAAGCTATCAAGTTACGGATGAAGTCCGTACGAAATACACGCAAAATAACCAAAGCCATGGAGCTTGTGGCTGCTTCAAAGATGCGCAAAGCCATTGCGCAGGCGCTTAAAAGCAGAACGTACGCACAAACGGCTGAGCAAACGATTGGCGACGCACTCGCGCGTTTGCCGGAGGGCGTAACGCATACACTTTTGCGCGTACATCCCGAAGCAAAGAAAACGCTTGTGCTTGTTCTCTCTTCTGATCGCGGACTTGCCGGAGGTTTGAATGCAAACTTGTTACGCTTTTCTCGAGATACGTTGAAAGATATTGCGAATGATGAGCTTGATGTTATTGCGGTTGGGAAGAAAGGGGGAGACGGACTGCAGCGTTTAGGAAAAAATGTCATTGCACGTTTCCCGGCTCTTTCAAATAATCCTGCACTTGCCGATCTTCTCCCGGTTGCACAGATGGCGCTCAGCGGATTCCTTGAAGGAACGTATCGAGAAGTTCGTGTGCTCTTTACCGATTTCGTTTCTGGAGTTTCACAAGTGCCAGCGGTGAATACATTATTGCCGCTTCGTCGAGCAGAAGAAGTGCCCGATCTCGTACGGGCGGGTTTTAAACCCGCCACCACGACGCTTCCCGACATCATTTTCGAACCTTCTGCACAAGACGTGCTCGATGCAACACTTCCTGCGCTTGCGGAAACACTGCTCTGGCAAATGTTGCTTGAATCTGTTGCAAGTGAACATGCCGCACGCATGATGGCCATGAAAAACGCTTCCGACGCCGCTTCGGACATGCTCTCATCACTCACGTTTACCTATAACCAAGCCCGTCAGGGAGCGATCACGCAAGAAATTGCCGAGATCAGCGGAGGAAAGTCGGCGCTGGAGAGTGAGTAAAACTATGCAACCAAAAACAAAAAAGAATCTTCACATCGCTGCAATTATCTTTTTAGTTGCCGTGGGATTGCTTCTTAATCACAGCTCGTACGACATCTCATGGTACTATCCCGAAAGTCCGCATCAACAGGAGGCGATTGAACGAGGGCGTTTGAATGTGCTCGGCCCTTTTACGTATGACATTGATTTTAACGGTTCTGTTGTTTCTCCTGTTTCTGCCGCAAATGATGTACGTACGTGGATTATTGACGGAATATTGCTTTTTCTTGGAAAGCTCATCATTCAAGATATGCAAAAGAATGCATAAAAGGTCGTGTCATTTCGACGTTAAGAGGCATCTTAGTATGAGTATGCCAGGGAGATCCCTCCGAAGCTTGCCCTGACGATAGGAAGGGTCGGGATGACAAACAAAACACAACCTCCACTCACTTCAAACTAACAACTTCAAACCTCAAACTCTATCATATGAAGGGAACTCTTACACAAATTATTGGACCGGTTATCGACGTACGTTTCGAGGGAGAAATGCCTGCGCTTCTTTCGGCGCTTACGCTGCAAAATGGAAAGGAAACGTTGGTGTGCGAAGTTGCGCAGCATATTGAGGGAGGAGTAGTACGCGCAATTGCCATGGGCGCAACCGATGGTTTGGTGCGCGGTGCAGAAGTGACGGCAACGGGAAAGCCTATTTCTGTTCCGGTTGGTCCAGAAACCCTCGGCCGCATGATGGATGTGACTGGTTTGCCGATTGATGGACTGGGAGAAGTAAAAACAAAGCGCTTGGACGGCATTCACCGTGCAGCGCCAGATTTTAAGGATCAAGCAACAAAGGCGGAAGTTTTTGAAACGGGTATTAAAGTCGTCGATCTTATTTGTCCTATTTTAAAAGGTGGAAAGACCGGTTTGTTTGGAGGTGCAGGCGTGGGAAAAACGGTGCTCATTCAAGAGCTTATTCACAACATCGCAAAAGAGCACGGTGGATATTCGGTGTTTGCGGGCGTGGGAGAGCGTACGCGTGAAGGAAATGATTTGTACATGGAAATGAAAGAGTCGGGCGTGCTTGATAAAACCGTGCTGGTGTTTGGCCAGATGAATGAACCGCCAGGAGCTCGCGCGCGCGTTGCGCTTGCCGGTTTAACCATGGCTGAATATTTCCGTGACGATGAAAATCGCGATGTGCTCATGTTCATCGACAACATTTTCCGCTTTACCCAGGCGGGTTCTGAAGTTTCCTCGCTTCTTGGTCGTATTCCTTCGGCGGTGGGATATCAACCAAACCTTGCAACGGAAATGGGCTCGCTTCAAGAGCGCATTACGTCTACAAATAAAGGCTCCATCACGTCTATTCAAGCCGTATACGTTCCGGCTGATGACCTTACCGATCCAGCTCCTGCAACCACCTTTGCTCACCTCGATTCCACGGTGGTGCTTTCTCGTGCCATGGCTGAGCTTGCGATTTATCCTGCAGTTGATCCGCTCGATTCATCTTCCACCATTCTTGATGCAAACATTGTTGGTCAAGAGCACTATGATGTAGCGCGCGGTGTGCAGAAGGTTTTGCAGCGTTACAAGGATCTTCAAGATATCATCGCTATTCTTGGTATGGATGAATTGTCCGAAGATGATAAACGCACTGTTGCACGCGCACGTAAAATCCAAAAGTTCCTTTCGCAACCCTTCCACGTTGCAGAGCAGTTTACGGGAAGTAAAGGAAAGTATGTTCCTCTTGCTGAAACGGTTCGTGGATTTAAGGAAATTTTGGAAGGTAAGCATGATGACAAGCCCGAACAGGCGTTTTATATGAAGGGAGGAGTAGATGAGGTGGTAGTTTGAAGTTATTAGTTAAGAGTTTGAAGTGAAAGGTAGTTCCTTTGAGATAACAGATTACAGACAGCATCCACTCACTTCAAACTAATAACTTCCAACTTCACACTTTCACAATATGCTCAAATACAAAATCATCACTCCCGAACGAACCGTTGCGGAAGGCGAGGCGCTGAAGATTTCGGTTTCAACGAAAGAAGGGGAGATTACGCTTCTTCCGGGACATGCTGAGCTCACGGCACTTCTTACACCGGGAGAAATGCGGGTTATCTCTTCGTCGAATGAGGAGATCCTTCTTGCGGTGTCTACCGGCGTGTTACGTGTTGCACATAACGCGATCACGATTCTTGCAGATACCGCGGAACGTTCGGAAGAGCTGACGCTCGAAGCTATTGAAAAAGCGAAAGACGCTGCGGACGCTGCGCTCAAAGATGTGCGCGCAGGAGATGACGTTGCCTACGCATCTGCAGCAGCAGCACTTGAACGCGAATTGGCGCGCTATAAAGTTGCTCTTAAAAGAAAAAGATAAGAAAGTATTTTGAAAGAATATGCAGCATATGCGTGAATCTGTAAAAAGAGCAGGATACATCGTTTTGTCGATATTAGCCTCGATATTTACAGTAAAGACGGGATGGCTTTTAGCGCAGATTGCGACAGGTTTGAAGGAGGGGATTGCGCCAAGCATTTTTCCTCGAACGCTCCCCTTACTTTTTTCTGGAGTGCTGTATATTGATCGTTTTGCCGCAGTGTTTGGGGTAATCCTTGCGGCAGTGCTCCTTATAACCTTTCTTCAAGGTTCTTCTCGTGCACTGAAAAATGGACTTCTTGTCGGAGTTGTTGTGTGTGGTGTGCTTTCTGCGGCAACGCCCCTTACGCTCGTGGGGTGGTTGGTTATTGCGTTGGTGTGCAGTGTAAAAAATGTTGTGCCGAAAGAGTGGCTCTGTTTTCTTGCAAGCATGACCGCAATCATGCTGAGTATTTTGCTTCTTTCCGGGGGAGCTTTTCTTGCGGACATGACCATTGTGGCGAGTGTTTCTTCGCAACTGCCTTCGTCCATGATTCTGCTCGCACTTCTTCTGCTTTTTGGAGGATCGCTGTGGAGTATCCGACATCTTGAAGGCGCCTATCTGCTCATTCCGGTGTACGTGGTGTTGCGTTTGTGTCTTTTTTTCTTGGGAAGTGCTCCTGCATTGTTGCTTACGATGGTGAGTATTGTTGCGACTTTGCTTGCGCTTCATGAAGCACGTACTGTGCGTGCGCACACTATTGCGCGATCTTCGGTATACATTCTTTTCATGAGTGTGCCGCTGACGATGATTGCGGTACAGATGCAAAACATCACTGCCGTTCAGTGTTTCTTATTTGGCGGATTGGCGGTTGCTGCTGCGGGTATTGTTGCGGATGTTTCGGTAATATGGCCTACCGTTTTTGGAAGTTGGGCAAAGAGAACAAGCATTTTTATGCGGAGTGCATTGCCGGGTACGTTTATGGGCATGGGAGCAATCCTTTTACTGGGAGGATTTTTCTCGCTTGGACAAGCGGTAGGAACCATTGAAAGACTCTATCTGACTCTTCTTGCCATTTTCACACTTCTCACATTCATGTTCATGGGCAGGAAATTGATGATGCAAGAAGTTCGTCTTTCCTCCCTTGCATTCTCGGGTATCGTTCAATCACTCCTTTTGCTTGCAGGAGGCGTCTTTTTTGCACAGATGCTTGCGCTTCTTGGCACAACCATCGGAGGCGACATTCCAGATGCAAAAATTGATTTCGTTTTTGGTGCAACAACGTTTTCGTTTACGCCTTGGATTTTGTGCGTGGGCGGTTTACTTATCGTTGTTCTTTGTGGCGTGATGAAGAAATACAAGCCACTTCTTTGGGAATATTTTGCACGTCCGATACGTGCAGGTTTATCGTGGATAGACGCGCATTATCGAGTTCCTCAAACGATCCGCACACTACGAACGTCAGTCACGAATAGCATAGACACCCTTGATGCATCACTTCGTTCCTGGGAAGACCGATCTCTTCGTATGAATGGAAAAGAAAGTGCATTGTTGCTGATACTCTTGTTTGTCGTAACTTTTATTGTTCTTTTTTAGTATGAACTTTCTTCTTGTTGCCATACTGCTTCTTTGGTCGGGTGTTTCTTCCGTCTTTCCTTTTCATGAAAAACGTTTACGATCGCTTGTAGTGGTAAACGCAGTGCTCACTGCGCTTGCACTTCTTGCACTTGCCGTGCCCGCAATTGATGGTGTTTCTTCTTCGGCGGTGTACGGATTGGTGATGGTTGATCGCCTTCGCGGATTGCTTCTTATCCCTCTGGCGCTCAGTTGGATGGTGGGAGTTGTTGCATTTGTATTGTGGTGGGGTGCGAGTTTTGAAAAAGGGGAGGGAACGCGTCCGTTGTTTTGCGTGCGGAACGTGACGCTTGTAAGTGCGTTTGCGGGAGTATTGCTCATGTTATTGACGAATGCGCTACCTGTAGTGTTTTTGGGACTTTTGTTGACCATTACTTCGGTAAGTTTGGGAACATTGTTCCGCATCGCACCTGAAGTGTTGCACCGTGTGCGTATGCTTATTATGGGGCTTGGCGGAGCGCTTCTTGTCTTTGCTGTAGGCGTCACCATCCTTCTTATACAAGTGTATCGTGCAACTGACCGTCTCATGTTTACACTCACTGAAGTACGTCCAGTAGATCTAGGCGGCATGGAGATGCTGACGATTTTTGGCATTGTGTTTATTTGTTTCGCAAGTATGTGGTGCATGGGTTTGCTTCCTGCTATGGGATGGTACCGCAAAGGCATCGTGAGTCTTCCCAAGGGACATCGTTTGGTGCTCCGCATATTTTTGCCCGTAGTATTATTCCCGCATCTATTTACGCTTGTAGCGTGGGCAGAGATGCAAGGAGTCGCAGATGCGCTGGTAGAAAAGATCTTCTTGTTATTTACATTGTTTGCAGCTCTTACACTCCTTGAGTATCTTCGATCAAAACAATCCCTTGCTGATACGGTTACGGTGCTTCTTTCTGCAATGATCTTGATGTCATTAGCCTTTGGTCCTGCGGGCGCTATTCCTGCGTTGATGATGCTTGTTGTTCTTGTGTTGCTCGGAACACTTCTCCTGATTACTAATGGCGGCGCATGGTGGCCACGTCAGACGTGGTGGAAACCTGGAGTAAAAAAATATGCGGTTGCGTTGTGTATCGCGGTTCCGTTTTTAAGTCCGTTGTTTGTGCCGTATGCGCTCAGTATTGGATACGGCGTTCAAATGATGCCTATTATTGCTTGCGTTGCAGTATTCGTGTTGCTGTATGCAACCTATTCTATTTCCTCTCGTATGCTCACCGCATGGAGCGAGGCTGATGCACAACCGTACGACATGTGGAGCGCGCGTATTGCCGGCGTTCTTCTTGTTGCAATGACTATCTACGGATGTTGGTTTATGTATGCGGATACGTTGTCGTTGTTTGTTGAGGCAGCTTCTTAAAACAAAACCCCACGCATGCGGCGCGGGGGAGCGAATGGGGTCACGGAGCGGTGGGCGGTTCGGGATCCGGGAGGACGAAGGCCCAGGGGATTGTGGGGTCGAAGTTGAAGCCGAGTTCTTCTTCGAAGAAAAGTACACGCAGCAAGCTCTGCTCGAATTCTTGCCTGAGTACGAAGACCACGATTTTTTCATCTTTTTGTATGATCGGCGTACCAACGAATACCGTTTCCCGAGAGAGCTGATCAACCCACTCCCTGCGCAGTGCGAGGGGGAGTTCGTCCTCGCAGAACTGGAACCCTGCCTCAAGGGCCGCTGCGTAGATCTCTTCGCGGGAACAGTGCTCGGCGTCCAGTCCGAGGTTGTTTCCCGGATACACGATCGCAATCCGGATGAATTTCCGTTCGGGTGACGTTGACAGATTTTCAACGACTTCGAAGGCGTCATCATCGATGACGATGTCTTCGCCTACTGCGACTGCGATGAGATCGTGAATGTTGTCGAACTCGCCGACTTGGACGATTTTCCAGACGGGAAACCTTTGGATATTCATCAGCACGATTGCCTCCTTGTGTGTGATAGGCACGAGCATCTTAGCGATTTTTAGCAAAAAAGCAACATTTTTACGATTCGTGTACCATGGGGAGCATATGTTTGAATCTTGGAAAGAATCTTTGCTCGCTGACGTGAATGACGTACAAAAGGCGGCGATTACGGCGCCGGATGGGCCGCAGATGATTATTGCGGGCGCAGGAACGGGGAAGACGACCGTGATTACGCGAAGGATTGCGTGGCTTTTAGCAGAAGAAAAAGCAAAGCCTGATGAAATTTTGGCGTTAACCTTTACGGAGAAGGCAGCGCGAGAAATGGAGGAACGCGTGGATCGGCTGTTACCGATTGGCTACGTGGACACGAGTATTTCTACGTTTCACGCGTTTTGCGAACGCGTGCTTGCCCGACATGGGCTTGAGATGGGATTTCCGGGGAACATGCGCATTTTAAGTGAGATTGATGCATGGCTTTTGCTGCGGAAGCATCTCAAAAGATTTGAACTTGATTATTTTCGCCCGCGGGGAAATCCCACCAAGTTTTTGCGTGAAATGCTGAAGCATTTTTCGCGGTGTAAAGATGAAGGTATTACGCCCGAACAGTATGCGCAGCATGTAGAACATCTGTGGCAAGAAAAAGCAGGAGGAGCTCCCGAAGCGTTTGCCAATCTTCCCGTTGAAGAGCGTTTAGAGCTTACGAAGTGGAAAGAACTTGCCGGAGCGTATAGCTTGTACGAAAAGATTTTGGGAGAAGAAAGTGCCATTGATTTTGGTGGATTGCTGCTTGGTGTGCAGCAATTGTTTGCGCAGCGTCCGAATATTTTGGCGTTGTACAAAACGCAGTACAAATATGTGATCGTGGATGAATTTCAAGATACAAACTCTATCCAATACGCCATTGTAAAACAGCTTGCAGGAGAAGCGGGGAATATTACCGTGGTGGGCGATGACGATCAGTCCATCTACAAATTTCGCGGCGCAGCGCTTGCGAATATTTTGCAATTTCGAACGGATTTTCCTACGTGCCAGCGTTTTGTATTAACGGATAATTATCGCAGCGGAAAGCAGGTGCTTGATGCGGCGTATCGGTTGATTAGAAAAAATGATCCACATCGCCTGGAAGTGAGCGAGAGCATCTCAAAAGAGTTACGATCACATCAGGAGGATGAGGGATTTGTGACACATATTCATGCGAACACGTTGCAAGATGAGGTGCAAGCGGTAGCGCACGAAATTATTGCACGTGTTACTGCGGGAAGTGCACGTTGGGAAGATTTTTGCATTCTTTCGCGTGCACATGATCCGCTCGCACCTTTTCTTGAGACGTTTGATCGCTACGGCATTCCGTATGTGCATGCTTCTTCGTCGGGCTTGTACACGAAGCCGCTTATTATCGACTTGCTCGCATATCTGCGCATCACCGTTGATCCACTGAATAACGTTGCGTGGTATCGCATTCTTACGCATCCTCGCTTGGGCATTTCGCCGCAAGATGTTCATGAGCTTCTTTCGGTCATTCGTAAAAAAGCATATTCATTTGCTGACGCGATGCAAAGAAGCAGTGAAACGTTTGGCGTGAGTCTTGAAGGACGGGGGAGATTGCTTGAATTTTTGGAGATGCAAAAGGCATTTGCTGAAAAGAATCGTCGGTGTTCTGCGACAGAAATATTTGTCGAGATTGTAAAAAAGTCCGGACTGCTTGGCGACATTAAGGGTTTGCCAGAAATGGTGCAGAAAGAACAGTTTCAGTATGTAGAAGAGTTTTTGGGTCGATTGAAACGATTTGTTGAATTGAATCCAGGCGAGGCATCGCTTTCTCTCTTTTTAGAAGAGTTTAACGCTGAGCGCGAAGCGGGAGAAGAGGGCTCGCTTCCAAAAGATGAAGAGGTTGGGCCGGATGTTGTGCAGATTATGACGGCACATAGCGCAAAGGGTTTGGAGTTCAGATATGTGTTTGTGGTAAATCTTGTTGAACAGCGCTTTCCTTCGGTTTCTCGTTCAGAGTCGTTGCCTTTGCCACCGGGCTTGGTGCCTTCCATTCCCGAACTTGATGATCACATAGCTGAAGAGCGCCGCTTGTTTTACGTTGCCATGACACGCGCAAAAGAAGGATTATTTTTGCTTTCGGCAGATGATTACGGGGGAGCACGTGCGCGCAAACCATCACGTTTTTTAGTTGAACTTGATTTAGAAAAGATGCGACCGGAGAAGAGGAAAGAGATGATGTTAGAGGATCGGATGCGTGATGAGGGAAATCGAGAGGATCCTTCGCAGAGCTCAGGATCTCGCACCGAAGAACAACGCGCGCTTCTCACCCTTCCCGAAGAGATGAGTTTTTCACAAATTGCGGCGTTTACCACGTGTCCACTGCAATACAAATATGCGCATTTGTTGAAGATCCCGACGTTTGGAAAACATCAGTTTTCGTTTGGGCAAACCATGCATGGAACATTGCAAAAGTATCTTGAGCAGCTTCAAGATCTTCAAGCAGAAATGCAGATAAAAATCCCAACACTTGCAACGCTTCTTAAGATATACGAGGAGACGTTTATCGATGAATGGTATCCCTCGCCTGAAGTAAAAGAAGAGTATCGCGAAAAGGGAAGGGAAATTTGCAAAACATTTTACGAACAGGTGCGTGCAGAGCCGCCAAAACCCTGGAAGCTTGAGTGCGGATTTCATTTGCGTGTTGAGGACGTGGTGCTCAAGGGCCGTATTGATCGCATTGATGCCGTTGAAGGCGGTTACGAAATTATTGATTACAAAACCGGTGTTCCCAAGGATGAATTAAACTGGGACGACAAGCGTCAACTTATCATCTATGCTCTCGCTGCTGAGCAATGTTTCAATCCGCCACTCGCCATCGTCAAGCTCACGTACTATTATCTTGAAAATGGCACTACGGTTTCGTTTACGCCTACAGAAAAGGAAAAAGAAAAATTGCGGAATATGATCGTCGATACCGTCAACGAACTCAAGGCATCAGATTTTGCTCCTACGCCCAGCGAACGAGTGTGCAAGCATTGTGACTTTAAAGACATTTGTCCGGCTGCGAAATTGGGGTGAAAAAACATCTGGACGCCACGTCGATATCAAGTATAATGATTTTATAAGTCTTGAATATAAAAATATGTCCAAGGCAAATTTTGAACGAGCAAAGAAAGAAGCTGAGAAAATAATATTAGCAAATGACATTACCGAACCCGTTGTTCCTGTTTTTGAAATTGCTGAAAAATTACAGTACATTATTAAATTTTTTCCTTCAAAAGGAGAACTGAGCAACGTGGCCGGTGTGACAAGACCCGAAACAAGAGAAATATTTGTCAATCAAGAAGACCCTGTTTATCGTCAAAGTTTTACGGTGGCTCATGAATTGGGTCACATTATTTTAGGACATGCGCCTAATAAATACGGAGTCTTGTTAAGAAATACAAATATAGAAACAACTGACGAAGAGAAAGAAGCCAACGCTTTTGCCGCGTATTTACTTATGCCGGATGTTCTTTTGAGAGAAACGATGAAAAAATATCATTTAGATAAAGATAATTTAGAAATGTTGGCCGGTATTTTTGGAGTTTCTAAAGAGGCAATGAGGCATAGGATGAAGTTTTTCACAAAGGTTTAGTCTTGGTTATGGAGATAACCCAGGAAAAGGCACTAGCTCTTTTAGCACATAAAGAAGCTGTTGATAATCATATTTCCGTATCAGAACGAGCATTTGAATTGGATCGAAGAAGTCTTCTTTTCAAATTACAGGCAGAAGAGCGAAAAAATATTATAGACATGCGAAGAGATTGGTCGAAATGGATTCTTCGATGCATTCTTTTTATTGTGATTTCAGATGTGATAGTCATGTTTTTATTAGGAATTCATTGGATGTCTTTTGATAGTCAGTGGATGGTTCCTGTTTTTGTTGCCGACAGTATGACTAAAGTTCTTGGTCTTGCATGGATTATTGTGAATTTTCTCTTTGGTAAAGATTCATTTTTTTCGGAAAAAAAGAACGACGTTTGATGTTTATGAAAAACCCCCGCCCCATTAGTAACATGCTTTCGTCGTTTGCAAAGCGACATGGCATTAAGGCGCAATTAACGGCGCACGATATTGTTGCAACGGCGCAAGAAGAATTGATGCGTATTATTACCGGAACGCCGCTTGAGCATGATCTTATCGTGCTTTCTTATGCGGACAGTACGATTACGTTTGCGTGTAAAAACGCTGCAGCGCGATTTGATGCGCAGGGTGTTGCGGACGCGGTGTGCCAAGCGCTTATTGCTCATTTTCCCGCACTTACACTGCATGCACAGTGCGTCCTCCGCCCCGAGGCGTGGAAGCGTATACTGTGAGAGAGTTTGAAGTTATAAGTTTATAGTTTGAAGTGAAAGGTAGTTTTCCTTATCATCACTTCACTATCTGCCGTCTGTAGTCTGCTGTCTTTCACAAATAAAACACCACATCCACTCACTTCAAACTATAAACTATAAACTTCAAACTTCCCCCCACTTATGTCTCTTCGCGAATACCTTCTCATTCTCCTCACCGGCACTTGCGCCGCAAGTATTGGCTGGTGTGTTATTTTGCTCAGTGTAAATCCTTTTTCTGCAGGAATGTTTGGATTCTTTGCTTTTTATCTCACCTTATTTTTCATGGTTACGGGGCTTACCGCAACGCTCGGTACACTTATAAGGTCGCGAAAAGTAGAGGCGCACGATGAGGCGGGGATTTTGCGCGTGTTGGTACGCTCGTTGCGTCAGGGGACATTTTTGGGATTGATTGTTATTGCGGGTTGTATTGCCCTTGCAAGTGCGTTCTTTTCGCCTGCACTTTTTTTCCTCGCATTTGTTGCTATCGGCGTCCTCGAATTCGTCCTTTTATTGTGGGAAGAGCGCCATGTTGAGCGCGTGCTCCGCCGGGGATAAGTGGGATGGTGGGAAAGAGTAAAGAAGTTTAGAGTTTGTAGTGCTGAAGTGAAAGGTTTTTTTACTGTTTTTTGAGAAATTTCTAAAAAACATCCACTCACTTCAAACTATCAACTATAAACTTCAAACTTTCACGTATGTTCGAGCGCTGGATGGCTAAGTTTTCTCAGGATATTGCCGTTGATCTGGGCACGTCGCATACTCGTGTTGCGGTTAAAGATCGAGGACTCGTGATTCACGAGCCTTCTTTGGTTACTATTAATACACGATCCCAAGCTATTGTTGCGGTGGGAACGTCGGCACGTGACATGCTTGGCAAAACGCCTGCGCATTTGCAAGTAATTCGTCCGATGTTGAAGGGCGTGATTTCCGATTTTGAAATCACCGAGAAAATGCTTCGCTATTTTATTGATCGTGTGCATGCCGATGTGCCTACGCCGTTGCCACGCCCGCGCATGGTGATGACCGTTCCGCTTGAAACAACCGAAGTAGAACGTAAAGCGGTTGAAGATGCGGCGCTTTCTGCCGGAGCACGTGTGGTTACTCTTGTAGAAAGTCCTATTGCGGCCGCTATTGGTGCTGGGCTTCCCGTGATGGATAGTGTGGGCTCTATGGTTGTGGATATTGGCGGAGGTATGACACAAATCGCGGTGGTGTCACTTGGAGGCGTGGTAACGTCGCGCACGCTTTCGGTGGCAGGTGAGGAAATGACGCGGAATATCACGCAGTACGTGCGCGATGCATACAGTTTGCTTATCGGAGAAAAAGTTGCCGAAGAAGTGAAGTGGCGTTTGGGAAGCACGCTTGATACAGGAACGCCGTATGAAATGGAAGTACGTGGGCGACATTTGGTGACCGGTCTTCCGAAACAAATCATTCTCAAAGAGGCAGAAGTACGCGATGCGCTACAACGCAATGTCGCGGTCATTCTCACCAGCATCAAGGCAACGCTCGAATCAACGCCCGCTGAACTCGTTGCCGACATTTACGAGCGAGGCATCGTTCTTGTAGGAGGAACATCACTCTTGCGCGGTATAGAAAAAACCATTGCACGAGAAACGGCTATTCCCGTGCGTATTGTGGATGATCCCATGACCGCAAGTGTGCGAGGCGCCGCAACGCTGTTAGGAGATGATGCCTTGCTCAAGGGAATCGCTCTCCCATCAACTCAAGATGCGTCGTATACCAACTAACTATGCCGCGTCGCTTTCGCATTCCTGAAGGCCTTGGACGAAGATTGTTGCTTGCTTCCGGAATTATTCTTCCGCTTGTTTTGTATACGGCACTGCGTGCAATTCCCGTAACCCGAGGATGGCTCTTGAGCAACGAAGCACGTGTGGTACGCATTACCACGCGCATTGGTGATGCGTTTCGCTACGTTGTGCTCAATAAAGCGTTTGAAGAGAATGAGCTCTTGGTGTGCACGCAAGAAAAAGAAATGCTTGCGGCGCAGGTAAGCACACTGCTGTATACCGATGCGGGTCCGGTGCGTAACTTGCCTGTACAGGTGGTTGCGCGCGCATACGGAGGAGATGGTCAGCATGTGCTTGTGTGGAATGCGAGTAGCGAGCCGTTTGTGGTGGGTGAAGCGGTAGGAACGGGTCGCATTCTTTTGGGTACGGTTATTGAGGCAAAAAATGATCTTGCGGTCGTGCAGCTTGTAACCCACGAAGCAAGTGCTCTTCCTGCGATGGTCTCGAACAAAGAAGCGACTATTGGCATTGCCTCGGGTACGGGAGGATCGTGGATGGAATTTTCGTATGTTCCCAAGGGAAGCGATGTGCATGTAGGAGATGTGGTGGTAACGAGTGGCTTGGGTGGAAATATGCTCCGCGGTTTGGTGCTGGGAACGGTACGTGAAGTTATTGATGCAGATCCCTCTCCTTTTTATCGCATAAAAATGGAACCATTGGTGTATGGAAATGCGTGGTGGGAAGCCGAGGTTCTTCATTTGCCTGTTTTATGAACAGTTTTCTTTCTCTAAGAATTTCTCTTCTTTCTACGGGAACGGGGGTGGCAATGTTGGGCGTTGCACTTCTTTTTGCGTCGGCGGGTCATCCGCCGTATACGTTTTTTGAAGCATACGTTCTTGCTGCGCTTTTTGTGATGCTGAGCGCCATGGGAGGTTTTGAATGGGGATTTGTAGGTTTATGTTTACAGGCAGCTATTGCGTGGTTTGTGAGGGATGCATTTACGTCTGCACTGTGTTTATTGGTGGTTGCCTGTTTGTGGTACGTGGGCGTGACGTTTCTTGCAGTACGCGGATCTCGGGTACTTATGGGCATTGCTGCGGGTGTTCTTTTTGCGGGGCTTCTTCTGGAACGCATTCCTTCATTTGGATTGCAGCAGTGGCTTCTTTTTCTTGCGCTGTTTTTGCTTGAAATTTCAAGCATGTATGTGTTGGGCAATGTATTGCGCGGAAGATGGTTTTCTCCGTATGCGTGAAAAAAGATCTCTCTTTGGTGCCGAAGTATATGCAGATGCGCTCCCCGAACGTGAGCGCTCCTTTGTGGAACAGCAGCAAGAAGAGCAGCTTCTGCCTTCCGAGGCGCCGCACAAACAAGAGCGCATGCGTAGGCGTTTGGGCGTAGGCATCTGTGTACTCATCTTTTTTTTCATGGGTGTTCGTTTGGCTGAGCTGCAAATCATCGAAGGAAACACATTACGTTTGGTTGCTGATCAAAATCGTTTGCAAAGTATTGTGGATGTTGCGCATCGGGGGAGGTTGTACGACCGCAATGGTGTAGTGCTCGCGCAAAATGATCCTGACTATCGTTTCCTTGCCTATACCGCGCTTTTGCCCAAAGAAGATACTGCAATTAAAGATGCACTCGCTCCGCTTATTATTTCTTGCAGCTTGTCGCTTGATGACGTCATGAGTCGTGTGAGTGAAGCGCGCACAAAAAAAGATACGGAATTTATTTTAGCCGAACATCTTACGAATACCTGCGCACTCATGTATCTCTCTGCAGCTGATCTTCCGACAGGCGTCCACATCGAAGTAAACGAAGAACGTGCGTACATTACGAACAAGATTCCTACATTGTCGCACGTGCTTGGGTACACGTCCGGTCTTTCTGTCGAAGAATACATCGACAAGAAGAGCTTGGGTTATCGTCCGTTTGATACCATCGGAAAGCAGGGTGTTGAGCAATTGTTTGAGGATCGTTTGCGAGGAAAGAATGGGGAGACGTTGGTGGAGGTTGATGCACAAGGGGGAGTGCTGCGTACCCTTTTGCAGGAAAACCCTCTCCAAGGGGAAGACTTACCATTGTCTCTCGATTCTAGTCTCCAGGCAAAGATAGAACAGGTGCTTGCGGAAAAACTAAAAAGTGCTCCGGTGCAGCGTGCATCGGTGGTGGTGATGAATCCACATACGGGAGAAGTGCTTGCGATGGTTTCGTATCCCGCATTTGATGCAAACTTGTTCGTAGAAGGTATTGATCAAACAACGTACAGCGCACTCTTGAATGATCCGAGTGCGCCGCTTTTCAATCGCAGCATTTCCGGTTCATATCCTGCAGGTTCTACGATCAAAATTCTCTACGCCGCCGGCGCGCTTACCGACGGCATCATTACGCCCGCAACATCATTTCTTTCTACGGGCGGATTGTGGCTCGGAAATCGTTTTTTCCCCGATTGGCGTGGGGGAGGACATGGATTGACCGATGTGTACCATGCAATTGCTGATTCGGTGAACACGTTTTTTTACACCATCGGCGGGGGAGCGGGGGATTTTACAGGCATGGGTATTGAGCGCCTTATGGATTGGGCGCGTACGTTTGGTTTTGCAGCAAAAACGGGTATTGGTTTGTCGGGAGAATCCGCGGGATTTCTTCCGTCAAAAGCATGGAAAGAAGAAACGAAAGGTGAGCCTTGGTACATCGGCGATACGTATAACGTTTCTATTGGACAAGGCGATGTGCTGGTGAGTCCACTCCAAATTGCACGCATGACCTCGGTGATTGCAAACGGAGGAAGTTTGGTAACACCCACGCTTCTGAAAGATCAACAAGGTGCATCGCAAACTATCCTTACGCCTGACGTCGTGAACATTGTTCGCCAAGGAATGCGCGATACGGTGCTTGCCGGCACAGCGCGCGCATTTCAAAATCTTCCGGTCACTTCGGCCGGAAAAACGGGTACGGCACAGTGGTCATCAAATGCTCCTGCACACTCGTGGTTTACCGGCTTTGCGCCGTATGATAACCCCGACGTGGTTATTTCGGTTATCGTTGAACAAGGAGGAGACCTCGCCCTCGCCTCCGCCGTCGCCCACGATGTTTTTATGTGGTACTTCTCGCAGGGAGTGTTGTTATAACTATTCAGAGCTTTGAAAAAGTTGCCTTGTGAGTTCTGAGACTTATGCTACTATTTAAATATATGTCAATTATAAAACGTACTCTATCTGAAACACCAAAAAAAGTTGCTTTTGATATCGATAATGGCGATTTACAGGCAATAGAATCTGTAATGAATCGCTATCATTTTATCGATGAACAAGCGATGTTTCGTTTTGCACTCGTGGCATTGCTGCGTGCTGAAAAACTAGGTGTTTATATTGATGAGGGTGAACAGCGAATCTTCTTGTCGCCAAGCCAATCCGTTTTAAAACCAGAAGCACCTGAAACATCGCCAGAATCTTCTGTAGCGTAAGTATGAGTGTGGCTAATAAACAAAAAAAGCAACCCGCAGTTCCTAAAGAATTGAATGATGTCGCACAGGATACCGTTGATCGTTTGGAGGAACGACTTGATAAGTGTTATTCGCAGGAAGATTATAAGAAGTTTCAGGATGATGTTTCCGCTATTACCTTGGTCACGATGGGCTCTGAGGATGGCCGTAAGAAAATAAAAGAGTACGGAAGGGAGTCTGCAAAAGAGTATATCGAAGATGAAGGGTGGAAGCAGAAAACCTTTTGGATACCAACTATTGTTGCTTGTATTTCAGCTGTTGCCTCTGTCGTTGCCGCAGTAATTGTTGCTATTCGTGCTTGATGAATTCCCCTATGAATCTTTACCAAGTACTTCAGGGTGCGTCGAGCGAAGAAGACGTAAAGGATGCGTACATCAAAGCTCTGGGTTTGAAAGGCTATCAAAAAAATCTCGTTGATATTCAGACGAAAGAAATTTGGTTTGAAGCAAAGCAAAACTCCAAGCTTTCTAGCTACGCAATGTTTACTCAGCTTTTGCATTACGTACAGGAAGCGTTAAATCACGGCGAAGAGTTGCCCCCATTTCTCGCGATTATCGATACTGAGAAAGCAGCTTTAATGAAGACGGTTGATGTTTTGCCTTTACTTGAAAAGAAAACGATAAAATGGGGAAAATCGGCAAGCAGCTACACACAAGAAGCGCTTGATGCTGTTTCTGCATATATTGGTACGTATTTTGTTTCGTTTAAAATAAAAACACATGAAGATGAGTTTGTCGAAGCAATTAAAAATGCCATTAAGCATGGCGATATTATTCGTACGCAGATTACGCCTGATAACCTTAAACAGGTATTTGATAAGTGGGTGGAAATGATCGGTAAAGAAATAAAAAATGTACCCAAAGAAGATTACGCTCTTCTTTTCTTTGCCGACATCATGCACGATGGCACAATTTCAACACACAACGATTTACCCGCTGAGCTTTTACATAAAAATAATGCCCCCGTCTTTAGTCTGGGAGGCAAACTGTATGAGCTCGGAAATAAAGAGGGTTACCGGCAATTTTGGGCCATTTATCACAAGCCACCAAAAGCTGAGTATCGTGACTATCTTCTTGAAAGACGTGATAGCTTAATTCCCTTGGATGAACGAAGTTTTAAGGGCGCATATTATACGCCACTGCACGTAGTGGATAAGGCGTACGATAAACTTGCTGAAACATTGGGTAATAATTGGCAACAAGAATATATTGTTTGGGATATGTGTTGCGGGGTAGGGAATCTTGAGGTTAAACATAGCAACCCACGGAATATTTACATGTCAACGCTTGATCAGGCAGATGTTGATGTGATGAAAGCGACGAAGACGTGTGCGGCGGCAGAACGATTTCAGTATGACTATCTTAATGACGATATCACTGACGATGGGCAGATAGATTATTCTCTCACGAATAAAGTTCCTGAATCGCTCCGTAAAGCCATCAAAAGTGGCAAGAAAATTTTGGTACTGATAAATCCGCCGTATGCTGAGTCTGGGGAGGGAGCTGGGCAGGGTAATAAAAAAGGTGTTGCAAAAACAAAATTTGCCTCTACTGCCATGACTGGGTACGGCAAAGCAACCAACGAACTTTTTACACAATTTGTTGTACGTTTTGCGCAAGAACTTCCTCACGCCACTCTCGCAATGTTTAGTACATTGAAATACGTTAATGCGCCTAATTTTGAAGAGTTTCGTAAACGCTGGGATGCGGATTATCTTGGTGGCTTTATCGTGCCGAGTAAAAGCTTTGAGGGACTTAAAGGTGCTTTCCCAATCGGTTTTCTCGTGTGGCAGACAAGCCATGGTGATGGAACCTTAAGCCAAATTTCTGAAATTAGCGTAGACGTTCTTGATAAAAATGCACAGCCTATTGGCGAAAAGAAGTTTTATAATCTGAATCAAGATGTTTATTTGAGTAGGTGGATTAATAGACCTAGCGCGACACATGAGAAGGTCATCCCTCTTTCTAATGCTGTTACTCCAGCAATATCAAAAAGTGTTACTGGTATTTGGAATACTGAAGCGAAGGGTCATTTTGTGTGTGATAGTAATGATTTTCAAAACGCAAACAAATACACTCTTTTACTTTCTTCGTCTCAAGGCATTGGCCATAAGGGCGCAATTTTCGTGTTATCAGAAAATCTTTGGCAAGTTGCCGTAGTTTTTACAGTTCGTCGTATTATTAAGCCTACTTGGCTTAACGATCGTGACCAATTCTTGCAACCAACAGAAGAGCTGACTGACGAATTTAAAAACGACTGTCTCATTTGGATGCTCTTTAATGGAAGCAATCTTACGGCGAGTGCAAATGATCTTGAATGGAATGGCAAAAAGTGGAGTATTGTAAATCACTTTATTCCGTATACGGAGAGTGAGGTGGGTTCGCCTGAGCGTTTTGAGAGCGATTTTATGGTGCAGTACATGGCGGGGAAAAAGTTTTCACCAGAAGCCCAAGCCGTTCTTGATGCAGGAAAAGCTCTTTGGAAAGCGTATTATGAGCATGTAGATCCGCATACGGTGCGTGAGAAATTGAAGCTTAATCGTGCCGATGTCGGCTGGTATCAGATAAGAAACGCACTTCATACAAGAAATACGAGCGGTGATTTTGCGCCCGTACATTTTAATACCTTTGAAGAAGCGTACAGAGCATTGAGTGAAAAACTGCGTCCACAAGTGTATGAACTTGGTTTTTTGAGGAAATAGTATTTTAGATTTTTTGTTGTTTGCCGTCTCTTATCTTCCCATCTTCATCTCTTCATTACTTCCGAACTTCATCACTATTTACACTTCTCACAACCCGTGCTACAATGTCTCAGATATCATTAAACGCCGCTTTGCTTGTGCAAGCGTCGTTTTCTTTCTTGGCCGAAGGCCAATCCGCCTCTGGCGGATACATCAATAATGTATCAATATGGAAAACAATATTACCTACATCTCCGCTTCGGCGCTTGCAGAGTTAAAAAAAGAATTAGAAATGCGCATTAAAGTGCTGCGTCCAGAAATTGCATTAAAAATTGCGGATGCGCGCGAAATGGGCGATCTTTCCGAAAACTTTGCATATCACGAAACGCGTGAACAGCAAGGATTAAACGAAACACGTATTTCCGAAATTCAGCAGATGCTCTTGAGCGTTGTGGTTGTTGATGCGCAGCACGGCGGATCTATTGCACTTGGTTCTACGTTCGTCGTGTCTATTAAAGGTCAAGAAAAAACTTTTTCGCTTGTAGGGGAGAGCGAAGCAAATCCTATCGAGGGCCGTATTAGTAATATGTCTCCCCTTGGCATGGCCTTTATCGGTCGCAAAGAAGGCGATGTCGTAAAAGCAGAAGTTCCTTCGGGAACGATGGAGTATACGATTGTGAAGGTGAAATAATGTGATACGCTTGGAGTATATGGGAAAGACGTATGATGAGAAGTTAAAAAATCTTATCCTTTACGTCCTCTCGCATCCTGAGTATCGAGAGGGCGGGATAAAGAAGTTGAACAAACTTCTTTATTTTATTGATTTTTATTTTTATCGAAATCATGAACGTCAAATTAGTAATGCGATTTATGCAAAGGCGAGCATGGGACCCGTTTTGGATAATTATCAAACTCTTTTTAAAGAATTAGTACACGATGGCGTTGTTTTGTATTCCGAGAATGAGGGAAGAATAATGTACACTCCTATTGAACAATGTAATCTCAATACCTTTACTGGAGAGGAGATTGATCATATTGGCTATGTGCTTGCGCGCTATGGAAGGCTTGGACCTGGAGAGCTTGAAGATATTTCCCATCGCCAACAACCTTGGTTACTTACCGAAAAATTTGGAGATCCAATTGATCCGGATTTGGCACTTCTTATTGGCAATTTGGAATTTGATGAAGAAAGCATCACGATAGAAAATGAGGAAGTGAAAAAAGAGCTTATTAATTTGGCGAATCATGCTGAATAAAGATATGTCTTGCCAAGAGATCGTTGTTCTTGTTTCTTTGCAAGAATATATTGATGACTCTGATGCGCGAACAAAAAAGCTTTTTGAAAAGCAAAAGCATTTCATGGCATTTTTTCCAACATATCCTTCGCTGGGAAGAACGAAGCTTGAAAACGTATGTGATAAATACGGAAATCCGCTTTGGGAAGTTCGTTTAGATATCAAGAGACGGATCGTTTTCGTAGAAAGAGGGGAGAAAATTATTTGGTTAAAGATTGTAGATCATGATGAAATAAAAAGAAGCAATGTTATTCATGCCGACGGGGAATATTAGGAAAGAGGAAAGATTGCAAACGATCAACCATAAACCAAAAACCCCTTGTATGCCCACCATTGCTATCTTCGGTTCTTTTGATGGATTGCATCCCGGTCATGATTATGTGCTTCATGAGGCGAAGAAGCATGGCGATGTGACGGTTATTCTTGCGCGTGACGAGGTTATTCGGCGATTAAAGCAGCGAGAGCCACATGAGCCGTTTGTACAGCGCCGTGAGGCAGTGCAGGCCCATGCAGCAGTATCGTGTGTAAGATCCAGTGACGCGCAGGAAGGTGAATATCGCTCCATTCTCGAAGAACGGCCGGATATTGTGGGTTTTGGCTATGATCAACACGAGCTCCGGGAAAACTTCTTGGCATGGAAAGAAAAAACCGGGTACCATTGTTTGGTGGTAACGTTTGCTCCATTTTGTCCTGATATTTATAAGACTTCTTTGCTTAAGAAGTAGGCTAGTTGTGCTAGGCGGGCTAGGTAAGAACCTCGGTCACCTCGTTATACCTAGCCCACTAGCCTCACTAGCCCAACTAATAGTTTCAAACCCTACCAACATCCACATCCATTCTCATATGATCGACCTCAAATTCCTTCGTGAACAACCAGATCGTTTAAAAGAAATCTGTCGGCAAAAAAATGTTGCGCTTGATATTGATGCGATTTTGCAACTTGATACCAAACGCCGTGAACTTTCGGGCAAGCTTGATGACCTCAATCGTCTCCGCAACGATGCCGCAAAGAATAAAGACATCGAGGCGGGGAAGCGTTTAAAGCAAGAGGGCAGTGTACTTGAGGACGAGCTTGCTACGGTGACGACCGAGCTTGATCCGCTTCTTTTAAAAATTCCCAACCCTCCTTCCGATGACACTCCTGTGGGAAAGGACGATTCTGAGAATGTTGTGATTCGAAAAGTGGGAGAGCAAAAAACTTTTTCTTTTCCGCCAAAAGAGCATTTTGAATTGGGTGAGGCACTCGGAATGATTGATGCCAAGCGTGGTGCTGATGTTGCCGGTGCACGCTTTAGCTATTTGAAAGGTGATTTGGCGTTGCTCCAAAATGCCATGCATCAATTTACACTTTCTGTTTTAACGAACGAAGCAACATTGAAAAGCATTATTGAAAAAGCGGGGCTATTAGTATCTGCAAAGCCTTTTATCCCGGTTGTTCCTCCGCTGTTCATTCGTCCGGAAGTGTTTCAGCGCATGGCGCGCTTGGAACCGCGTGATGAGCGCTATCATGTGCCGTCTGATGATTTGTATCTCATCGGAAGTGCAGAACATACGCTTGGCCCCCTCCACATGGATGAGGTGATTAAAGAAAGTGATCTTCCATTGCGTTACACGGCGTTTACGTCGGCATTCCGTCGAGAGGCGGGGTCGTATGGAAAAGATATGCGCGGCATTATTCGTTTGCACCAGTTTGAAAAGATGGAGATGGAGTCTTTTACGACGCAAGAATCGGGTGTAGAAGAACAGAATTTTCTTGTTGCAATTCAAGAATATCTTACCGCACAACTTGGTTTGCCGTATCAGGTAGTGATGACGTGTACGGGAGATCAAGGGGATCCAGACGCACGCCATCTTGATGTTGAAACGTGGATGCCCGGGCAGGGAAAATACCGTGAAACGCATTCTGCGGACTTAATGACCGATTATCAAACACGGCGTTTGGGAACAAAAGTAAAGCGTGCTGATGGCAAGAGCGATTTTGCGTGTACAAATGATGCAACGGCTTTTGCGGGCCGCACTCTTGTTGCTATTATGGAAAATTATCAGCAAGAAGATGGAACAATTGCGGTTCCGGAGGTTTTAAAGAAATGGATGGGGAAGGAAGTGATGGGGAAGTAGGCTATGCCTCGTACATGGATCGAAATTTCGCGCGATGCGGTGAAGAAGAATATACAAGGTATTAAGCATCTTCTTGAGCCGGGTGTTGCGTTTTGTGCGGTTGTAAAAGCAAATGCGTACGGTCATGGGATTAAAGAAATGGTAACGGTTTGCCGTGAAGAGGGGATAATGCATTTTGCCGTGGATGCCATTGCAGAGGCAGAAGAAGTGCGAGCACTTGCAGGGAGTGAAGCGACCATTTTTCTCATAGGCGAACAAATGCCCGATGAATACGAACGGGTTATTTGCGCTCACGCAATCCAAACGGTCTCAACGCCCGAAGAAATTGCTGCGCTCGGAACAGTTGCAAAACAGTTGGGTATTCCTGTGCAGATAACGTTTGAAATTGAAACGGGACTGTATCGTCTTGGTGCGCAAGAACGAGCGGTGCACGCAATGGTACGTGCACTTCAGCAGTGGAAAGGATGGGTATTTGTGCAATCGATCGCCTCACATTTTGCGAGTAGTGAAGATACCACAGCACAGTGGGAAACAAAGCATCAAAATACGATATTTTGCGACGCAATACGGTGGATTTCGGAACAGGGAATACATGCCCCCTACACACATATCGCTTGCTCAGCGGCCGCTCTTCTTGAACCGCACATGCAACACTCGCTTATTCGAGCGGGCATTATGCTCTACGGTCTGTGGCCTTCACCTGATGCTCGACGACAGGGGACACTTGGCAAACGCAATATTCAGCTTACACCTGCGCTTAGCTGGAAAACGCATCTCGTGCATATGCAAGACATTGCCCCGGGTTCTGCAGTGGGCTACGGCGGAACGTTTAAAGCAAATCGCCCCATGCGTATCGGTGTGCTTCCGGTGGGTTATTACGATGGTCTTGATCGCAAAGCGGGCTCTCAAGGCTTTGTGGTTGTTCGTGGTGCGCGTTGTCCCATTGTCGGCCGTATTTGTATGAATATGTGCATGGTGGATATTGGCGGCGCACCGGCGGGTACGAAAGTGGGGGATGTGGTTACGCTTATTGGACGCGATGGCTTGGGAACGGTTACAGCCGATGAATGGGCGCAATCTTGGGGAACGATTCATTACGAAGTCGTTACCCGTATTTCCCAACACCTTCCTCGAATGCTTGTATAATCCCTTCATGAGCAAGCCGTTTCTCCACCGACTGCATGCGAGAGTGTACGCGGCTTCTTGGAAGAATCCGCTTTTTACTGATCCTCAGGCGAAGCAACGTTCTTCGGGTCGCATGCGGTATCTTGGCTACACACTTCTTGTGCTTCTTTCGTGTGTAACGTGTTGTGCGTTGCTTTTTTGGTTTGGAACGCAAGAACGATTTGCAATTACCGATGTGCACGTTGAAGGAATGCGCTCCGTGCCTCAAGAAAAAATTGCAGGTGAAGTGCTTCAAGCGCTTGGAGCGTGCCAGCGTTTTTTTGTTCCATGTTTATATACCTGGAATATCAATGAGGATGATCTTACACATCTGCTCACTTCATCCCATCACCTTGATCGGGTAGCGTTTACGTTTGAAGAACATGTATTGAAAGTTGACGTAGTGGAAGCGGTAACGATGATCCCGGTTCGCATCGGGTCGCAAGTGTGGTTTGCAACCCAAGCGGGCGTGTTGCAGTCTGCGGCCACGCCTGAGGATATCGCACGTGGCGTGCTTATTCCTCACGAGGTTTATCAAGAAATCGATGTATCAGATCTTGGCGTGGAGGGTGTTGCCGGTTTACAAATAGCTGATCCTCACGCATTTCAAGTTATTGAGTCGTATAAACGCGCGTTTAACACCTCTGTTATTCCTATTACTTCCTTTGCGATCACCAAAGATGCGGGAAAAATGGTAGCATATACGCAAGCAGGCTATTCCATATTCTTTTCTCCGTGGGAAGACGCAAATACGCAAGTCGCACGCCTTGCTGCAGTGCTCGCACAAACAGTGCCCGTGTCGTATGCCGATATTCGTTTTGGAGAGCGCGTGTATGTGAAGTGAAGAGTTTGAAGTTTATAGTTGATAGTTTGAAGTCAACAACGCACCGGTTTCACCGGTGGCTTGGTGTACGGGCTTCGCCCTGCTCATTTCCAGAGTCTTTGCTGTTTCAGGAGCTCTTCTTCCTGACGCTCATGCTCATCTTGTTTGGCAATATAGGCACGAATAATCTCATCGGTAATACCGACAGTTGACACGAAGTAGCCTCTGACCCAGAGATGACTACCCCAGAACATCTTTCGCAAGTCAGGGAATCTCTCAAACAGTCGTGTTGCACTTTTACCTTTCAACCACTGCAGAACATCTGAAATGCTGTATTTGGGTGGTATGGAGAGGTAAAGATGTACATGATCTCCTCGTACTTCACCCTGCAGAATAACAATCTCTTTCCATTCACAGACTTCTTGAAAGACCTGTTGTGCATATTTTGCAATATCTCCTTCTAAAATCTTTTTTCGGTACTTGGGTACAAAGACAACATGGTATCTACAGTCGTAAGTGACGTGAGAGAGATGACGGTACTTCTCTTTAAGAATTGTTTCTATCATATTTCCCACATCCTACCAGAACCCTGAACCTGATTGAACTTCGTTTTATAACTTCCTCTCCAGAATCTAACGCAACGAGTAGAATCCTACCCGTATGCCAGAAT
>CAYPWV010000009.1:0-46323 GCA_964414795.1 uncultured Gammaproteobacteria bacterium
CTGAAAGTCCTCGGGCTGAAAGCCCGAAGCTATGCTTGCGGCTGAGACCAGTATAGCGTCCAAAACCTACGCCGAAAAGAGCACCTGTTTATCCTTTTCAAGAAGCACGACAAGTTCATCAAAAAGCGCAAGAATTTCTGGCGATCCCGCAATCTTTTCTCGCTTAAGCCGAATGAGATTTTCGAATGATATGCCGTATGCCTTCCACGTTCTTCCTCCGTCAAGATAAATAGTCATGATAGGAATAAGCTTATCAAGTGCATACACAAATTTCGCTTCTTCGTCCGCACGAGCTTCATACGCAGCAAGCGATGCACACATTTCTTCGCTCAGCATTTTCTCATCAAGAATACGCATAAGTGCGCAATGTTCTTTTTCTTTCTTTTCTACAAACGCATGTGGATCTGTACTAAAAAAGGCCACATCTCCTGCATACACCTCAACCAAATCATGAACAAGTGCATACTTAAGAACTTTCTCACGCGAAAGATGCGGCGCCACCATTTCCGCAATCTGCCACGCAAGCATCGCAAGCAGATAACTGTGCTCAATATCGTTTTCTTTTCTCTCACTTCCCGGAACAAGAATGACACGCTCTACGTTTTGGAAGTCGTGAAGAAGACGAAGGGATTTAAGTGCTTGTTGGAGCATAAAAAAACCAACACACCCTACCCTCCCGTCACCCCATTACTTCCACCAAACAATTTCGCCGCTTGTTTCAAAATATCCGGTGCTGCAGCAAAAAGCTTTTGCGCGTTGAGAGCTTGGGAGAGCATTTTTACTACATTGTACACAACCTCTTTGGCAATATCTTCACGAAGTGCGGCGTAAAGTCGGAACGATTCTTTTTTGTACTCTACAAGCGGATCGCGCTGCGCATAGCCTTGCAGTCCAATCGTGCGACGTAAATACGTCATGTCATCCAAATGCCGCATCCATGCGCCATCAATAGCACGCAACAACAAATTCCGCTCTAACCTACGCACCTTTTCTTCATCGCCAAAATCTTCAATAGACTTTGCTACGCGTGCACGAACAATAGAAAGTATTTCTTCAATAACTTTGGTGCGATAATCCAAAAGCTTTTCTTTATCTTGCGGAAGCTCCGGAATGCACGCATGCAGCGCAATCTTTTCTTCTTCGCTGAGCGTAACAATGGTATTAAACGTTTCAACAAGCTCCTTAGGGCTCCAATCCCCTTCTTGCGCCTGCGATCCCTCCGTTAATTCTAGCGGCACCGCATGTGCATCGGGACTGGTGTGAAAATACACCGTACGTTCAACCTCCGCTTCAATCATGCGCATTACTTCTTCATGCGCATCGGCACGCTCCCCCGTTACCAAACCTCGGCGCTCTGCATAAATTGCTAAACGATGTTTGTTGAGCACATCGTCGTACTGCAACACGTGCTTTCGCGTATCAAAATGATGACCTTCAACACGCTGCTGCGCTTTTTCTAGCGAACGCGTAACCATACCGCTCACAATCGCTTCATCATCCGGAATGCCGAGCGTTTTCATCATGCTCTTAATACGATCCGATCCAAAGATACGCATCAAATCATCATCAAGAGAAACAAAGAACTGCGTTTCTCCCGGATCGCCCTGACGCCCCGCACGACCACGCAACTGGTTATCAATACGACGGCTCTCATGACGCTCCGTACCAATGACAAACAATCCACCAAGCGCACGCACCGCCGTTGCTTCATCAGCATCTTGCGGATTTCCGCCAAGCAAAATATCCACACCACGACCCGCCATGTTTGTTGCAAGCGTTACTGCACCCCGGCGACCAGCTTGCGCAATGATTTCTGCTTCCTGTTCGTGATTTTTTGCGTTGAGCATTTTGTGTTGGACGCCTGCAGCGTTGAGTGCCTGAGAAAGCAGCTGGTTCTTTTCAATAGAAACCGTACCAATAAGCACAGGCTGTCCTTTTTCATGGCGCTCTTTTACTTCGCGCACCACTGCCATCCATTTTCCTTGCTCATTTCTAAATACCTTATCTGAAAGATCCGTACGCTTATTTTCACGATGCGTAGGAACTTGCGTTACTTCAAGGTTATAAATTTTTGCAAATTCTTCTGCTTCGGTTGCGGCAGTACCCGTCATACCCGAAAGCTTGCTATACAAACGGAAATAATTTTGAAAAGTAATGGTTGCAAGTGTTTTGCTCTCGCGCTGAATTTTCACACCCTCCTTTGCTTCGATAGCCTGATGCAACCCTTCAGAATAACGCCTGCCTTCCATCATGCGGCCCGTAAATTCATCCACAATAACCACTTCACCATTGCGCACCACGTACTCTTTATCATTGGTAAAAAGTGCTTGTGCACGAAGTGCTTGCTCAGCGTGATGAATATTTGCAAGCCCCGTTTCGTACAAATTGGTAACGCCAAGCGCAGCCTCAATCTTTTGCAAACCCTTTTCTGTATATGTTGCCGTTCGAAGTTTTTCATCGATGTTGTAGTCTTCGTCCTTTACGAGCGATTTTGCAATTTCTGCAAAACGGTAATACGTATCTGATGATTCTTCTGCAGGCGCAGAAATAATAAGTGGCGTACGCGCTTCATCAATTAAAATAGAGTCGACCTCGTCGACAATCGCAAAGTGCAAACCGCGCTGCACCATAGCTTCAGCGGTTTGCGCCATGTTATCGCGCAAATAATCAAAACCAAATTCATTATTGGTGCCGTACGTGATATCGGCAGTGTACGCATCTTTACGGGAGCAGGGACGCAAAAAGTCCATCTGCACTTTAAATCCGCTTTTCTCTGCATCTGCTTCTTTTTCTTCTTGCGTTTGCTCCGGTGCTCGGAATGCATCATCAAACACATAGCCGCTTTCGTGCTGAATACAGCCCACCGTTAACCCGAGCACATGAAACACTCTTCCCATCCACGCGGCATCGCGCTTGGCAAGATAATCGTTGACGGTGATGAGGTGAACGCCTTTGCCAACAAGTGCATTAGCGTACACCGCAAGGGTTGCCGTAAGGGTTTTACCTTCACCGGTGCGCATTTCGGCAATACCGCCCTTATGAAGCACCAATCCACCTATCATCTGCACATCATAATGGCGCTGCCCAAGCGTTCTACGCGCCGCCTCTCTACATACCGCAAAAGCCTCGGGAAGCATGGCTTCGAGTGTTTCTCCCGCAGCTAATCGTGTGCGAAACTCAGCCGTTTTTTCTCGCAAAGCTTCATCAGACAGCACTTTGCAGCCCTCTTCAAAACCATTTACCTTCTCCACCTCTTTTTTTAACGTTTTCACTACTCTTGCATTCGCATCAGGAAAGATTTTGCTCAAAAAACTCATACAATCCAATAAGGATAACAGGGCAAAGTGTGCCTTAGCCTAGGCAAAAAGACAACCAGAACAGGTGATAAATGATGAAAGACGGCAGAAAACAGACAGCAGATAGGGAAAACGTGCAATTACAAGATCCTGAGCTCTGCGAAGGATCCTTGGCTATACTTAAAATCTATCACCAACCTACCTTGATTTTTTCCGTTTTATGGTGTTTAATAGGGATTAGGAGGTAGCCACAAATGTACCGAATCTTCCTGTACGCGGGAATTCTGGGCTTCGGCCTGATCAACTGCGGAAACCGTGAGGAGAAACACCACGGCTGCGCCTGCTTCAACCAAGACGACGGACTGGCGAAGTCCGCCGAAGCAGTCGAGCTGAGCACGGAGGATGTTGTAGACGTCCTCGAGCTCACCGAGTGCCGGGACCTCGGGCTCCAGGGGGTGATTAGTCTCACCCCCACGGGGTTGCTCTCCGCTTGCGACCCCGTAGAGGTAGAAGACAGCACCGTGATGCTCTACCTCGAAAACGGGGAGTTCAAGGTGAAAATCTATCTCGGAGAGGACTCCGAGAGCTGCGGCAAGACCCTCGAAATGGGCAGCATCATGGTAAGCGGAGATTTCCAGTTCTTCCTCGAGGAGAGCGGGGATATCTGGTCCGCCGGGTACGATGAGGACGGCTACAAAACCTTCGAGGCGATTCTGTCGCTCGATGGGAAGGGAGCCTGGACGACCCAGAGTGAAATCTGGGGGGACGGATACGAGGGGAGTATGGAGGGCGTAGAGACCGACGGTCTCTACGTTCCGCGCGATTCTCGTGACGCGTGCCCGTGACCGTCACCGTTGTGAGCCCCGTCCGTGTGCGGGGCTCTTGTTTTTGTTTTAGATTTTTTAAAATAAGGGAGACAAGAAAAACCGATCCGTACACAAGCTATTTTGCAAAAAAAGAAAACGCGCACTCCGGAGTTCCGGATACTACGCGTACACACCCCCACCCTACATGGCCGGACCGACCCCCTCGCCGAGGCCCGGGGCACCACCGTGGATAGCCTCGCACTCGGCCGAGGTCTGGCACTCCGTGTCGGGGTCGGAGAGGCACTGGCGGGCGGCCTCGCAGCCGACCGTGTCCCCCTTGTAAACCCAACAGAACTTGGATTCCGCCGGCCCCATGTGCTCGACGTCATCCGCATCACCGTCGCAGTCATCATCGATGGCGTTGCAGGTCTCGGTGGCGGCGGGGTTGACGGCGGAGTTGCCGTCGTCGCAGTCCCCCGCATTGCTGCGGTCGCCGCCCGTGATCGGATCGCAGGCGGTGTAGGAGGATCCGGTAGCGTCGCCGTACCCGTCGCCGTCGCCGTCGGCGTACCAGGTCGGTGCATCGGTGGCGTCGGCGTCGGCGGTGCCGTCGCAGTCGTTGTCCACATCGTCGCAGACCTCGCTGGCGGCGGGGCTGATGGCGGCGTTGGTGTCGTCGCAGTCGTCGCTGTTGTCCACCTGACCCTCGGTCCCCCCACCTTCGCAGGTGATGGGCGTGGAACCGTCGGTGTCCTCGGGGAGCTCGGGGTCAACGACGCCGCTGTCGGTGTCGCTGGCGTCGCTGAGTCCCGGGCCATCGTCGCCAAGGCCGCTGGCGGAGCCGGTGTCCTTGCCGGCGCTGGCGATGCTGCCGTAGGTGTCGCCGTCGGCGTCGGTGTACCAGGCGTCGGCCTCGTCGATCTCGCCGTCGGCGTCGTCGTCGCGGCCGTTGCAGACCTCGTGGTCGAGGGGGGCCGCCGAGGCGGTGTCGGCGCCCTCGACACCGACCTCGTCGTCCTTGTTGATCTCATCACACCCGGCGATGAAGCCGGACAGAATCAAGAAAACCATCCCGAACTTGAACATGGAAACTCCTGCGTGTAGCAGTTCTTTGTTTGGCTTGCCTTTCGTGTCGTGAAAGATTTCATACGCCGAAACCGGCGCAAGAAACTTGGGCCTTTACCCGAGCCCTTTTTTATCCAGCAGGTGTGGACAAAAAGGGGCTTGGGTGAAGGGTTAATTAAGTTAATTAGCAAAGTGGGGGGGGAATGTCAAGAGAAATTTCCCAGTGTAAACAAGGTATTGACGAAAGAAAAAATAAAGGCTATTTTATAACTATCTATAAAGTAGTTTATAAATAGATTATGATGAGCCAAGTTTCATTTACCACCGATGAAAATTTAAAAATTCGTGCCCTAGAAAAGGCAAAGCTTGAAGGGATTACCCTTAAAGCACTACTTACCTATGCAATGAAAAGCTTTGTTGATGGGAAAATTTCATTAAGTCTCTATGCGACTCAACAAGAACCTGATGTAGAAGAACTTTTCCTTACCGAGGAAAAAATCATCGCACAGGCGACAAAGTTAGCAAAACAGACAAAAAGATTGATATAAATATGTCAGTATATTATCCACAGCCTATTTGACGATACAAAAATGACGTGTTTAAATGGAAATAAGCAATCGTGATGCAAATCCTGATTGATACCTTAAATACACTCCCCTGTACGAACAGGAGGAGTGTATTTAATTTCTGCCCTTTTGGGCCTGGATGTGGTCATCAGGATTGCTTTGGTATCAATCTTTTGCGGATTCGATTTCCGCCAGGTCCACCGCCCCTGTTCAGCAACTCTGGACAGGGGTGTTTGTCTTAACCAAATTCCTTGCAACCCCATCCACATTTCCTGCGCCCATAATAAGTACCACATCATTGGGCTGAATCATTTCTCGAAGCATTTGCTCGGCGGCTGAGAGATGAGGCGCGTAGTGAAGTGATTGGGACGGGACGTGTCGTGATTGTGTATACGTGGGCGGAAGATGTTCCGCCCCTACCATTGCATGTATTAAATCCTTACTCGACACACGATCTTTTTCTTCCGTTCTTCCCGCAACGCCATAAATTTCTGAAAGGATAAGAATATCCGCATCAGCAAAGGAGGTAACAAAATCGGCAAACAATTCTTTTGTGCGACTGTGTTGATGCGGTTCAAAAAGCGCAACAATACGCTTACCCGGAAAGAATTCTTTTGCAGCAGCAAGTGTTCCTTTGATTGCGGTAGGATGATGCGCGTAATCAGAGATAACTAAAGATCCTTCCCCTCGAGAACCTCGGGGCGCTGCGCCAAGCTCAGGATCTCCCATCGAGTAAAACATTCCTACACGTTCAAACCGTCGCCAAATGCCAGAAAAATCCGCAAGGGCTTTTTGCATGACCACAAAATCAATACCAAACACATCACCAATCGCAATTGCACCAAGTGCATTCATCATGTTGAATTTTCCTGGAATTTGGAGACGCACATCTCCCACGTGCTTTTTTAAAAAAGGCAACCAAGAAATAATCGGTACACGCAGTGCGAGAGATTGCATGCCATCGGACACTCGTCGCGCATCTTGCACAAGCGCTTCGCCGAATAAACGAGCTTCGGCTATTTCTCGTCCACACACAATACCTCGATCTCTATCCGCCGGATTCAAAAAGATTATGCCGCTCGTCTGTTCACACAGCTGATGAAACGCCTGTTCAATATCCGCAAGATCTTTATATACATCCAGATGATCCGCTTCGATATTGGTAATAAGCGTCACTTCAGGATGAAGTGCGAGCATTTTCTTTTTATATTCATCGCCTTCAACAATCAAAATGTCACTTTTCCCTACACGCACATTTCCCAACTCCCACCCAGGAACAATGGAACCCACAAACACCGTGGGATCATATCCTGCGGCCTCAAATATCTTTCCGGTCATAGCGGTTGTCGTCGACTTCCCATTTGTTCCCGTAATGCAGATCGTACGATATTCCTTTGACAATTCGCCGATAAAACCAAAGTGACCCAACTGCCGAATACCGCGCCGCACAGCTTCTGCTCGTTCGGGCGCAGTTTCGGGAACCGCTTCGGAGTACACAAGTAAATCGCAATCCTCGGCAATCCACCCCGCATCCGATGCACCAATGTGCACATCAATGCCCTCGGCGACTAGCGCATTCGTAAGATCGGTTTGTGTAAGGTCAGATCCGCTCACGCGTTTTCCCTGCGCCTTGCAAAATCGCGCAACACCAGAAACACCAATACCGCCAATGCCAACGCAGTGGATGTGGGAGAAGGAGGAGAGGAAGGGAGTTTGCATAAGAAAGTGTCATCCTGAGGGAGATATCTTGTCGACCGAAGGATCTTCGGGTAACAAAGGTTATCAATTTTGATAGTTTATAGTAGTGAAGTGAACTCAAAAAACGATCAACTAAACTGGAAGTTCCTTCGGTCGACTTATTGTCTCCCTCAGGATGACACAAACATATAAAAATACACAATCAATCATATCAAGCGTGTTATCATAAAGATGGTAAATGATGAAAAGTCCCCTTCGATGTCTTGTCTTCGAAGGGTCCTTTTTATTTAAACGATGGATCCCGGGTCGGTGCCCGGGATGACGACCACCTATCTCTTATACTCCGCCAGCTGCTGCTTGAGCGCATCTTTTGCGAGATCAATCGCGGCGTAGAGATCATCAGTCACACGTTCTACACGAAACGAATGACCCGGAATCGTCATCATAAATTCCGCCTTCCAAATATCGCCTTTATGCTGACCGTTCGTGGTCTTCCCCACTTCAACCGCAACGTCGCACGGCGAATACTGTGCACACATCTTTTCAAGATGAGAAATTTTTTCTTCGATAAACTGATGAATTGCATCGGTAAGCTCCATATTCATGCCGCGAATTTCGGTAATGCGCATAGAAAATTGGTAAAGATTCTTTACTGATGTTGTAGCACCGAGAACATGCGAAAACAAGAGCGCCGTGCACTCTATGGCGCTGAAAGTTCTCTTCGAATAGTTGATGAGAGAATACGAAGAAGAGGTGCAACATCACTTTGGAGTAAACGAAAACGATGCGGAGAATTTACTATAAGTGCAATAGCGTTCATATTGCGCGCATAACTCACTGCACTCACGATGGCAAGCACTTCGTTATGTGACATTTCATATCCAAGCGCCGCTGCACGCAAAGCTTCTTGTGCTCGAGCGAATATTCTTCCAGGAATATAGGCATCAACCAGAGCTAATTTTTGTTGCCCATCAGTATCGGTATATATACGAGCATTATCAGGCCCAAAAAAATCTAAAATATTTCCCGTTTGCTTTGTGTACTCATATGCAGCATCCAGTAGCCGACACAACAATTTCCGCGTAGGAGCATCATATCTCGCCTGTGCAAGCACTTCACGAAAGTGAGGATCAAAACTTGTAATACGACTCACGTCCATCAAGGATGTGTGCCCATCAAGAAATACTCGATTTGCTTGAAATAAGGTCTCATCATCATACGCACGATCTCGCTCGGAATAGCGAAAACGAAATTCAGAAGAACCTTCTGCAAAAGCGGCGTGCGGTACTCTCTGCTGTACATATACAAGCGTTGTTACTTCGTGCATCTCGGAAAAATTTTCAGGCAAAACAATGCTTGGAAGAAACTCACGAATCGCCCCCGACGGAATCGGGATCCTTCTTAAAAAACAACGCTCAGGAATAGCAAATTCCTTGAATGCTTCTTGGAAAGCTTTCCGTCCATATCTTTCGGATACCAAACGTTTAGAAAATATTTCTCGGGTTTTTAAGGAAATATCGTCCCTTCCTGTACGGATAATGTCCTTCACGGCCACCTCACACGCACCGCGATCAACCTTTATTACTACACCGCGCTGCGAGCGTTCACAATCACTACGCACAAGCTCAAAGACGGTACGATTCTGACCTTCACCAAGAATTTCTGGCTGAAAATGTGAAAGCTCCTGATGGGGAGAGGCTCGGAAGGTCTCTGCAATACGAGCCCTTCTTTGTTCGTTTGCTCTTCCCGGAGAAAAGCTGGAATGATTTTCACTCATACTCTTGAGAAGTATAAAACATCACCCCAAAAACTGCACTTCTTCTTGCAACTCAATACCATACACATCGCGTGCTTGGGTTTTAATGCGACTGATGAGCATGGCAATATCTTTTGCCGTGGCGTGACCTTTGTTGAGCAAAAAGTTCCCATGCACATCAGAAACCTGTGCATCGCCCACCTGCAAACCTTTTAAACCCAACTGCTCAATAATCCATCCCGCGGCAATGCGGTGATGTGCAAGCATTGCAGGAGGAATTTCTGCATCATTTTGTATGCGGGCAATGTCTGCGTCGCTTGCATATTCAAAGTTTTTAAACATACATCCCGCCGACGATGACCCAAGCGGCTGAGAAGATTTGCGCAACGCAAGATAGGCTTCAAGGCGCGCCATCTCTTCTTCTTTCTTGCCCTGCACCAATTCCATCGTCACCGAAAAAATAACATCACCCGCATGGAGCGAATCTTTAAAGATACTGTGACGATACGAAAAATGCAGATCAGCGACCGGGACCTCAATGATTGTATTATTGCGAATAACACACACCGATGTAACAACCCCCCCTGTTTCCCCCCCAAAACATCCTGCATTTCCCCGCACTGCCCCACCCATCGTGCCGGGAAGAGAAATGGCCCACGCAAAACCGTGCAATCCTGCTTCGGCAGTTTTGCGTGCCACAAGCGCAGAAATAACTCCCGCATCCGCAACCACCTTTGTACCCTCAATGACAAGTGCGCGATTAATCATCTTGATAACCAAACCATTCCATCCTTCATCTGCCGCAAGTGTGTTTGATCCTCCACCAAGAACGAAATATGCAACATCGTGCTGGCGCGCAAAACGCACCGCATCACACACATCTTCAACCGTTTTTACGTCAACAAAAAACCGCGCAGGACCGCCAATACGAATATTGAGATGCTTTGCCAGTAGTTCGTTTTCTTTAAACGCGAGACCAAAGCGCTCGTGCATCTGTGCAGCAAAATCCATAGTTAGGATGCAAGGATACGCAAACGCTGCAATTCTTTTTGCATCAGCTCCCAC
Source organism: uncultured Gammaproteobacteria bacterium (assembly GCA_964414795.1). Classification (GTDB taxonomy): domain Bacteria; phylum Patescibacteriota; class Patescibacteriia; order UBA9934; family UBA9934; genus JAGORL01. The sequence continues at coordinate 10,253 of CAYPWV010000009.1, forward strand.
GCTTTTCTTCTGTGCGAAATAAGATTTTTTGCATCAGGTCCCATTTCAGAAAATGTTTGCGTGTATCCATGGGGAACAAAATAAAAATCAAATCCCCATCCCTCATTCCCACGACGTGGAATGATGGTTCCGTCTATCTTTCCTTCCACATATACAAACTGTTTACCATCCGCATATCCAATGCCACAGCGGGCCGTTGCGTGCGTATTTCCCATCTTCTCCCCAATCTCCGCAGCAACATCATGTCCCCCTACCTTTTCCCAAAACTTAATAAAAGGACCAGGAAAACCTTTCAAAACCGCAACATCAAACGCAACATCTTCAACAAGCACCGGAGTTCTCAAATGCTGCTGAGCATACTCCGCTTTCGCTTGCACAATTTCCTCAAGAGAAAAGGATTGTATTTCGGGAATATCAAGCGCTTGCGAAATAATATCTGCATTTCCCAGAATACTTGCCGCCTCACGTGCTTTGTTGGGATTTGAGGTAACGAAAGTAATGGGAAGCATAGGATTATTTTTTCACTGCGTGTTTCTTGAGCCATGCGGCAATGTCTTCAATGGAAAGTGCATCAACAACAACGTGTACCGCAAAATGTTCAATCTCTCCACACTTGCATTGGAGCGTATAACCGTTTACGTCAAGAAACGTTGCCGCGGAAGTAATTCCTGTACGTTTATTTCCATCGGAAAAAGGATGATTCATGATAACACTTCTTGCGTACACCGCTGCTTTCAGAAAAAGCGTTGGGTACAATTCTTTTCCAAAAACATGCTGTTGTGGCAACGCTACCGCAGACGACAAAATATAGTCATCGCGAATACCTTCAAGACCACCAATCTCCTCAATTAAAAAACCATGAATAACCACGAGATCTTCTTTTGTGAGATACACAATTGCCACACTACTTATTTTTTAATGCTTTTAAATCAGCTTTATATTTTTTAATAAAGCGCAATGCGGCGTGAGCAACATCGTTATGAGATTCTTTTTTTACGGCTTTTGGACACGTAACCACAATGCTCTTACGACGTGCATCGTACATAATGGAAAGATGAGATCCTGGACGGATACCACATGCTTGCAAAAATTCCTTGGGAAGCGTTGTTCCTATGGAGGAACCGATACGAAGTGCTTTTCTTGATACGGTCATATGACGATATTATAACATGATTATAATACGAGAGACAACGGGATAACTTTCTCCACAAAACCTCTCCCTTCCCCTATCATCCGATTGACTTATTTTTGTACGGTTTATAAGGGCGGAAGATGTTCCGCCCCTACCCTATGTTTCCCAACCTTTCCATCCAGGATCCCGATATTGCAAACGCACTTATTGCCGAACATAAACGCCAGCACGAAGGATTGGAAATGATTCCTTCCGAAAACTTTGTGTCGCCTGCGGTACTTGAAGCCCTTGGCTCAATTGCCACAAACAAATATTCAGAAGGGTATCCCAACAAAAGATACTACGGAGGCAACCAGTACATGGATGTCATTGAGCAACTTGCTATCGACCGCGCAAAACAGCTTTTTGGCGCCGATCACGCAAACGTGCAGCCACACTCGGGAGCTCCAGCAAACATTGCCGTATATCAGGCATGGCTCGAACCAGGCGATACGGTACTTGGCATGAAACTCGATCACGGAGGTCACCTTACCCACGGACATCCCATTACGAGCACCGCAAAAATATACAATTTTGTTCGTTACGGCATGAAAGATGTAGAAACCGGAGAAATTGATTTTGATGAAATGCGTAAAGTTGCACTTGCTACAAAACCAAAAATTATTCTCGCAGGATTTAGCGGATATCCTCGCAGTTTAGATTACGCAAAATTTGCCGAGATTGGACGCGAAGTTGGCGCGCTCCTTATGGCCGACGTTGCGCACATTGCCGGACTTATCGCAGGAAAGGTTCTCCCCAATCCTTTTGATTTTGGATTTCATGTAGTAACCACCACCACACACAAAACCCTTCGCGGTCCACGGGGAGGCATGATTTTAAGCAAAGGCATCGTAGGTAATCCGCTCAAGGCTCCAGAAAAAACGATTGAAAATCTTCCTACGCTTATCGACCGCCAAGTGTTCCCCGGTTTTCAAGGCGGTCCGCACATGCACAGTATTGCCGCAAAAGCGGTGTGTTTTAAAGAAGCACAACAACCAAACTTTAAAGTATACGGCGAACGCGTGCTTGCAAATGCTAAAGCACTTGCCGATGCGCTCATGAAACGCGGCTATAAACTCGTCACCAACGGCACCGACAACCATCTCTTGCAAATCGACATGATGAAGAGCCGCAACATCGACGGCCGTGAAGCGCAAAACATTCTCGACGCAATTAGCATCACCGCAAACTGTAACAGCATTGCCAACGATCCCCTTCCTCCGTTCCGCCCCAGCGGTTTGCGCATGGGAAGTCCAGCCATCACCACGCGCGGCTTGCTTCCCGAACACATGGAACAAGTAGTTTCCTGGATGGACACTGCCCTCACCGCAAAAGGCGATACCGCAATCCTCGACACCGTTCGCTCCGAAATCCACGCCTTCATGCAAGACCGTCCTTTGTTTGCGAAGGAATGGGAGTAGGGGGGAGAGTTTGAAGTTTGGAGTTGTTAGTTTGAAGTGAGTGGAGGTTGTTTTAGGGTGTCATCCTGAGGGAGATACTTTGTCGACCGAAGGAACTTCCAGACAGCAGACTACAGACGGCAGATAGTGAAGGTGATTAATATCATTGTCATCCCGACGATAGGAGGGACCTCCCACCTTTTGTCAGACATAATATTATTTCTCCGCTCGATAAAAAAACTCTATTCATAATATTCGACGGTATGCCTGAACGCATGCGACCAGTAGAGCCATCGCGAGAATATCCTACATCGAAAGAAAAAAAAGAGACTGAAGGGCGCTTCGTAAGACAAATTCTTCGATCAGCGGCCAGATTAATCGCACATCGTCCCCTAGAGGTTCAAAAACGATTAAAAGATCTTCCACGTCGATACGATTTTGGTGCCACGCTGGTTCCTACGATACTTTTTACTTTAGCGACAGGCTGCAAAACAAGAATCGTCGACTGTTCTCCCGAAGAAAGTGAATATCTGCACGCAACGATCGATTGGATACTGGATAATCCTGAAGCAATCCAAGAACAGATGGATCAAGTATGGCCGAAGCAAAATATTACCGCCGAAGAACTTGTAAGCACGCTTGCGGAAGCAACTGTAAAATGCGGCATAACAAAAGATGAGTCGGTGCGAGGAGAAAAGAGATACAAAGGCCCGATTATCATTGCCGTTAATAATGAAATTTTTCAAGACGGATTGGTAAATTTTCAGGAAGGTCAATGGACAGCCAGTTACTCTCTCGATCAAGTAACGCAAATAGCCAACTTGGATAACACACCTGACCTCAAGCAATCTTTAAAAAGTTATTGGTACTCTATGGCCATAGGCGCCGAAGTGTTAGCCCACGAATCTGCGCATGAAGCCCTTGGAAAGATGCACAAAAGAAGTGTAAAAAAAGAAATCAAAACCCTACAAGAAAAATATGAAAATCAACGACTTTCTCTAGAAGAAGGATTGGATGAAATGTTAGAATTAGATGAAATTTACGCTTGGGGCGCAGCAGCGGCTTTTGGAGCCCTGGCAACGGAGCAGGATTATCTAGATGCGTATGCCCGAGTGTCTTACGCAACAGATGATGCGAATTGATAAGAAAATATTATGGCGGACGACTACAAAACCACAGAAAATCTCAACGTACGAAAATCACTTTTTTCTTATACAGGAGAAACATCTTTTGCAAAACGGTTTGTTCCCGAATTCGTAGACTGCAGAGAAGGGATGCGTGTACTTGATGTAGGATGCGGAACCGGAGAAGATCTCACAACGATTGCAAAAACGGTTCCCGGTTGTACGCTATTTGGTATTGATACATCCGGTGCCATGATAGATGAAGCAAAGAAAAAAGTACCGCAAGGAATATTTACCGTAGCAAATATGGAAACGTTCTTACTTAACGAACGTTTCGATCGCATTATTGTGCGACATGCACTTCATCTTGCTCAAGACAAAAAATGCGCTGTACAAAATATCGTCAATCATCTTGCACCAAAAGGAAAAGTAATCTTTGCGCTTCACAGCACGCAATCGCTCCCAAAGATAAGTGCAGTAATAAACACCTTCTGCACAGCTCACGGATGTACTTTTACACAAAGCCAAGATGCTCTTGCAATAGAAAAAAGTGAGAAGCTTTTCACATCTCATGAAGATCTTGTCACAAAAACCATCACCACCGACGTCATTACGCTTACCGAGCCAACGCCTTATCTCAGCTACATCGAATCTCGACGCGCAAGTTTCTCTCCTTCCCTTTCCGATGAGCTTTTTCATACACTTCTTGAAGAAATAAGAAGCGGTATTACGGCAGAAATTGAAGAAAAAGGGATATTTTCAGAAGAATCACTGAACGGCATCGTGATCCTTAAAAAAAGGGCCCCGAAAGGACAAAACCTTTCAGGGCTTACTTTTCGCTCGTGATGTCTTCATCATAAAATAACTGTAAAATTGCTGTCAAAAAGCGCACGCAACATCGTGCTCTTTTTTTATTATCCTCGAGTAAACATTGACGCTTTTTACAATTTCTGCTATGATGAGTCATCCGGCAACGAGCGCCCTCGGCCAATTTTTTGGCCTTGTGCGCCGTTATTTTTCACTCACAATCTCTACAACAATCACCAGATAGGCTCCCCTTTCGCCGCCCGGACGAAAAGAGAGCCTCCTTCACGACAAGCACGGGGATATCACCATGTTCAAATTCCACAGCGTCCCGACCTTTCGCGCTCTCGCGCTCATTCTCGCCATCGCCGTCGGCCCGACCACGGGCTGCGATGTCAAGAGCAGCGATCCCTCCAACTGCGTCGACGGCGACGGCGACGAAGAGTTCGCAGGCTCGGATTGTGATATCGACGTACGGTCGCAGGACTGCAACGATGCCGACGCCGAGGTCCACACCGGCGCCACGGAGGTCTGCGACGAGATCGACAACAACTGCAACAGTGAGATCGACGAGGGCACCACCGAGACCTACTACGCCGACGCCGATGGCGACGGCTACGGCAGCAGCACCGAAGTCGAGGCGTGCGACATGCCGGAAGGGTACGCCGACAACCGGCAGGACTGCAACGACAGCAACGCCACCATCAACCCCGCCGCCGACGAGCTCTGCGACGGCGTCGACAACAACTGCAACGGCTACACCGACACCGGTGTCGTGAATGATCCCGACAATGAAGTCTGGTCGTGCGTCGACGATGACGGTGATGGATACACCGTAGAATGCGTCTCGCGATGTGAGGCCGCCGAAGGTGCGGTTCTCGGTCCAATGACGTGGGACTGCGATGATACCGATCCGTATGTGAATGACGGATTCCCCGAGATCTGCGACGGCGTCGACAACGACTGCAACGGTGAAATCGACGGGGGTCTCGAGCTCTTCCCAGCCTACCATGACAACGATAACGATGGCTACGGAGTCGGCTTTTACGCCGACGTCTGCGAGTTGCCCCCCGACGAGGAGGACGGGAGTAGCTACGCATGGGAAGACGGTGACTGTCAGGATTTTCTACCTGACGTCAACCCCGGCAAGGCGGAGGTGTACTACAACGGTCTCAACGACGACTGCAGCAGTGCAACGGCGGACTGTGATCAGGACAACGACGGAATAGACTCTCCGGACATGAGCGACGAGGAGAGTTTCTGTGGCGGAGTCGACTGCGATGACACGCAGCCGAGCATCGGCGAGTGCGAGGACACCGGCAGCGGCGACACAGGGGATTCGGGCACCGGCAGCACCGACACGGGCGACAGCGGCGACTCGGGTGAAACCGGGGACACCGCCGACAGCTCGGACACGGGCGAGACGGACACTGGCGACTCAGAAGATTCCGGCGACACCGGAGACTCTGGCGGCGGCTCGGACACCGGCAGCACCGACACGGGCGACAGCGGCGACTCGGGTGAAACCGGGGACACCGCCGACAGCTCGGACACGGGCGAGACGGACACTGGCGACTCAGAAGATTCCGGCGACACCGTAATCTATGAAACCGATTTCGGAACGGCGGCCGGAAGCTGTTCAGTGGATCCGTTCAGCAGGAGTGATGGTGGGTCCATGATCCACGCAAAAGCGGAAGGTGTGGATCCGGAGACCGGAGCCACAATCTGCGGCGTATTCATCTTCGGAAGTGGATCAGCCTCCGGCCCAGATGTCGCCCTGGTCTACTCGGCCAGCTACACCGTCGAAAGGGAGTATGTCGCCATACTCTCAATCACGAACCCGGAGGGCGAAGAGGTCGGTGTCTACGCCGATCTCGGTGGCGGAACGATCTCGAACCTCACGCTTGCCGCGTGGGAATCGGGCACACTCGAGGTCAACTGGACTGCAGATGCAGACGCAGCAACACTTCGAACCTGGACAAGCGCTCCGACCAACTACGGTGCCGTGGTCACCGGGATCGAGATCTACTAGGCTCCTCGCAGCCTAGCGCGTGCGCGGTTCACACCCTTAGTTCCCCTTCGCGGGGGAGCTGAGATACGTGTTGAACCGCGCTTCTTTTTTTAGGCTAACATATTGACTTTTTTGTATATTTTGCGTAGGTTGGAAGCCTCAAAGGTGTGCCTGCACCGATGGGAATTCCAACAACAGCAAGCTACGCCTCGGATCTCCGGGGCAAAATCTGCATTAAGCATAAAGAGGAGCTCAACTTGCGTTCCAAAAAAATCCACTTCAACATCACCCGCGTCACCCGTGGCGTGGTTATGGGCACTCTGGGCATCGGACTCATCGCCCTCGTCCTCGATTCTCTGACCAGCTGCATTGGCGAAAAAGGAACCGTCGAGACCGCCAGCGACACCGCCGTCGCGGCAACGAGCGGCGACACGGGTAGCGGCGACTCGGGCGGCAGCGACACGAGCGACACGGGCTCGGCGGAAGAGATCAGCCACACAATGGTGGTGCCCTCAACAATCCCGGCGTGTAAGGACGGTTTTCTATCGGGGATCATCAAGGGTCTCCCCGTCGAAACCGACTATGAAGCAACGGCGAGCGTCGAGAACGGCGGACCAGCAACGGGTCTCTGGTACATGAACATCGGTAAGTCGCTCAACGATACAGAGAATATCGAGCCGGGAATGATCGAAAATCTCACGGTCACCGTCTCTTCCTCCACCCGTACCAGTGCCACGATCGGCCTTTGTGGTCACGACGGCAACGGAATCCTGACCTATTTCGCGGTCACCGCAACCCCCTAGACCCCCATCAGGGTCCCGACTCCGGTTCGATACGCGCCTCACTCCTGGAGTCCAGGGATCCGAGGTGCGCGTCGAACCGCTTTTGCTTTTTTAGCCAAAATTTTGCATACTTTCCTCTATCTATGACAGAAATTCTCAATGGCGTTGTTCTCGCAAAAACGATTAAAGAAAAAGTTGCAGAACGTGTTGCTGATCTTCGTCAGCCGCCGGGTTTGGGCGTAATTCTCGTGGGAGATAATGCCGCATCACATTTATATGTTTCTCTCAAAGAAGCCGCAGGAAAAGAGGCGGGCATTTATGTTGAAAAACATATTTTTCCTCAAGAAGCCACCACGGAAATCATCCTTTCAGAAATTCACGAGCTCAATAAGCGCGCCGACATCAACGGTATCTTGGTGCAACTCCCCCTTCCCGCACACCTCAACACCGACGAAATTATCGCTGCAATCCATCCTACAAAAGATGTTGATGGCTTTCATCCAGAAAATCGCAAAGCACTTCTTGCCGATGCGCCCATTCTTGTTCCTCCCGTTGCACTTGCCATTATGCGGCTTATTCAAGCAACGCATCGCCCACTTAAAAAGAAAACCGCGGTTATTTTAGGAAATAGTTCTATTTTCGCAGAACCCATTATCGAACTTTTGCGAGAAAGTCATGTAAGCGCAGAATGGGTCTCTCGAGAAACACCGGGATTTGCAGATGTATGTCGAGCCGCAGATATTGTCATCGTTGCGGTGGGAGAACTAGGTTTTCTTACCAAAGACATGATCAAAGATTCGGCGATCGTTATTGATGTAGGAACAAATAAAACGTCTGAAGGAAAAGTGCGCGGCGATGCATCGGCAGATCTTGATGGTCACGCCGGTTTTTTAAGCCAAGTTCCCGGCGGCGTGGGCCCGCTCACGGTTGCATATCTGCTCATGAATGTAATTAAGGCGAAAGACGTTCAAGAGAGAGCGAGGGAATAGTTTGGTAAAGTTTGAAGTTTGTAGTTGTTAGTTTGAAGTGAAAGGTAGTTTTATTTAGTCTGTCATCCCAATCAGAAAAAATCCCGAGGGAGAAGTTTAAAAAATGTAAAATACATTTGACATTGGATGTAAAAGATATGTTACATTTCATCGATCAACCGCTACGTCACCACTTCACTCCTTACTTCTTCTCCTTAATCCTTATTTCTTAATTCTTTTACTTAGGGCGGAAGATGTTCCGCCCCTTCATCACTTCAAACTTCCCATCTTCCGAACTTCACTACTTCAGAACTTCACACTCTCAACGTCAAAATCAACATCGCAAAAAAGACGACAAAGACACCAAACACAACAAGCGGAGAAACAGCACGCGTGTGCGCAGGCAACTGACGCGCATTGCGTGCTTTTTCATAGGCAAGCAAAACCAAAATGCCTAAAAGCGATGCACACACTCCGCCGGCATATTCTAAAACACCCACCACATTCTTCACACCAAAAAAAACCGCAACAAAAGGTACACTCACAATAAAAAACCACGCGGGAATAAAACGTACTTTTGCATCGAACAATAAGGTATTAATAAGCGCAGAACCTACATTGATGTAGGCTGTGGTAACCGTACTCAATCCGAGCAAAGAACCTAAAAGCACCATCCACGGCGCAACGCCTGCAAATGCAGCAATAGCTTGTTCGGGCGTAGCGTTACCGGTAATACCTACAACGATGAGTGAAAATGCCGCATAGGCAAAACCTATTCCCACCATTCCCCAGAAAATTACTCGGCGTAACTGTGGACCATTTCCATGCAATGCATCACGCATTTCGGGAATTGCGGAAATAGCGCTTAATGAAAAGAGAATAACACCCAGAGGAAGCGTCCATGCCTGCCAAGTAATCTGCAAAAGATTTTCTAACGAGACCGAGGGAAATGCAAAAAATCCCAAAACCGCAATAGTGAAAAAGAAAAAAGGAACAAGATATCTTTGCACACTCCGCACAACACCTGCGCCACCCAGCAATGCAAGTGCAAAAATCCCACCAAGTACCAAACTCATCGCATTGCCACTCACCGGTATCCACGCTCTTGCAACATACGATAAAAACTCTCCTCCCGTAAGCAAACACGCAATCATTGCACCCCACAACATGCCAAAAAAACTCATCACCGCAAGCACATTTCCTATAGGCCCAAATGCATCACCAATAATATGCAAAAAGCGTGCATGATGCTTTTTTACAAGCGCAAGATCAGCATAGATGTGCAAAAAAAGAATCTGCACAAGAACAAGAAAAGCAAGCTCTCCAAAAGCAATGCCAAATCCCGCCTGCGCAAAAACATATGGCAAGCTAAAAAATCCCACACCCACCACCGTTGCTACAAGTGGTCGTATGCCGTGAAGAAGAGAAACTCGTTCCTGCATATAAGGCAAAGTATACCTTGTAAATTCACGAGATCCTGAGCTCGGCGAAGGATCTAGAGAAACCCACTTGTCAGGTTATTTCTTCAATTCATCTTTACCCCTTACTTCTTCTCCTTAATCCTTAATCTTAATTCTTTTCTCTTTTCATTCCGGAGATCCTTCCTACCTACTGGCCAGGCGGGCAGTCGACGACAGGAAGGGCCTATCGCACGCTCAAGAAAGTTTCCTGACAAATAGGTTCTCTGGACCCTTCCTATCGTCAGGGTCTCTCTTTCCATCCACAGTTTTTCCACTTCTCCTAACCCTCTTTCCCCTGTAGCATCCTCCCATATGGAGGGTCGCATTCCGCCACACAGCATTCAAGCCGAACAATCGCTTTTAGGCGGTGTACTTTTGGATCCGGAAGCTTTTTTGAAAATTGGCGATAATGTAAAACCAAACGATTTTTACAAAGAATCTCATCGGCTTATTTTTGAAACGATGCAAGATCTGTACAGCAGTCATCAGCCGATTGATCTTTTAACACTTGGAAATCGCCTCGAAGAAAAAACCGTCCTCAAACAAATTGGCGGACGAACCATGCTTGTTGAGCTTTCAAATTCTGTTACAACCGCAGCAAACATTGCACACTATGCGGAGATGATTGCAAAAAAAGCGACGCTGCGTCGTCTTATTCAAGCTGCGGGAGAAATTACCGAGCTAGGATTTGATGAAACGCAAGATGTAGACATGGTGCTCGACCAGGCCGAGCAACGATTGTTCAACGTATCCGGAAACTTTCTCAAACAAAGCTTTACGCCTCTTAAAGAAATTCTTGATGACGCATTCGACCGCATCGACGAACTCCACAAAGACAAAGGCAAGCTCCGCGGTGTTCCCACAGGTTTTACGGGCATGGATAATTTGCTCGCAGGCTTGCAGCGATCTGATTTGGTGATTCTCGCCGCACGTCCGTCGGTGGGTAAAACATCGTTTGCGCTCGACATTTGTCGCAACGTGGCAATTCGCACCAAGCTGCCGGTAGGATTTTTCAGTTTGGAAATGTCGAAAGAGCAGTTGGTGGATAGGTTGATTTGTGCGGAAGCAGGCGTTGATTTGTGGAAATTGCGCACCGGAAGACTTTCCGAACAAGAAGATGATTTTCCAAAAATTGGCGCAGCAATTGGAAAACTTTCCGAAGCACCCATTTTCATCGACGATTCATCAGCGGCATCGGTTATGGCAATTCGCACCAAGGCGCGGCGCCTACAAAGCGAACACGGTCTTTCCATGATCGTAGTCGACTACTTACAGCTCATGGAAGGCCGAAACCGAAAGAGCGACAATCGCGTGCAAGAAGTTGCAGAAATTAGTCGTGGATTAAAGCAAATCGCGCGCGAACTCAACGTTCCCGTTCTTGCGCTTGCCCAGCTTTCGCGTGCGGTTGAAATGACCAAGCCTGCGATTCCTCGCCTTTCCCACCTCCGCGACTCCGGATCCATTGAGCAGGATGCCGATGTGGTTATGTTCCTCTATCGCAAAGCTGCAGATCGCAATTATCAAATAGAAGAACTTACTCCCGAAGAAAAAACCATCGCAGAAGTACACATCGCAAAACATCGTAACGGCCCAACAGGCATGGTAAAAATCTTTTGGGATGCAGCACGCGCAAGTTTCAAAAACCTCGATACGCGCTACACCGACAATCAGCTTCCTGCAAACGCGCTTCCCAAAGGAAATGGATCGTCACCTTCCGTGTTCACCTCACATCCGAACGGCAGCAATCCCGTCTCATCCCCTTCCGAAAATACCCATCTCCCTCCCGGCATTCCGCCAAAAGGATTTACACCAAGGAGACTAAGTCCATAATCCGTCACGCCGATCAGTGGACAACCTTTGGACAAAAGAGCAAAAAAACGCAAAACTACATCCACTATGTTTAATAAACTCAAACAATTCAAAGACATGCGTGACCAAGCAAAGCACATGAAAGAAGTGCTTGATTCGGTTATCGTTGTAGGTTCTGGTGCGAGCGGAAAGGTGCTTATTACGCTTAACGGAAGCCACGAAGTACTGGGCGTAAGTATTGCAGACGGCATGGAGAAAGAAAAAATCGAATCCGGTGTAAAAGATGCGCTCACGGATGCAAATCGCAAGTTGCAAAGCGAACTCATGAAAAAGATGCAGGACATGGGAGGAATTGATGCGTTTAAGGGAATGATGTGATGTGCGCAATTTCCCTTCACCCATTCGTAACGCCGCCAGTGCGCTAGGAAAACTCCCGAGCGTTGGACCAAAAACCGCATTACGGTACGCCTTTGCAATTCTCAGCTTCACCAAACACGACATCGCGCAATTTGCAAAAGCCATCAACGATTTAGCACACGTACAAACGTGCGAAATGTGCTTTACGTTCAGCGAAGGACAGCTCTGCGAAATTTGTAAAAACTCGCAAAGAAATGCGCATCAACTGTGCGTTATTGCAGAATCGCGCGACGTAGCAACTATCGAAGCCACTTCAGCATTTAGCGGAAAATATTTTGTACTCGGCGGAACATTAAATCCTATCGACGGTCGCACCCCAGAAACACTCAACGTACAAAAACTCATCAAACGCATAGAAACTTCGCCCGATATTCAAGAAATAATTCTTGCATTTTCACCCGACGTTCACGGCGAAACCACCATCATGTACCTCTCCCGCCTGTTAAAACCTTTTCATAAAAAAGTAACGCGCCTCGCACGAGGTCTCCCCATGGGCGCAGACATAGAGTATGCTGATGAGGTAACACTCTTAAGCGCACTGCACGGGAGAAGTGAAACGTAATATGAAATCCTCCTTCGCATTCCCTCTCCTCGCCGGTATCGTTATCGGCATTATCACCACCGGCGTTATCGTTCTCGCACGCGACGACTTCTTTTGGTACCGCAACGCAAGCACGATGAACACATCAACCACGGCGTCATCATCCACCGATGCACTTTTCATCGAAACCATGATTCCGCACCATCAAAGCGCAATCGACATGGCAAATCTTGCCCTTACGCAGGCAAAAACTTCTGAGGTAAAAAATCTCGCCACAAGCATCATCACTAATCAACAAAAAGAAATCGACGAAATGACCGCATGGTACAAAGAGTGGTTTGGCACCGATGTAGAAACGTCCACATGGTCAGGGAGTATGATGAGCCCAAATGGCATGTACATGCATGCAACCGACGATCTCGCCACCCTCAAAAGCGCAAAAGATTTTGATAAAGAATTTGTTACCGAAATGATCCCCCACCACGAAATGGCAATTATGATGGCGCAAATGCTGATGCGCACCACCACTCGGTCAGAAATGAAACTCCTTGCGCAAAATATTATCGATGCACAATTTGCAGAAGTAGCCGAAATGAAATCTTGGCTCACGAAATGGGAATAAGTATGCTCTTTAAAAAACTTCACGAACTTGCAACGCGCAACGGGCGTATGCAGCTCGTGAAGTTTTTTGGTACAGAACGATTGCTCGCACAAGATCACACCGAGCAATCTGGTCCCTACATGAACGGTGTATGGAAAACAGCATTCAATGCACTCTCCCGATCATCTACACCAAAAACACTCACGTTCTTTGGCGTAGGCGCTGGAGGCGCACTTCGCATCGCGGCAAAAAGGTTTCCTCAAACAAAAATCATCGGTATTGAATGGGATCCCCTGCTCCATGCCCTTGCGACAGAACACCTCTCGCCGTACGAAAACATCACGCTCGTCGAAGCAGATGCAGAAGCATGGATTGCGAACATGCAACATACCGACATCTCATGCATCGATCTGTTTACCGGCTCAGATGTTGCGCCGTGTGTACGCAATCTCACATTTATACAAAAAATTATCACTAACTCTCATATCACCTTCATCAACGTCTACACCCATACCGATATTCTTGATGCCGTGGATAAGGTCGTTGCACCCATACCCCACAAACGCCTACAGTACTACGCAACAACTCTTGGCATGTATGGATCGCCTCACTTTCGTTCATGATGTATGTCATATCCTCACGAATGAAAAACATTCTTGGAGATCATCAACCTGGCACCGCAACGGCATGCCACCTACCGTTGATATTGCGAATGGATTTACTGACACCGTCTTTTCATCAAAACTTTTTTCTTGGCGAAGGCACTACACAAAAAATGGGCTGCCACCCGAAACAGTACCCGCAGCACCTTCATGGATCACTATCGACGAATGGGTTCCTGGCATTTGGCCGCTAAAAAAAGATCGTGCATCCTGGTTTTCGCTTCACAATCATACGTGTCACGGCATTGCGTACATTTCTCCTAATGCAGATATCACAAGCACGTGGTCAACCCACGCAAAACGACATCTTAAAACCTTTTACCGTGCAGGATGTACAATAAAAAATGGAACACTTGAAGACGTAGAAACGTACATGCTTCGATCTCAAGTCCCTCGCACGATGAGCTTGGCACTTGCAAAAATCGTTGCCTATCGCCTGAGCATTGATCCGGAAACGATGGATATTTTTGTTGCGGAAGATAGTGAAGGATCATTAATCGGATGCTTTGTTGCAGCAAATGATGACGAGAGCAGAGAAAGCATGTACATCATGGGCTATTTTCTTCCCGAAGCCGCAAAACTCCAACCCATGACAGGGCTTGTGCATCTGTGGCTCTCTCTGTTACAGGAACGTGGCTATCGATCGGGAAACTTTGGTCTTATGGTAGGTCCGCATACCGGCAGACTCGATCCTTGGTGGGGACTCTCAAATTTTAAAACACATTTCGGTATTACCCGCGTGCACCTCCCTTCCGGATACTGGAAAATATCATCGTCATTACGGAATTAAAAAATCCCCCGATCGGGGGATTTTTTAGGCAATCGTTTCGATAGTAATCATCGTAAAGGGCTGACGATGACCAACGTTCCGGCGATAGCGTGCCTTTGGCTTGTATTTAATAACGGAAATCTTCTCTCCACGACCGTGCTCAGTAACCACAGCGGTTACCTTTACACCAGGAACAAGAGGCGTTCCTACGCGGACATCATTCCCTTCGGAATCGCTTACCAGCATGGCATCAAAAGAAAGTTTTTCACCCACTTCTGCCGTAAGCTTTTCTACTTGAAGCTTTTCACCTTCCGCGACAAAGTACTGCTTGCCGCCGGTGGTAATAACTGCGTGCATCATACACATTATGGTTGCGCGGGCGCTCTTCAGCATACAGCCGAAAAAACTTGAAAGCCCTTAACAAACCGCTAAGAATTGGACCGAAAGAGTGTAGCATCGGGAAGGAGGAAAGTCAAGGCAAGAAACGGTATCTTGGTTGATAGTTCATAGTTAACGGTTGATAGTTTTCTGAGTTCATCTCACAACCATAAACCATGAACTATCAACCATAAACATTTACCTACTCCGACAAAACAACGCTCATCCCCTCTACAAGCCCCAACTCCTCCGCACGACCCGCAGGAAGCTCGAGCACTGCGTTGACCGCTAAAGGATTTGAACTCACCTGCGCTGGCGCATCTGTGCGAGAAAACGGAGCGGGCACATTTCTATCCATCGCAACAACTTTTCCATTTTCAATCCAAAGAATATCCAAATTAAAGTTCATGTCCTTCATCCAAAAGGTTCGCACGTTGCTTTCTGAAAAAAGAAAAAGCATGCCATCTTCTTTAAAAGATTCTTCGGTATATCCCGAAAGTCCCTTCTTTTGCCCAAGCGCACGCTCAGCAATTCGAACAGAAATCTCAGTGCCGTTGATAGACATTGTACCAACCGACGTCTGAAGCGACCACATACACCACCCAATAACAATCAACGCACCAACAGCCAAAGCCGTAACCATTTTTATTTTTGTTTGCATAGAATGAAGAAAAGACACTCCTAGCATGACAAAAAAACCGCACTCTGCCAAGAAAACAAAACAGGGAGCGTCCCGACCCTCACAGGCCAGAACAACTCCCCACACCACATCGTTCGCGGACGACGTGGCACACGACCCCAGGCCCCTCAGCCCGTGGTGATCTGACGAATACGCTCCCGGAACCAATCTCCCACAAGAAGCCCCCGCCGCAACTCGGCAGAATGCAGAAAGTGGAAAAATTCAGGTATCGCCACCCGATCATCCGCGAGGAGTCTATCTCCTTCTGGATCGTTCTCGCCTGGAGGCGTTCCGACACAGTGGATGGTGGGCATGAAGCCTTCGATCCCGTCGACCTGCGCCAACATTTCTCCGATGTTGACCCAAAGGATAGCGGGATCCGAAGCGTCAGCCTTTACCCATTTCCCGTTAAGATGAGCCCAGAGCCCCGGCCTCGGACGCAGAATGGTGAGCGCATTGATATCACCGTGCGGCGCACTTCGCCGTGCACCTGCCGGAACTTCAATGTGCATCTGCCGAAGTCGATTGCTTCCAGGGTAGAAAATAGGACGCAAAACGTGTTCCGCTCCCCGAGCCATCCCAACCAACCTCCCCGAAGGAAGATCGCAACCCCGCTCGATCGCTTCGAGAAGCGAAAAATAAACCTTCTTGTACTCCGCCATCAATTGAGTCATCACGACTTCAAATTGAGGCAAAATCCAACTAGGCCAAACATTCGGTCCGTAGGGGTTGTCCGCAGGATCTTCGGGCTGTTCCCCATCTCTTGCCATCCAAAAGGCCTTGAGATCAGAAGGCGCACGCATTGCTCCAGGGGTCAATGCTGCAGCACGCTCAGTGAGCAACGGACTGAATCCCCGCTGCCGCGCACGGTCAGGCATTCCATGAAGACGTTCGAGGAGTCTCAACGGCCAAAGAGTAAACAACTGGCGAGTAAGACGCTCGGCTTCATCCATGAGCTCGGCACTAGCACCGTGATCCGTGACCGCAAGGAATCCCTGTTTGCGAAAAGCGTGTACAACCTGGTTAGGAAAGTAGCGGGAGCCAACATCCTTCAACGAAACCAGAGGAAACGTGTGCAGCTCAGACATGACAGAACCTCCTCAGTGAAAGTGACGTGCACACCGTAACAAATGCCAAAAGAAGTTGCTAGACGATCTTGCGCGAAAAAAAGAGCATGGAAAAAAGCGCGATAATTCCCAAAGTAATCAGTACAAGAAGCTTTTGCCAAGAGGAAAAAAGAAGAGTGGTTACGCCAAAAAGAAGTGCGGTGAACATATAGAGAAAAACAATCTTGCGTGCCGACCAACCACAGCGCTGAAGGATGATGTGAAAATGCAAACCGTCTCCCCCGTGAAATGGCGAACGTCCGATGCGAATTCTCCGAATCATCACAAATGCAACATCAAGCGCCGGAAGACCAACCACCAAAAGCAACGTTGCAAACTTACTTCCTCCCATAATAGAAAGTGCGCCAAGGGTAAAACCAATTGCCGTACTTCCCGCTTCGCCTAAAAAAACACGTGCAGGTGCAACGTTCCATAAAAAAAATCCGAACAATACCGCAAAGAAAAGAAGCGCGAGAAGTGCAATGTCGGGCTGATACCATCGATCAGTAAGTGCAAGCGCTGCGATCATACCCGCACCTACCATTCCTACGCCCGCTACCAATCCATCAACACCATCGAGCAATTTTGTAGTGTAGGTTACGCACAAAAGCCACACAAAAGTAATAACCCCCGAAAGCATCGGCACAATAATAAACGGTTCCCCAAACGGATTAGTAATTTTACTCACGCCCATTCCTGCAATAACGGCGACCATCGCTGCAATAACAGGAAAGAGAAATGACATTTTTGGGGAAAGCGATTTTACGTCATCCCACATTCCACCCACTAACAAAACACCCAAAGCTCCAAAAAGTCCCCACAGGGTGTAAGAAGAAAGTGTTCCTTGAGAAAAAAAGTGCGTAGCAAGCTCTATACCTCCTGCACACAACACAAAAACAAGTATCGGAACAACACCGCCCCACAGCGGCGTAGGTTGTGCATGATTTTTTTTGGGAAGCGCAGGGATATCAAGCACGCCAAAAAAGGTTGCCACGCGAATGCCAAAAAAAACGCCTAGTGCAGAAAAGGTAAAGGCGGACAGAACAAGAGAGAGCGTCCAAGATTCCATAAGGGGCAGGGTATCAGAGCGCAACAGCCTTCTCAACTCGCAACACCGCGCCCTTCTCTACAACAACCGTATCACGAGGCGCAACAGCACCGCGCAATAACAAATCCGCAAGACCATTTTCAATTTTATCTTGCATAACTCTGCGCAATGGACGAGCTCCAAACTTTATATCATATCCCATTGTTGCAAGATCATGTACCGCAGCATCAGTAACACGGAGTAAAATGCCTTTTTCTGATAATCGCTTTGCGATGCTTGCGGAAAGTAAATATGCAATGGCAACAACATCCTCGGGCGTAAGGGGATGAAAAACAATAACATCATCAAAACGATTCAAAAACTCTGGACGATAGGTTCCGCGCAATTCGGTTTCTAATAAGCCTTCTTTGATGATTGCAAGCGACGTTCCTTGCGCAACCGCATCTTGAATATAGGTTGTTCCTGCGTTTGACGTTGCAATAACAATAACATTGGTAAAATCAATTGTTCGACCCAACCCATCCGTTAACCGCCCGTCATCCATAACCTGCAAAAAGATGTTGAGAAGATCGGGATGCGCTTTTTCAAGCTCATCGAGCAAAAGAAGCGCAAAAGGCGACGTACGCACGGCTTCGGTGAGCAATCCCGCCTCGCCATTTCCGCCAATAAGCCGAGAAACGGATTCTTTGTTTTGATATTCGGACATGTCAAAACGAATCATGCGCGATTCATCACCAAAAAACACCGCAGCAGTTGCTTTGGCAAGTTCGGTTTTACCTACACCGGTAGGACCCAAGAATAAAAAGTTTGCGATAGGACGATTTTGCGAACGCATGGACGTTCGTGCTCTACGAATAGCCGAAGCAACCGCCGTTACCGCCTCTTCCTGGCCAACCACGCGCTCACGAATTTTCTCTTCAAGATGAAGCAGTTTATCGGTTTCATCAGCTGCTAACGCAGAAACGGGAATATGCGTTTTTTCTTCAATAATTGCCGCAATGTCTTCGTGCGTTGCCCAACACGGCACGCCTCCCCTACCCTTTGCACGAGCTCCTGCTTCACGCAAAATGTTCAGCGCCTTTTCAGGAAGGGCGGTATCTGCAACAAACTTTGCGGAAAGATGTACCGCAGCATCGAGTGCCTTGTACGTAAACACTACACCCCGTTCGCTTTCAATAAAACCTACATTCGCCTCAACCATCCGCATCGCCTGATCAAATGCCGGCTCTTGCACAGAAACTTTTTCTAGTCGAGGACCAAGAATAGAACGTTCAAGATGCTGCGCATACGCACCGGGAGTTGTGGTGCAAAGTGCAAACGTATAACCCTTAGAAAGTTCGCTTGCAACAATAGACGCCAAATCAATACCCCGCCCACCCGCACCCACAAATTGATGAATATCTTCAAGCACAAGCACCACGTTTCCCGCGTGTGCAGCCTCGTTGAGCGCATACAGCATGCGCTCTCCCGCACCTTGTCCACCTTGCGCACTCACAATGCGAGGAATATCAAGCCGAAGTAGTCGTTTATCTTGCAACACTTTAGGCACACGCTCTTCAACCATCAAACTTGCAATACCCTCAATAATCGCCATTTTTCCCACACCAGACTCGCCTACCAAAACTACACTTTTTCCACCTCCTTCAATTGCACGAAATATTGCCACAGTTTCTTGATCGCGGGCAACGGTAAGACCCATACCACCAAAAACAGCCTTCCGCGTTAAATCTTCCGCAACCGAATCAAGAAAAGGCGTTGCCTGCGCAGTCATTGCGCGATCCATATTTGCAACAGGCTTAAATGCTGCGGCCTGTTGAAAGGCACGATAGCGCGTAACCAGTTGATCTTGCATTGCAAGCCATGCACAAGCATGCTGAAATGCTTGCGCATCAATATGTTTTTCCGCAAGAAGATCATGCAAAAAAGGCTCGCGTGCAAAAGCTACGGAGCAAATATCAAGCGCAGTAACTTGCGGGCGTTTTTGCGCAAAAGCTTCAGCACCTGCTTGCACAAAAAGAATTTGCGCTTGTACATCAAAAACAGTTTCTCCTTGCGGTGTGGTAAGCAATTTTCTGCGCAGTGCATCTTTTATGTCGGGAAATGAAATGCCTAAACGAGCAAAAAGCGTTTGCCCGCGCACCGAAGAAAGCGATGCGGCAAAAAGATGTGTAGGCGTAACAATCGCATGCTTCATGCGCACCGCAAGCAAAAAGGCATCTTCTAAAACCTGCTGCGCATCCGCTTCTGCCGCATCCCACAGAGGAACTGCATGCGATGATCCCACCATGCCCACTGCACAATCCTCACCAGAAAAAGAACTCACCACACGCTCATTTGCCGCCGTGCGATACCACGCATAACACAACAACAAACCGCTTGCAGCTAAAAGTGCAACCGGAGGATGACCACCTGCAAACCAATAGGAAAAAGAAAACGCATCAGCAACATCTCCTGAAAGGATAAAGGTAGCTGCCGCACCTACAAAACCAAAAACGCCTATTCCCGTAGCAAGTGCAGCGAGTATTTCTTTTGCACGTTTTTGTACACGACGCTCCGCGATAGCTCGTTCTTGAAACGTGAGCTCGGCATGATATACGTTTTGCCCCACACGCAGTGCGGGGGTTTGCGGAGAAAGAGGAGTACTCATACCAAAAGATCAGCGTTCAACAAAATCCCCATTACCAAAACAACGGGAACAACAAAGTAACATACCGCTACAGCTGCAAGTACACACAACCACACCACATACGCAAAAGAGCGAACAATAATCTGTAGCAAACGAACAACAAAGCTAATAATGCGGCTTTGCCAATCATATTGTCCGTACATCGGCACAAAAAGATTGCGCACCCATATCTGCACTGCAAAAAAAGCTGCTTGTTTTTTAGCGGAAAACAAAAGTTTTTGTAGCATGTACGCCACGCCTTTTGTATACCACCACACCGGAAAGCCAACGATATCGCGTATCGCCAACCCTCCCATCGCTAAAGCCATTTCCCCCATTGCCATATGGAGGAAGTATAACATTCTTATGTAAGGGGCTTTATCCTTCCTTTATCACCTTCCTCAATTCCTCCATCATCCGAATATAAAAACGAATATTCTGAAGCGTGGCTAAACGAAGACCGAGGATTTCTCCCGTACGAAAAAGATGACGGAGATACGCACGAGAAAAGTGTTGCGATGTGGGAACATCATTCCACGCGTCAATCGGCGAGAGATCGGTTGTAAAACGTTCATTGGTGATATTGATTTTTTCGTAGAGCGCTTCAGCAATACGCATGTCTGCAGCGCCTTCTTGCGCTAAACGAAACGCATTGCGAACACATTCTTCTGGCTCACCTTTCCACGTAAAAAGCTGACCATGTCGGGCATTACGCGTAGGTAAAACGCAATCAAACATATCGATTCCCACAGAAACGTAATACACAATTTCTTCAGGCATGCCGCCACCCATAAAGTAACGTGGCTGCTCAACCGGCAAATCCCACACCGTCCGCTTTGCAATACGAAACGCATCTTCGCGCTGTTCACCAACCGATAGCCCACCAATTGCATAACCGTCAAAACCTATATCACGCAATCCCATTGCAGATGCATGACGCAAATCTTCATAAATACCGCCTTGCACAATACCAAAAAGCAAAGGACGTCCCGACGTCTCTTCACTATCCTTTCCTTGATCACGAAGCGTTTTTGCAAAAGCTTCTTTTGATCGCTTTGCCCAACGAAGCGAACGCTGCATCGCCTCATCGTAGCGCTGCCTGATAGACGTTCCGGCCGCAACATCATCAAACTGCATCCGAATATCAGAACCAATCGCCGCTTGCACATCCATCGAAACTTCAGGAGTAATCCGAATGCTTGCGCCATCAATATGCGATTGAAACGTAACGCCATCTTCATCGGTTGCATTAAGCTTTGCCAAACTAAATACCTGGTAGCCTCCACTATCAGTAAGCATAGGTCCGTTCCAACCCATCAGCGACTTCATGCCACCCACAGCTTGAAGCACTTCAATACCCGGTCGCAATAACAAATGATACGTATTCCCCAAAATAATAGATGCGCCCAAACTTTTCACCTCATCAGCAAGAAGCGTCTTTACCGCACCGGCCGTTGCAATGGGCATAAACACCGGCGTTTCAATGGCACCCGACGGCGTAACGAGCACACCCGTACGTGCATCACCATTTTGCGAAAGGACAGAAAACATAAAAAGAAAAAACTACTCTCCCCGCTTAAGACGCAAAAGCAATTCGTGATAAAAACTTGGATGCGACAAAAGATCTTGCGCCGTCATAGTATGCACCGTTTCCCTCAGCTCCCGTCGACTCATCGCCGCTACTCTCCCTCGAAGGGTTGCATCACCAATAAACGCAAGGCTAGGCAATACTTCATCAAACATATCTTCTACCGTTCTTGCTTCAGGAAAAAGATTTCCCACTCTTTCTACAGATGCAAGAAGCGCAGTATAGTATGCCGGTTTTTTCTGTATAAAATCTTCCGATGCGGCGTGTAGCGCATCTTCACGCTCTTGTAAGGTCATTTTCCGAATGACTTTCTCTGCATTGCCACGTGCATTAGATGACTGTGGAGAACCGGAAAGTCTTCCGAGTACTCCTCGAACAAAATAAAGAACCTCATCAAGAGTACGATTATCTTCATGTTCAACGGTACCTTGAACCTCAGCAGGATCGAGTAGTCGCCCCACCTCTATAGCAGGCGCCCCTTCTTCTGCAACAATTTGAGAAGAAACATGCGACGCTTCTTTAGCTCGATGCGCTAATGCTTCAGGACTTTGTTCTAGTTGCTCTGCTCGTCGTTGTAAAAACTTGCTCATATTACAAAGAATAACGCGTATGAAGAACAATTCCTGTCGCAACCGCAACGTTAAGTGATTCTAACTTTTGGTTATGGCGTATCGCAACCGACTTTCCTTTTGCGCCGATGCGAATACCTTTTCCCTCGCTTCCCACAATGAGAATAAGAGGATCCGCAGGAAGCTCTTTTGGTGCAAGTGCACCTTTCTTAAGCTCTAAACGAAAAATCGGCATGCCCGTTTCGCTCAGCACGTCTTCAATTTCTTCCCTATCAACACTTACCCACGGCGCATAAAAAAGCGCTCCCGCTGATGCACGAACCGTTTTTGGATTTCCTACTTCTGCAGATTCAACAAGAATAATACCCGCATCAAATCCAAGAGCAAGACGTAAAAGCGTTCCCACATTTCCTGGATCTTGTACGCCATCAAGCACCAAAATCGTTTTTCGTTTAAACACATCTTGTAACGTCCACCGAGGAACGCGCGCAACAGCAGCAGAACGCTGGGGATTTTCGGTAGTAATAATTTCTCGAAAAATGGGCGTATCACGATCAGTAAAAGAAAATTCTACAAATTCTTTCACATCATGCGTAAATTTTTCTCCCTCAACAATACACAAACCCAACCGCTCACGTTCTTTGCGTTTTTGGAGGTTGAGAAGAAGTCTTTGTTGTGCGGCGGTAAGTTTCATAGAGAAAATTAATTAAACCACTAACGGTAACTTATGCATACTTGCCGATCTTCCACGTAACAAATCTTCAATGCGATATGCGCCGTGCGTAGGCGCATTGATGTACCCCATCCACGCCATACGCGCAAGCGCACCCGATTTTACCCAATCCCACAACCACTCATGCGCAAAACGTGCATCAAGCATATCAGCACCCGCACCAACTTGAAACAACCACGAACGATTAAACTGCTCCTGACTTCCCACGGGTTCGGTCATGATAAGCGGAATGCCAAGTCCTGCGTAAAATGAAAGCTCAGAAGGCTTTGTAATAAGAACATCGGTTTTTCGCATCACATCACCAAAGGCTGTAAAATATTCCCGACGTTCTGTACTACACAACACCACCACACCTCCCGTTTGCAGCGCACGATCAAGATCTTGAGCATGAATTGTATCAAGAAAAAACTTACCAATATGCTCAAGCGTTCCCGCAACAAGCGTTAAAACAATTCTTCCTGCACGAATATCTTGCGCAAGGGACGTTAATAGTTGAACGCCAATATCCATCTGCGCACCCGCCCCTCCAACCGCAAAAGTAATATGCAATGGTGCGTGCCGCGGACTGATTGACTCACAAAATCCATCTCCCAGCGTTGCCGCAAGCATAGGAGAAGCCCACTGAGAAAAGACGCCCTGAGTATCAAGCAAACACAAGCGTCGATTCAAATCTTGTAGTGCACTTTTCGCGTCTTGCCCGCCCACATTTTCGGGAGGAAGCGGAAAGCCGGTAAGAAAAATATTTCGCTCAGGAACACCGTACAACTGCAAACGCTCAGCAACTCTTCCCGTTGGGGCAATATATTTGATGCGACTTTTTTGCGGACGAAGAGGCGCCCATGCTCTACTCACATCCGCATCACACGTCACCAAATAAATATCTTCAGGATAACCAAATTCTTCTGCAGCAAACGCCGGCGTCATGAACGTAGAAAGAAGCGGCTTACGATCTTTGCCAAGCTGTTCAATAAGATGCCTTCCCCACCCACGTTGATGAATGAGATGGTACGTTTCCTTCAGCTGAAGCGTTGGTTCAGAAAGATCTCGACGAGGATAAAAAGAATCGATACGTTGTAAATTGTCCATTGCGCCAAAAGCCAAAGGTCCCAAAAAAGGAATGCGCTTCAGCCGAGAAATACGCTCATACCAGGTACGACCCTGTTGCCAAAGAAGTGCATCGGATTTGGGGATTCCCTCGTACGCATTGGCAAGAATAACTTCTCCCTCAGCAAGGTGTCGAATGCCAAAAGCCGCTCGTTCGTGACCGTAGCCCATACTTACCGCAACCACATGAGCAATACCTCCCGAAATTCTCCCCACGTGCGAAGAACGCATATACCCACAGTATACCGTGCTTGCCAACTTTTCTTTCATGAGCTACACTATTCCCGTTGTTATTTATCTCTTCTATGGCTAAAGTCTGCGCAATTACGGGCAAGCGCCCGCTCGTTGGCAACAACGTGTCGCACTCCAACCGCAAAACCAAGCGTCGCCAAATGCCTAACCTTCAAAAAAAGGTGGTCATCAACCCCGCAACCGGACGTTCCATGACCATCATGGTCACAGGTCGCGGCATCCGTACCCTTGCCAAGTGGCTTGCGGAAGGAAAAAAGGTAGACCTTCGCACCCTTGCTGTGTAAAATATCCCTCCGTAGCTCCATCCCTCATTGCTTTTTCAGCCTGAGGGATAAGGAGCGAAGGGGGATTTTTTATTCATCCACCACAAGCGTCGCCATCAAATCCCTTCCCTTTGCTTCCCAATCAACAAGCTCAAAAAACTGCATCTCTAAAATATAGCTCGTTACTGCCTGCACTGCAGCATCATGATCGGTATCTTTTATTTCGCTTACATACCGTTCCAAAAAACGATAATGCATATCCTCACGCACCGATTCATCTTCAACTTGTCGCCATAATTGGTCGGCATACACATGCGCAATCTCTTCTTCGCTGGTGAGGGCGGTATTCAAATATGCAACAAGTGACGTTTGAATTTCATCAAGCGTTTTGTACGAAAGATCATCAGGAGAAAGGCGTCCTTCAAGCGCGCTAATAAGCGCATCAATTTGTTCATCAGCATTCAGCGCATCAAAATGATAAATCTCGGTTTGATAAAACGGCTTCATGTCAAAGGTAATGCGATCGGGATGTTCAGCAATGCCTGAGGAAAGATACGCTAAGTAAAGCGAATGCACCTGATCAAAAGAAAGGTTGGTATCAACAAAGGTGTAGAGAATGTAAAGAAGCGGTGTTGAGATGCCGTTATTTGCAAACAATTTGAGCGCCGTATCCTTCATGAACGTTGCTTGGTTTTGACTACGCTGCGGATCGCCAATGGCATACGTTTGGCGGTGACGAAGCCATTGCAATGTTTCAGTTGTAGGAAGACCAATGGCACGAAAAATGCCCAGTGCTTGAGAAAAACCAACTGTTGCAATGTAATCGGGTTTTACCCCCGTAATCTTTTGAATTTGCGCAACACCATAATCCAATCCACCAAACGCACACGCATTGGCAAGATAATAATCCGTTGGTTTATATGTTTGTCCTGGAGGGAGTGTCGAGTACGTTCCCCGAGGAACTGAAGTGATTTTTATCGTCCAGTTCGCAAGATTAAGTGTAACGAGATGGATTGCATCGCAATGCTGCTCGTGTCCTTCTTCGCGAGAATCAATGCCAAGGGTAAGGATGTTGATCTCCTTCTCACTGCCAAATGTGGCATCAGGAGTGCGAAGAAGCTCTTCTTTTCGCGCAGCAAGCGTTTGATCAACAAGGGTTTGCACAGTGCTCGTTGGATCTTCAGATACTTTTTGCGGACGCAAGAACAACCCTAATCCAATACCAAAGGCGATGACGGCAACAATAACAGAGATGAAAATATATAAGGTACGTTTTTTCATACAAACAAAAAGCGTCAAAATGCGCTCCTACTCATAACAAAAAAACCCTCGATCGTCGAGGGTTTTTTTCTCTTCTGTGGACAACACGGTAAAGGCGTAACATCTTACGCTTATACATTACAAAAGCGCTTCTTTTGCAGCCTTTGCTACCGTAAACTTGATAACAACCTTTGCAGGGATTTTGATGGTTTCACCCGTTGCTGGGTTGCGACCCATACGTGCAGGGCGATTCTTCTTCACCAATTTTCCAAGACCTGGCATGACAAACTCACCTGCACGCTTAATTTCTCTGTATGCGAGCTCCAAAAGACCGTCATACATTTCACTTGCCTGCTTTTTGGAGACGCCCCATCGTTCGGAGAGATCTGCAATCATTTGACCCTTGGTCATGCGCTTTGCTGCCATATACTTTTTAAGAACATTAAGGATTTTGCGGGGAAAGCGTAGCACAGCACCGGATTCAGCAAAGCAAGTTATCAACAAGAACAGAAAAAAACCTCAACAAAACCGGGCGTAAAAATATCCTACGGTTGCAAGGTCTCTTCTGCGGGCTTTCCTTCTTCAAGGATAATAACCGACGATACCGAAGAAAACTGTTTGAGCGTTGCTTCAATCTGTGAACGAATTCCTATAACTCTGCACGAACCTGCTACTCCCAAAAATGAATCCTTCACAAAAGTCACCGTCGCAACACCATCCTCAATACCAATAGAACGAAGAGCTGCAGAAGAAGGAATAAGAGTCGTCAACGTTTCTGATTCCGCTGCGTCAACACCGCGCAATAATTCCGTGAGCGCAGTATGTGCAATAGCAAGGGTATTAGGTACGCGACGAGAAACTTTTACGACCTCGCTACAATTTTGCGACATGGAGTTATTTGAAACAAAGTACAATGCAATATCTTTTGCAGAAACATCTTCTTCCTCAGTCCCTTGCTCATTAGGAACAACAGGCGCATACGCCGTATATTGGGGAAGAACAAAAAAGAAAACGGCACATATAACAGCAATAAGCAGTGCAACGCCTCCTGCAGGAACAAAATATTTTTCAAAAAATGACATATTTTTTCAGGGATAACGTGTTGTCTCTTATACACACCTTTGCTACGCTTCTCCCAAGAACATTAACACATTCTATGGAATTTCTCATTTTGCTCGTCATTATTGTACTCCTTGGCTCGCTTCGTCAGGTAAACCAGTACGAACGAGGTATTAAATTTACCATGGGAACGTACACGGCAACCGTAGGCCCAGGATGGAGATTGATTATTCCCGTGTTTCAAACGGTGCGAAAAGTTGACTTACGTGTAAAAGCAATGGACGTTCCAACCCAAGACGCCATTACGAAAGACAACGTATCTGCAAAAATTAATGCGGTGATTTATTATAAAATTGTCGATCCTGCAAAATCATTACTTGAAGTAGAAAATGTGCATTACGCCGTTATGCAACTTGCACAAACCACCATGCGTAACGTGGTAGGCGAGGTAACGCTTGATGAATTGCTCGCAGGTCGTGCAACCATTTCTGAAAGAATTGAAAAACTTTTGGAAGATGTAACCGCAGCGTGGGGTATTGAAGTTTCCTCAGTGGAATTAAAGGATATAAACTTGGCCCCAGAAATGATTCGCACAATGGCAAAAAAGGCAGAGGCAGAACGCGAGCGCGATGCGGTCGTTATCAATTCAGAAGGTGAAGTACGCGCCGCAGAAAATATTGCACGCGCTGCACAAATGCTTTCCGCGACTCCCGGAGCGCTCCACTTACGTACCCTCAACTCCATTAACGACATCAGTTCAGATCAATCAAACACCATCATCTTCACCGTTCCTCTGGAAATTTTACAGGCAATCACCGGATTTGCACAAAAATAAAATCTCTTTTTTCATCATAATCTATGAGAGAATTTAATGAAGGCGATTCACGCGTTGAAGAACGCGGCATGAAACGCTCCGATTTTATGCGGCTTATTGATGAAGAACTCTTAAAAATGTCTGACAGACACCAAGACTGGAATGCGCTAGAAACAACCTTATCCACGAGAGACGCGTACAACGCTTTTCTTCATCTTGGCACCAAAAAAGATGCCCCCTCTTTTGCTGATTGGCAAAAAATAGTGAATGCTATCTCTCTCAAAATTCAAACACTTGTACGACGATCGGGAGTTGCAGAAGCAAAACGTGTATTTGCAACCGTTCGAACATACGAAGATGTGATGCGTCTAGATGCTATTTCCCCGAGCGTTCGATAGCTCCAATCACCTTCTTTTCTAATTCGTCGATATTGATTTTGCGGAGCATCTCGAGAAGCTCTCCGTCTCCTTTTGGCGCAACGTGCAAACGCTTTTCAATGGTTGCGAGCATTTCAAGAATCTTCGTGATCTCACGTTCAGATTGCACGTTTACCTCCAAATCAACTTCATCGCGAATGTTTGCAACGCGTGCTGCACGGTTTTGACTCATAAGCACCACAATGGAAAGAAAAATTGCCTCAAGCGAAACCGCAGTTGTTAAAAAGTTAAAGGGATACGGATCAACAGGGATGACACCCGCAATTTTTCCACTGTTGTACACAACCCACGCAACAAAAAGAAGTACGTGGAGAAACAAAAATTCCGGTGTACCAAAAAACGTCGTACACCAATCAGCCATACGTTCCGAAGGACTGCGCCGATGCGACTTCATCGCAACCGTTTTTTTTCGTGCGACCATATGAGGAATGATATCATGTGAGGAGTTTGTAGTTGGTAGTTGGTAGTGAATGGATGTTGTTTTGTTAAAGATGAAAGACAACAGACGACAGATAAAAGACACCTGATTCTGATCACTTTCCCATCTGTCGTCTGTTGTCTGTTATCTCAATAAAAAACTACCTTTCACTTCAAACCTCAAACTATAAACTTCACACTTTCCCCATATGTCCGACCTTCCCTCTCCTCTTCTCCCCGATGAAGAAACATCTGTGCTTCCCGAAGTGCAAACATCTCCCAAAAACCATAAACGTACACTGCTTCGCGGCGGCGTTGCAGTAGTTGCGATTACCGCAGTCGCCGGATTGGGATATGCGACTTGGACGGGATATCTTCCCAATCCTTTTCTCAAATGCCCAACGCCAGAACAATTCCTTGCCGCACTAACCTCCATCACTTCCGCAGAAACCACTATCGTTACACACGCCGCTATACAACCTTTACAGCCCGGCGTTACTCCCCTTGATTTTTCTCTGTTTGGAAGCGAAAGTGACAATCAAAAAATGCTTGTACTCGCACAATTTTCTCACCTTCTCCCCAGCGACCTAGATCTCAATCTTGCCGTTACTTCTTCTTTTACAAAAACACAAAACGATCACACAAACGAAGAAACGCACATCGCAGGAACCTACAGCGGAAACAACATCACTGCAAAAATCGATATAACAACGCGCACGGTAGATGGTGTCACCTATATAAAACCCGACGCAATCCCCCTTCCCCTCCCCCTGTTTGACCTGCAAACACTCAAGGGAAAATGGATAGATATTACAAGCCAATCTGAACATCATAGCGTATTTACGTATGTCTCTTCATTTGAAACAGACACCGTTGAAGATACGCCGGAAGAACAAACCGATCCTCAAGCCGAACTTCTTGCGCTTTTGCAACAAGCTATTGCTGATGAAGCGATCATCTTTTCCGTTCCCGAACGCATAACGTATGAGAAAGATCGCGCATGGCATGTTGAAGCGGTTGTTGATGGTGGAAAGTTGCGAGAAACTGTTCTTGCGCTTGGTGAAAAACGGAAAGAACTTTTTCCCGATATCACACAATATACGATTTTTACCGATTCTTTTTTAGAAGCTTCAGCAAAAGAACGTGCAAAAGATATTTATCGCGAACTTTTTAGTCATGTCACGCTTTCCGCCTTGCTCAATAACGATGCGTCACCTCTTGTGCTGCGCTTCTCTACGCAACTTGCACCAAAAAGTACCAACGAACTTTTTCAAAATCGACAGCTCAGTATAGACACAGAAATAGGCTTTACGAGCATCAACACACCACAAGCGCTCACCGCACCCGAAAACGCACTCACGAGCGACGAAACCGCTGCGCTTCTTACAGGCACCGATCCACAAGATGCGCTGAGTAAATATCAGCAAGCAAATGTGGAGGATTTGCAAACAGCCCTTGCGTTATATAAGTGGAATCATGAAGCGTATCCTGCAAGCCTTGATGCACTTTTAGGTATTGAGGATAAAACGAGAAAAGTAACGTATATTCCCACCGATATCTTTACCGAAAATGCATACGACTACACACCCACCGATGATGGCTATACGTTACGCTACGAAATGCCCGAAGGAGAAACACAGGGCAATACACTTTTCTCGTACGATGCAACCGTTACAGGAACCAACACCGCAACAGAGCTCTTTTTCTCCGAAGAAGGTGCAAAAATAAGCGACAGGGATGAAGACGGTATTTCTACCTACGACGAAGTAAAAACCTACAAAACCAGCGATGACGCAAGCGACACCGACGGCGACGGCTATACCGATAAAGCCGAAATTGATTCTGGCCATAATCCCAATGGCATCTAGATGCAATCCCGCGCGTCCGTTTACAAACATCGGCAAGTACCATATAATCCTTGTGCAACACTATCCATAGGGGCGTCGTATAATGGTAGTACAGAGGTCTCCAAAACCTTTTGCGCGGGTTCGATTCCCTCCGCCCCTGCCAAGCGCTGTCATGGTGCGAAATACCTGAATGCCTAGGGCAACGCTGGATATTCCTCTGGGATACCTGCGTCTCTCAAAGGCAGTTAGGTGCATTATGACCGCAGCTGAAAACCCACCACTTTATGTGGTGGTTTTTCAATAGCGAGCCGTTTTACGATTCAATGAAAGTGCGATAATCTATAGCTATTATGGAACAAGTGAAGCTCGTCATTTATACCCCACTTACCCATGCCGATGCTGTACGAAGTGCGCTCGGCGAAGCGGGAGCAGGCAGGATCGGAAATTATAGTTTCTGCTCTTTTTCTTCACATGGTGTTGGTCGCTTCTTACCAAACGAACAAGCCAATCCAGCAATTGGTGAAATTGGAAAATTTGAAGCAGTGGAAGAGGAACGCATTGAAGTGGTTTGTGCAAAAGATATCGTTGCAGATGTAGTTGAAGCGGTACGCGTCGTACATCCATACGAAGAAATGGCATACGATATCTATCCACTCTCTTCAGTTTAGAAGGTATGTTTTCTAAACTTGTTCGATTTATAAAAACGACAGTCGGTAAAATAGTGACGGGATTAATCGGTTTAGCTGCACTTCTTCCGCTTGTAGATTATTGGTTACAGTGGAATCTATACGATAAATTAACTAATCTTATCGGCTCCATAGTGATCCCGTTTTTATTGCAGCGGATTGAGATGCCTATATATGTGGCGATGGTCATGGGCGCGTGTTCTATTCTTTGTTTCTGCATGGGATTACTAAAGCTATATAAACCCAAGGAGTTTTATATTGAGATCAAGGATAAATACTATACCGACCATCCCCCGAGCGACTACGATCGTAGAACTAAATGGAATTTCAAAAATTATAAAAGATATTATTTTATACCGTTGCTCTCTCACAGCTATGACTCCGTTTCTTATGTGGAATGTTGCGGACCATATTGCGCAAAATGTGACCACATCTTGCATTTGAAAGGAAGGAGTGGCGGAAATCTAGGGCATACCTTTGAATGCATTAATTGCAACAGAAAGTATTGCATTCCGAGGGAACTACGGGGTGACTACGTTGAAAAATTGGATCAATATTTTACAGAAGAAATGCGACAAGGAAGATTGAAACAAAATAACTAATCCCGCAGCAAAAAAATCTAGACGATGCTCAGCTTCCTATCTTTAACGACAAGTCTTGATCGCAAGCAATCCAACAACTCCCGCTTTGCATCGTAAGGTGATCGTTTTTCGATTGCCAAGTACGGTAATTTTAACAAAAAAACCGGCTCTCCATCAGCCGAAAACAGTAACTTGACATCTATAAAAAGTAAGGAACCCCCTCTGTTTCCCCCGCTCACAGCTCAACTCGATGCAAATTAAAACTATAACCTCGCTACGAGCCCCTGCCACGTCAGTCGCAACCGACGTGGCCTGCCACGAGGAAATCACAGCTGCAAAGTCTGTGGTTCTTTCGTTAAGTTCGCCGTTTTTTGCGAATTCAATCCGAATCACAAAGTGCATAAAAACATGTACTAATATAGGAAGATGCTAAAATAAGGCCAAAGTCAAAAAAAAATTGTTTTTACTTGATATTTATTTTCATGTATGCCTACTCCAGAAGCAAAAAAGGAAAGAATCCTTCTACAACCAGAAAATGAAGATGCTATTCATGCTCTTGAGCAAATGCTCGTTGAGCTTGGAATGGAATCTACAACGCGTGCCGATCTTTGCTTATCATCAGCAGAAATAGATCAGCTTACTCACGTTAAAAAACAATCTGATATTCTCTTCTACATAGGAAAACGTTCAGATGGACTTCCTGTTCGAGTTATGATCTGCCCAGCAGGAAGAGGCAACTATGCCGCAGAAATATTCTCTCCTACGTTTTATAAAAATAATAAACATATTCATATCCTATGCCTCAACACCTCGCTCTCAAAATAAAAACATGGCTCAGTCACCATCCCCTACTCTACGCATTCTTCGGCGGTATCGGCGTGGTGTTATTTTGGCGCGGTGTTTGGCACACAACCGACTTTCTCATGCAAACTGCTACTATCGTACAAATGGATAAAAGCACAGACCTCAATATGGGCCTCTGGTGGGACGGCCCATTATCTCTGCTCATCGGCAGCCTTCTTCTCCTGTGCATGAGTGCCTTTGTATCAAGCCTTATTGGTAATGAAATTATTATTTCTGGCTTGCGCGCAGAACGATCGCAACTCAAAAAAGAAGACAAAACACTGCACAGTGAAGCGCAGGAAATACACGAAGTTCGTAACATCCTTGCACACCTCTCAAAAAAAGTTGATCATCTAGAAAACGACTTCGCCGAAAAGAATCCTCGGGGATAAAACTCAGCAACATAAAATATTTCTTGACGCTAACGTACGAATTTAATATATTTAACTTAATACTAAGTAATAACTCTATGCGCACATCATCACTGGTAACTATCTCCCTTCCTCCTGCCCTAGTTGCGCAATCGCAAAAAATCGCAAAAAAGAATCACATGACTCGTTCTGAACTTTTTCGTAGCGCACTTCGTCGTTTTATTGAAGAGCAAACCTCATTAGAAGCGATCGCTGTGTATAACAACGAACGTAAAACAAAAAAATTAAAAGTCTTAAAAGGATCGTTAGTGAGTCTCATGAAGTAGATATGGAAGTGACGACAATCTTCTATTCTTCTCATTTTCTCCGTTCGCTCAAAAAATTACCAAAAAATGTAAAAGAAGAGGTCTCGGAACGTGAAGCAATGTTTCGAAAAAATTGTTTTGATCCTCGACTAAAAACACACAAGCTTAGTGGTCATTTGAAAGAATTTTGGTCGTTTTCTCTCACAACTTCCTTTCGTGTTATGTTTGCAATCAAGGATGACGGAATCGTTTCCTTTATGGACGTCGGTGATCATGATATTTATCGTTGATGCAAAAAGCGACAGCCCCTATGCCCCTGCGCATCGTTACCTGGAACGTAAATAGCCTGCGATCCGTGCTACAAAAAGGATTTTTGGATTGGATGGCCACAGCCCAACCCGATGTGCTGTGCTTGCAAGAAGTTCGTGCGGAAATCAAGCATCTCTATCCTCTTGAACAACTTTTCCCCGGCTATCGCGCATTCTGGCATCCGGCCGTTCGCTCCGGTTATGCGGGCGTAGCAATGCTTTCGCGTTTTGAACCCGTTGCCATTGAACGAGGACTCAAGGGTAACGACGATCCAGAAGGAAGAGCACTCACACTCGACTTCGGCACCTTCCGCGTAGGTTCTTATTACGCGCCCAACGCAACACCAAACACGCCAAAAATTCCCATCAAGATTGCATGGCTCACACAATTTCAAAAACACATCGCCGCTGCTCCCGATGTGCCACTTATTCTTGCCGGAGACTTCAACGTCGCACACACCTCGCGCGATAGTGGCGGCATTGCACATCCGCCATACATGAACGGATGTACGCCCGAAGAACGCGAAACTTTTCAAAAAATCTTTACAGAGCAGACTTTTTCCGATCCTCTCCGCGAACAGGAAGGCACAAAACTCCTCAACACCTGGTGGGCTCCGCACAGTTTTGATCGTCATATGAGCGATGGCATGCGCTATGATTATTTATTGCTCCAAAAAAAGTTTGCCCACCTCGTACAAGAACAATCCATCGAAACATCAGTGCGCGGATCAGATCACTGCCCCGTTCGGATGGTTATCGATCTCTCTACACATCATCTTCCACCTGCGCGAACAACGGGACAAGATTATTTGCTATAAAAATCTGCTACACTCATAACGAATACTATGAAAAACTTCCTTCTCATCATCGTCGGTATACTCATTGGTGCAGGCATTATACTTTTATTGTGCCAAACGCAACAAAAAAGAGAAATCGTCTATCTCCCTATAGAAATGGCAGGTCCGCTAAAATATAACTGCGAATTAAGCGGAGGAACGTTTGCTAATGATGCATGTACGTGCCCCATTGAATCATTTCAAACGCAAGATGAAATGTACGATAAAGCCACAGGCTTCTGCCAAACAGCAATGGGCGGTCCTGCAGGCGAAGCATTTGCGGCTTCTGTGGGATTACCACACGGCAGCTATGATTTTTGGAATACCATTGTCGTTAACCTGTGCACAGAAAGCGGGGGAAGTATGTCTAGCGCATCATGTAGCTGCCCTGCCCCAAAAACGTATAGCGAAACGACAGGAAAATGCGAATAGCACTACATTCTTTAAAAGAATTCACAAAATAAAGAGCCGCACCTGAGAAGATCGGCTCCCTATGTGGGGGCACTTCAAGTGCGGACGAATTTCGAATTAACGCTCATACTTCCGCACAATAGGCATTGCGGAGACGATTTTCCTTTCCCTACCGTTCACGGCATGTTCCAGATGCACACGACCGATAGAGCGATACACGAACGGCGGATAACCATCAGCGAAAGAGAATCGACGATTGCAGAGCAAGAGTCCGCCTACAATAACATAAGGCACCTTCACCCCATCCATCTTGCGTACCCACTCGGGGCTTTCTGCTGCATTGAAGATCACAGCGAAAGTCGCAAGGTCAGAGGATTGGGCTTCCTGGATATCGAAAAATCCAAAACCGTTGTTCGGATCCCAATTTGCTGCAAGGTCGATAACCTCAATAGCAATGTGATTCGGGATGAACGGCCTCACGTCCGATGAGATAACGACAACCCGATCGGCATCCGGGCCTTTCACGCATATTTCCTCTAATGTATTGTAGCTATCGCCATGAGCCTCTCGCATGCGCTGTTGAGCGTACAAGAATGTCTCTGCGGGCGTACCACGGTAAACGGTGACAACGATATCCAGAAACCGATTGCCCGCCGCCACCTCGCGCTCGTAACCCGCGAGTGTACCATCCTCAAGCGCCCGCCGATAAGCGGCATCGACGGCGGCAGGGTCGACATCCGGCCAGCGGCTGACCATTTCGAGTTTTTCCGCAAGCGGAGTGAACAGTCCGTGAACGAGACTAGGCATGTGGTGAATCTCCTGTTGAAAATCGGAAAGCCGTAGGCGAGCATGTTTTCCGGCAGAGATGCCGAGAGTAATGCATGCCAGTAGTTGAGCACGGCGCTTGTAGGTTTGCAAAAAAGAGCCAAAAAGTCAATAGACCTGTTGTCATTTAACTATCAGCTGCAAACGGCATAATCCATCCCTTCAGA
>CAYPWV010000010.1:0-30588 GCA_964414795.1 uncultured Gammaproteobacteria bacterium
TTGAGGTGATTTTCATACCGCTCAATGATACAATGCGGGAAGTGAGAAAGTCCTAACTTATTCAATTCGATGATTCAATTCGCGCAATAATTCTTCTTCTTTTTTACTCAGCTTTTTAGGCGTTTGCACGTTGATGATAACGATATGATCGCCGCGGCCGCTGCGCGCACCGGGAACGCCTTTGCCTTTGAGGCGTAGTTGATCACCACTTTGCGTTCCTTGCGGAATAGTAAGCTCAGCCTTTCCATCCACCACATCCACCGTTACTTTGTCGCCCAATGCTGCCTGCGTAAAACCAATCGTCTTTTCGGAATACAACGTTGTTCCTTCGCGACGGAAACGATGATCCGCATTCACACGAAGCTGTACATATAGATCTCCTGTTTCTCCGCCCTTCACCGCTTCGCCTTCACCCCGCACACGAAGCTGCACGCCGTCATCAACTCCCGGCGGAATATCAACCGTAAGCGTTTTTCTTTTTTGTGCAGTTCCCGATCCATGACACTCGGTACACGTTTTCTCTGGCTTTTCACCCGCACCTTGGCAATCGTTACAAGGTACTTGCATACGCATCGCGCCAAGAAGCGTTTGCTGCACTTGCACGGTACTTCCTTTGCCTTTGCACGTTGCACACGTATGCATTTTGGTTCCGGGCTCTGCGCCCACTCCTGCGCATCGTTCGCAACGCATGGTGCGAGAAAGAGGAATTTCTTTTGTTACGCCAAACACCGCTTCTTTAAACGATAACGTGACTGCAACCGCAATATCTTCACCACGTTGCGCACGACTTCCGCGACGTCCTCCTCCCCCAAACATTCCGCCGAAAATATCGCCGAATTCCTCAAACATCGACGGATCAAAACCGCTAAAGCCACCTCCACCAAAGGGGGATCCGCCTCCGGCGGAAAAGCCTCCAAAACCTTGTGGTCCTTCGCTGCCAAATTGATCGTACTGCCTGCGCTTCGCGTCATCTCCCAACACTTGGTATGCCTCGTTCGCTTCTTTAAACTTTTCCGCATTTCCCCCTTTGTCGGGATGATGCTCATGCGCAAGTTTACGAAAAGCACGCTTAATATCGTCTTGCGAAGCGTTTTTTTCGATACCGAGAATTTTGTAATAGTCTTTGGACATAATTATTTCCTTATCTCAACATCAATCACATCGCCTTTTTTGTATGTATCGCCAGTAATGGGTGTGGGACGTAGGGGGTTGGGGGTCTTTTTGTCTCCTACAAACGCTCGCCAAAGCACACGAAGAACGGGCACTACGACAAGTGCGCCAAATGTCCAATTACTTTTTGCGAAGGATTTGATTTTTGTGATGAAGGACATAGTTATCCTTTTTCTTCCGCAACCCATTGTACCAGCCGCGTAGGCTCACCTCCGCCAATACGTGCCCAAAATGTGTAAATGCCCAAGCGAGGAACAGGTACTGCAAATCGAAAAACAATTTGCGTTCCCGGACCCTTCGCTACAGTTTTTATTAAATGACCCTTCTCAAGTATCACGTTCTGTTCGTCGGTAACATATATCTCAAGTTCGGCATCTCCCGCAGAAAGATTAGAAAACTTTGCCGCTAAAAAACCGTGCACGCCTAAATTTGAACCTTTCTTAAACATTGTCTTATCAAAGACATGCATAAAACTATGCAAGCCGTTAGCAGAAACGGTGGTGAACTCACAAAGAAGAGCGTAGTCGAGATGCATAGGAATGGGGGTAGGGTTTAGGGAGTGGGGTGTCTCTGTGTCATCCTGACCTGTCCCTCGTAGCTTTAGCGAAGAGGGAGGGAGCGCTGCGTCGACCGAAGGATCTTCTATTCGACAATGTCCGCTATCTCCGGTTTCTCGATCGTGATGTAATCTGAATACTTCATCTCAATCGAATCCGTTAAACTCCCGGCGTTGAAGTTGATGATCTCACTTTCTGCCAAACGTGCATCGCAATATGTTTTCAATCCAATCACCGAACCAAGCGGCGGAACCGATCCCTTCACGCATCCCGTGACCGCTTCCGGCTCCGGCGCAAACGAGAACTTTTCACCGATAATCGCCGTCACTTTCTTACTACTCATCCGTAAATCCGCCGGCATCACAAACAAGAAATGATTTCCCGTCTTACTCCCCCGTATCACCAATGCCTTCGCACCTGCGTGCATCGACGAGCCTCGAATACGTGATGCGTCTTCGCTCGTGTACGTCGGATCGTGATGTTCGGTTTTGTAAGTGATTCCCGCTTCGTCGAGAAGTGATTTTATTTTGTCGTAGATGGACATATATGGGATAACTATAAAACAAGTCGTATCAAGTTGCGTAGATCCCGACGATAGGAGGGACCTAGAAAACCCATTTGTCACTTAAATAAAGGAAGGTCATATGTGAAGTTTTTTATATCCGTCCGATATAGGCCCCTCCGAAGCTTGCCCTGACGGTAGGAAGGGTCGGGGTCTTCGCGTCGTGATCTCATCCGCTCAGCTCATCACCTTCCTCGCCTCCTTTACAAGATCTTCGTACAAATCTCGCCAAGAATGATTCTTGAAATCAATAAGTGCGGTTTTCTTTTGTCGCCTCCATCCTTTTATTTCTTTTTCTCGACGATATGCTGCGTCACGCGAAGAAAGTATTTCGTAATAGACTAATTTGTGACAACGATATTTTTGTGTGAACCCGGCGCTCTCTCCCGAACGATGCATCTGTACACGATCCGGAAGAAGCATACTCGCTCCAATATACAGCGTCGTATGAGAATCATTTGTCATGATGTAAACGCCGGGACACCACATAAAAACTTGATGCGAAATGAAAATGATGTAATGAGAGAACAAGTAGGATCCCGACGATAGGAGGGACCTATCGCACGCATAAGGGAATTCTGCGCTTATTAATTTTTCTGAGAAGTGAGACAAATGGGTTCGATAGGCCCCTCCTATCGTCGGGGTCTTCGCGTCGTGATCTCTCATCCACTTAACTACGCCCCGCTTGCATCCTTAAAGTCTGCATCCTTAGGAGCATCTTGAGACGCAGCGCCGTCAGCGGACGCTCCCTCTCCTCCCGCGGTGGCACCAGAAGCTGCGTCAGCACCCGATGGATTCTGTTGATACATTTTTGCGCCAATTGCTTGTGCAGCTTTGGAAAGCTCATCAGCCGTGGACTTGATAGCATCGAGATCTTCTTTGTCTTTCACCTCTTTGAGTGCGGTCATCTTTGTTTCAAGATCCTTCTTTTCATCCTCGGAAACTTTGTCTTTATAATCGTTCAGCATTTTTTCAACCGTGTAGATGGTTGCGTCGGCAATATTACGAGCCTCAATAAGCTCCTGCTTCTTCTTGTCTTCGGTTGCATGATCTTCTGCATCTTTTTTCATCTTCTCAATTTCTTCTTTCGACAAACCGGAAGACGATGTAATCGTAATATCTTGCGATTTGTTCGATGCCTTATCGGTTGCCTTTACTTTCAAGATACCGTTTGCGTCGATATCAAACGTAACCTCAATCTGCGGAATACCGCGAGGTGCAGGAGGAATACCTTGCAAATCGAATTGACCGAGCAACTTGTTATCAGCAAACATCGGACGCTCACCTTGAGCAACGCGAATGGTTACCGCGGGCTGGTTATCGGAAGCCGTTGAGAACACCTGCGATTTTGATGTAGGGATCGTGGTGTTGCGTTCAATAAGTTTCGTAAACACACTTCCCATTGTTTCAATGCCAAGAGAAAGAGGCGCAACGTCCAAGAGAAGAACGTCCTTCACATCACCCTGCAACACACCTGCCTGCACTGCCGCACCAATGGCCACAACTTCATCAGGGTTTACCGAAACGTTTGGCTTTTTGCCAAAAAAGTCTTCAACTTTCTTCAGCACCAGTGGCATACGCGTCATACCTCCCACCATCACAATTTCACCAATATCCGATGCGCTCATCTTTGCATCCGCAAGCGCTTTCTTTACCGGCTCAAGCGTTTTTTCAACAAGCGGCGAAACAAGTTCTTCAAGCTTTGCGCGGCTTAACCGAAGTACCAAGTGCTTAGGGCCTTCTGCGCCCGAGGTGATGAAGGGCTGATTGATTTCGGTTTCTTGTGCAGTAGAAAGCTCGATCTTCGCACGCTCTGCAGCATCCTTAATGCGCTGCATTGCCAAAGGATCGCCGGAAAGATCCATGCCTTCCATCTTTTTAAACTCATCAAGAATGTAACGCATGATGGTCACATCAAAGTCGTCACCAC
This sequence comes from uncultured Gammaproteobacteria bacterium, assembly GCA_964414795.1. Classification (GTDB taxonomy): domain Bacteria; phylum Patescibacteriota; class Patescibacteriia; order UBA9934; family UBA9934; genus JAGORL01. Next base: position 4,220 of record CAYPWV010000010.1, read on the forward strand.
CAAGATGCGTATCGCCGTTTGTAGCAAGCACTTCAACGGTTCCTTCACTTACATCAAGCACCGAAACGTCAAACGTTCCTCCGCCAAGGTCGTACACCATGATTTTTTGTCCCACCTTTTTGTCGAATCCGTACGCAAGCGCAGCGGCCGTTGGCTCGTTGATAATACGAAGCACTTTAAGACCCGCAATTTCACCCGCGTCCTTCGTTGCTTGGCGCTGTGCGTCATCAAAGTATGCGGGAACGGTAATTACCGCTTCGGTGACTTTTTCTCCGGTCTTTTCTTCGGCATCCGCTTTCATTTTTTGCAACACCATCGCAGAAATTTCTTGCGGCGTATATTCCTGATCACCAAGTTTAATCGCTACACCTTCGCCGCGCTTCGTAATTGCAAATGGCATGAGCTTCAAGTCGCGCTGCACTTCTTCATCCGTATAGCGACGACCAATAAGGCGCTTTACAGAGTACAACGTGTGCTTTGGATTGGTTACCGCCTGACGCTTTGCAGGAACTCCCACCACACGCTCCCCCGCCTTGGTTAAACCAATCATGGAAGGCGTGGTACGCATACCCTCCTTATTTTCAAGCACCTTTGGCTGGCCGCCTTCCATAACCGCCATGCACGAGTTCGTAGTACCAAGATCGATTCCGAGAATTTTAGACATAGTGTTTTTGAAAAATGTAAATTAATTATTTTTTAAGAATTTGCATCAATTTCTCCCCATGGTGTTATTATTTTTTTTATCTTCACTCCTCCACTGTCTATGTAACCATCAGAATATTCTTCAGCCAACTTAATCAGGAGTTCTGAAACTTTTACATTTAATGTTTCGTTTCCTTCACTTGCTAAATATATTTTCGCAAATACGTCACCTATATTTCCTTTATGATTATTTTGAACCTGAATATGTGACACTGCATTGAATTGTTTCATGCTGAAATAGATCCAAATTGCAGGCAAAAATATTAATGCAAATCTTTCTATTACGAGCATTAAAATAATTTCGTAACTTGTTTTCCCCTCTTCTATAAAAAAGCCTATCATGGTCGCGAGTTTCGTGGCTTCACAATAAAAGAAAAGGATTCCTAATATAATGAATACAAACCAGAACCATTTGAATTTTTGTGCGGACTTTGAAGTTTCATGAAAAGATTTACCTAAAACATTTGAGGCTTCTTCAAGTAATTTTACCTTTAAGCTATTAACAGATTTATCAAAAGAAGAAACCTTTTCAGAAAAAGATTTGAAGTTTTGATTTGAAACTTCAAGTTCTTTTTTAATCTTTTCAACTCTTTCATTGATCCCGATAATTGCCTGAGAGGTATTAGGAGAAGATAACAGCAAACGACAAAGAGGGATGATTTTATTTCCGACTTCTTCAATAGCCGAAATAATAGCGTTTTTAACTGCGTCATCTTTTCCGTTATAATGACGAATTTCTTCAATCAAACCCTCTATTCTTAAGGAAGACTCGCCAAGTATTTTTGATTCTTCCGAGGAAATTTCTGGAAGAATATTTTGCTTCCGCATTCCATCTATACTTTCAAGCAGAGTCAAAATGTAAAGAAAAGTTGACTCAGCTCTTCCGAATGAGCGCTCTTTTCCATATTTTTCTTGAATATCGGAAAAGATATTTTTAACATTGTCTTGATTCATAATATAAACTTTTTTAACTCATCAACCTGGTTTTTTTTCGCTAGACTCCTCCTGTCGTCGGAGTCTTCTTCATCACCTCTTGCTCACGCAAAGTCTTAACAAGTAAGAATGCAATGATCATTTCGGCAACAAAAGTGAACACGATAAGCTCAATACGATATCGATTAAATTCATCTTGGGACATTTTCCATGCATCAAATGAACCGTAAATAGTCTCTATACGATCTGGCTTATCAAGCTCTGCGGTAAATCCCATTACCTGAAAAAATGATAAACCCGTTGCAAGAACAATGAACGTAATGATTTTCTTTTGAAGTTCAGTCATAGATTTTTTATAAGCTTCCTATCGTCGGGGTCTTTCGATTCTTCAGCATTCTCATAAACGTGAAGAAAAGGACTGCCTCGGCAAGCAGCGAGCAAGCAATCAGCGCAGTGCGATACTGACCAAATTGCTCGTGAGACATATCTCGCCCGTTCCAGTATCCGAATATCGTTTCAATGGTTTTTTCCGGCGGTGCGCAGTATGTTCCCGGCAAACATTGATCGAGCGTACCGTCTTCCAACTTCGCCGTAAGTGCGGTGATAAACACGATTTGAGAAAGTGCGAGAAAGACTATGCACAGAATTCTGCGTTGAGATACGGTCATAAAATTATGTTCTTCTGTTTATAATCCCTCGCAATGCATACACATCAGTAAGTGCTAAAAGCATCAGTGTCACAATCCGCCCGATGTCAAACACCTCTTGCGGCATGCTGAACGAAGGAATTCCACCCAGAGGCGTTTCTATTTTTGATGAAATTTGCGGACACGGAACATTTACCGGACAAAAAACGTAAAAGTTTTCGTCATAGGTGGTAAAAAGCAAGAGCAGTCCTAAAATCGAGCAACAGCCGATAAGAACGATCCATTTTGCAATTTTTCTTTTTGCGGGGGTCATAGGGCCTCAGTCATGCCGGACACCGATCCGGCATCCAGCGTTTTTTTCTTTATGCGATGGATCCCGGGTCAAGCCCGGGATGACGTGAACTTACTCACTCACGATTACTTTCGACGGACGAAGCACGACGTCACCCAACTTCCATCCCTTTACCAGTTCTTCAAGCACGATTCCTTCCGCGATGCCGTCGACATGCTTTGCACTTGCAGCTTCGTGGAGTTTTACATCGAAGGGCTTTCCTACTGCATCGATAGCCTCGACACCCAGTCCGCTGAGCGCTTCGGTAAATTGGCGATCGATGTGCTGAATGCCACTTGCCCAAGCCGTGAACTTTTTCTGAAAGTCTTCGGGGCAAGACGCTACATCGGGAATGTGTTTGGTGACGTAGCCGAAGTTGTCGACAACGGCGAGCAAATCTTCTGCAAGGTTTGCACGAACGCGACGACGATCTTCGTCACGCTGTTGCGAAAGCTGCTTTTGCACATTTTCGTAATCTGCACGCGCCCGCTGCCAGCCAAGAAGATAGTCGTCACGCTCTTTTTGAAGAGTTTTGAGCACATCTTGAGATGCGGGGGCGGGTTTGAAACCCGCCCGTGCTTGCTCGTCTTGTAGTACATGCTCATCTTGTTGAGCATCTTGTGAATCTGAGAGAGGATTTTGTTGTTCGTCGGACATAGGAGAAGTAGTGAAGAAATGAAGTTATGAAGTTTTTGTCATCCTGAGGGAGCGATGCGTCGACCGAAGGATCTTCCAGAGTTATGGTTTTAGAAAAAACCACCTCATCCAGAGATCCTTCGGTCGGCTTAATATCTCCCTCAGGATGACACGTCTATTTCACGTTAATAATTTCTTATTCCCTTCAATAATACTCTTCGCTTGCGATAAGATTGCCATGTTCCGCGGGTAATCCATACGAAGAGGGCCGACAATGGACATCACGCCCTGTGTACCGTCGGGAAGCCGGTGACGGACGACGACAGACGCAAGATCAGGACCTAAAGGATTTTCTACACCGAGCACGACCTTCACGTCGTCACCCGCGGTGCGCAACATTTTTTGGAGTGCGCCATCAAATTTTTCAAATGCACTTGCAAGCCCTTCAATCGCTTCTTCGGTGCGAAAATCAGGTTTACGAAGCAAGTTTCCTACGCCCACGGTTGCACTCCACGGACGGGACGTTGCCACCATCACCGCCTCACCCGAGGCTTGCGCAACGTCTTTAGCAAGCGCGTGCAACCGTTCCTCCACTGTTGGCGCTCGCGTAATGCGCTGCACGGTGATGGTAACGTTCATAATAGGACGTTGCCGCGATTCTTCTGAAAGATTGGCAATGTAATAGCGATACGCCTTTTCGGTAGGAATACGCCCGGCCGACGTGTGCGGCGGCGCAATGTAGCCCAACTCCTCAAGCTCTGCCATGTAGTTGCGCACCGTTGCCGAAGAAACGGTGAGCCCAAAGGTATCGCACAGTTCTTTTGAACTGACGGGCTGTGCGGTTTGTACATAGCGCTCAACAATACGTTTGAGCAATTGGGCAAGACGGAGTTCGAGCATACATCAGAAGCGCACGCGTCATGCCGGACACCGATCCGGCATCTATCGTATTTTGGAAGCGATGGATCCCGGGTCAAGCCCGGGATGACGAAACAAACAATTAGCACTCACAAGTATAGAGTGCTAATCGTGTCTGTCAAGATGAACTTATCCCCGCGTTATGCGGCGGATCTGAGATTTCGTTTTTGTTGTTGGTCTCGATCGAAAGCGTCGAGCGCTGCCTGACGAGCACGCTCTGCATCAGTCTCACTCATACCTGTATTAAGCGCTGTATGAAACGCCATAATTCCTGTACGGGAACGCTCGAGTCGTAGCTCTCTCTCACGTTGATCGCGCTCTCGCGAAGCCTCTTCTGCTCGTTGCTGAGCTTCTCTCAACATACGTGCGGCATTGGGATTTCTTGCTTCACCCTGTTTTGCAAATGCTGGTCCGGAGTCCGCAGGCACAACCGTAACTTTTCCAATATAATTTCCCTGCAATTTCTCCATCTGATCAAGAAGTTTATGAGACCACCCTGCAATATACAAAGATGCGTGTTTTTCGGGAGATATTTTACCTGACTCATCAAAATATCCTGCATCAGAAAGCTGTTTTCTACTTTCCTCCAAAACATCCTGGGGTAATTCTGCATCAACGACGGTCTCGATCTTTGTAGCACCAACAGCTTCACTTTTTTCAAGAAATTTTTTTTGTATTTTTTCCATGTGACCAATCTGCGCATCAGACCACTGTAAACGAAGCAATCGTTGGCGGTCCTCGGGAGTGATTTTTCCTTGTGCATTAAAACGAGTTCCCTCTTTGAGAAGTTCTTTTCTCAACTCCTCCCAATGATCATCGTCCGAAACATCATCGACTCCCGCATCTCCACTATAACGAGCACGATGAGCCGCCTGTTCTTCGGGTGAACGTTTAGAAACCGCAACACGAATACGTCGCTCAACGGATTGCTGCGGCCTGTCTGCACGATTTACGGGACCCCATCTCTGCGGCTCTCCGTGTGATTGCTCTCCAATCATATTTATATTTCATTAGATTGATATTTTTTTGCCATGTCGTGCCAACCGCGTTTGAGTAATTTTGTTTTTTTGAGTAACTGCGCAAAGTGTGCTCCTCCCAAAATAGAAGGGACAATAACGAAGTGGGCACCTAAAGCATAACACCGTGCAGCGTCATCTGAGTTTTTTACGGTGAGTACTACAAGCGCCTTTGAACCGCGCGCTTGCACAAAGTCGAGAATATCCGCGTTCACTTCCATGTCGGGAATCGTAGAAATAATCATTTTTGCACTATCAACGCGTACCAATTTCAACACATCCTCACTCCCTGCATCACCATACAACACCGGAACGGCCCGATGCTTCAACTCTTCAACCACACTCGGATTAAAATCGATGATGAGAAAATGCTCAGTAATATCTTCAATCATGGGAAAAATTTCTTGCCCCATCCGATCAAATCCCAAAAGCACCACTTGCGCCGCATGTGCTCCCCTTCCCTCGTCCTCGGGCATAGTTCCTCTCAGCCAAGAAATACGCTGCGCAAGAAATGCAAAAATGCGCTCGTTGTACGTAATAAGGTATGAAGATATGCCGATAGTAAGCAGTCCCACCATAGTTGCAAGAGGCAACGCATCGGCCGTAATAAGTCCGGCGGTGATTCCGCCACCGATGAGGATAAAAGAAAATTCGCTAATTTGTGCAACCGTTGTTCCCGCTAAAAATCCGGTGCGCGGATGATAACCCATGAGCTTCATGATGATGAGCATGATAAGCGGATTGCCAATAAGGATGAACGCTGCAAACGCAATACCCGGCAAAAGAAGCGAGCCCAAATCATGAAAACTGAGATGCGTGCCAAGAACAATAAAGAAAATGATGAGGAAAAAATCGCGTACAAAACGAACCTTGGCTTCAATTTCATGCTGAAATCCCGATCCCGCAAGCGCAACACCGGCCATAAGCGCACCAATTTCAATGCCAAATCCCATAAGTTGCAAACCTCCTGCAACAGAAAAACACCATGCAATCGCCATCAAAAATAACAACTCCTGATTTTTCGCCGCAAAAGAAAACAACCGAGGAATGGCAAACTTTGCCAAAAACCATAGCACCGCAACCGCCGCAATCGCTTTAATAAACGAACTCGTCACCATTGCTGAAAGTGTTCCTCCTTCGGTGTACGCCGACAAACAGAGCAACAACACCATGGCAATTAAATCTTGCACAATAAGTGCGCCCACGGCAATGCGTCCATACAAACGTTCTATATCTTCTTTATCCGTGAGCATCTTTACGATAATGATCGTAGAAGAAAACGCAAACGACACGCCAAGAAAAACGCTCGTCCATCCGCTAAAACCTAGTAGCTGACCAATAGCCCACCCAGCCGTAGATGTAATGACCATTTGCGCAGTACCTGACGCAAGCGCAGCAAATCCTACATCCTTTACATTGCGCCAATTTAAATTCAATCCCACAACAAACAACAAAAACGCCACACCTACGCGCGACAACGTTTCAAACACGTCCGCCGATTGGGCAAAACCAAGTGCCGCGGGTCCAACAATAATGCCCGTAAAAATGTACGCAATCACCAGTGGCTGACGCAACCGATACGCCACAAGCGAAAGCACACCCGCCGTCATCATCACTGCCGCAATTTCTAAAAAAAGTTCAGAAAACATACCTCCATGTTAGGCACAGTATACCGTATGCAAAAAAAGAATTTGTCTTTTTTTGATATTCACTTAGAATAAGCCTGTCACATCTCACAAAGGGGAGCGCATGGCAGGAAAAATCGCAAAGGTTTCCGTTCCCCCCGCCTCTCGACGGGATTGCGGACCGGCACAAATTCAAAGACAGCACAATAAAACACGTGGGGGAAGAAAAACTCTCTATTCGGTTACTCTGCCTATCGGCTACATTTCTGATTGGATCGGAATTTTCGAAGATCTCGAACTAGACGATGTGCACAGATTCATCAAAACGGTCATGGTCGCAGGGAAAAGATGGATCAATGAAACCCTGCGTAGTGCACGCAGAAAAAATACCGAGATCCCCCACAGTATTACAGCTCCTCGTGAGGACAAAAAACAAAAACTGGGAAAACATCATCTAGTCGCATCTTCACGAGACTGTAAAAGAAGAAAGAATATCGTCACGATTCCACAAAGTTTTCATCGAACATGGCATAGGCTGTTCGGCAACCTTACTCCCGAAGAGACGCATGTCTTCATCGATATCGTCTTTTCTGGAAAAATGTGGACACGTAAGATGCTCAAAGAGGAGCAAATTCGGCTCATGCGTCAAACAGAAGACGCGAAAAAAGCTGCGATCGCTCCAGCTCACGCACCCGCTCCGAATCCGTAGAAAGACTTCGCCCGTCGGAGCTTCACGGCTTCGGCGGGTGCGTCTTTTTTTTTTAGATGCGGAAATGGACAAGTCACTCTCTTTGTTCTATATTTAATTGTCGCAAGACAACCTCTCCGGCAGCAAAAGCCGGATTCATACTTCTCAAGGCACACAGGAGTTCCCTTGTACCCCTCGCGTAATCTCGATTCTGATCTTTCCTTAGGCAGCGCCCCCGAAGTCATAGCGCTGCTGTACCCGGCAGCCCTCATTATTGCCGGGTTCCTCATTCCCACAATCCAAAGGCGAGAACACAAACTCTGGACTGGACCCCGTACACTAGACACACATTCTCATTTTCACCCATGATGTAAATCATATGGGTAAATATGTGAGCGTGGATCTTAAGGAGAAAGTGCTCCTCGACATTAAGAACGGGATGAAGGTCTCAGAAGCGGCAGCGCAAAACGGTGTGACGGTGAAATCCATTTACCGTTGGCTTCGCGGTCAGGCAGACAACACTGGAACGAGTAGCCTTGAGATTGCGAAGCTTCGCCGCGAGAATCAGGAGCTCAAAGAACTTGTTGGACTCTTCGCGCTTCAAAAGAAGCGTGCGGAAAAAAATGGAGCAGCTTCGTGAGTATATGGCAACGCTTACAACAACGAAGACCGAGCTTGCGAAGAAGCTCGGCATCTCTCGTGCATCCCTATACTACAAGCCAAAGAAACCACCAGCGGACAATGAAGCGAAGGAAAAAATCCTTGCCGTCATGACAGAGCATCCAGCCTACGGCGCACGGCGTGTTGCATGGGCACTTGGGATGAATCGGAAGAAGACGAAACGGCTCATGCGCCTGCATCATCTCAAGCCGGCAATTCGTCGTGGGTTCCGACTCGTGAAGCCTGACGACCAGAATAGGCTGGAAACACGGGTTGAAAACATCCTTAAGGTATCATGCCCGCTTTGGGCGAATATCATCTGGGCTGGAGACTTCACGTACCTCTGGTTTGGAGATCGGTTTTGGTACGTGGCGACAGCTATCGACATTCGGACGCGAGAGATCGTTGGTTGGCATATCGCCAACCACCACACAACTGCACTCATTATCGATGCATTCCAAGATGCCGTGAGGAGAACGGGAACCGCGCCGAAATACTTTCACTCAGACCAAGGCAGTGAATATGTGAGTGGAGCCTACGAATCCTTACTTGAAGCACATGGCACTAAACCATCACACAGCAGGAAATCATGTCCGTGGCAGAATGGCTTCCAAGAATCCTTTTACAGCAACTTCAAGCTTGAACTTGGGCTCGTGAAACGCTTCACCCACATCGGAGAACTCATTGAAGCGGTGCATAGCCAGATTCATTACTACAACACCAAACGGATTCATTCTGCACACCGAATGCCACCACTGGTGTTTCGAACAAAAATTGAACACAAAAACACAGCCCTGACGGCTGCATAATCTACTAATTATTTTTGGGATGAAATGAGAAAGAGTGTCTAAAAAATGGGGTCCTTGCCACGGCGACTGGTAGCCGCGCGTCCCGTGCCGAACGACAGTCCCGGACTGTGGACTCATCGTTCTCGACTCGTCATCAGACGAGTCTCGGCACGGGGCTTTTTTTTATACAAATGTTAAAAAAAATAATCCGCGTTATTTCGTAGCAAGAAGTTCACGAAATGAATCTGGTCGATCCTGCAAATCACCGCTTAAACATCGACCGATAAATGTCATGACATGTTCTGGAAGATGAACGCCATTTGCCTTACACAAATGAGGAAAAGTAAATTTTCCACACTCTTGTGTAACTGCAGACGCTAAACCATATTTGAGCGACCAGGTAATATATCCCTCTTCACCCATACTCACATATTTTTCATCAACAGGCCTTTGATGTTCCTGCATTCTAGAAAAAGACGCCCTTGCTCCTTCACGAATCCTTTCTTCAACAACCGGGGTAATACGTGTTCGATATTCTTCGTACTCAGCTTGCTGATGAGAAGGAATTTCAATTTTTTGAAAACGCCTAATAAAAATTGACTGGAGCATCTTCGCCCAACGATGCATTTCGCATTTCGCAAGTACAGTAACGTCATCAGGCAAAAGCGTTTTCTCATGGTGAGCAAGCAAAAAAGCAAAATCACCACTTTTTGCAAAAGAAAGCGAATCATGCAACTCTTCGGACGTACCTTCAACGGTATCGTATCCCAGCTCAAAATCAACCAGACGAGTCGCTATTTCATCTCCAGATTCTTCAAAAAGAAATGTGCCTTCATTTACATCGACAAGATAGACTCCCGCATCACGTACAACTTGTAAGGCACGTGCAGTCTCACACACAACATCTTGCGCATGCATTTGAAGAAAGGTTTCACGCTCAGGTCGCATCATCTTATCAAGCGACTTTCCAGGTATTTTCTCAAGAAGTAAACGAGAGCGATCGGGTCCATATTCTTTATAGCCAAAAACCTTTGGCACAAGTCCTGTTGCTGAAAGTTTCTCAAGAAGTTTTCTTTCTCGCGCAAGGCGAACAATATTATCCGATCCCTCAGAAAGTCTGTTCACATATTTCGCAAGTATCTCGGTGTTTCCCTGTCGGTAAAGAACATTTTGCTTATCCCGAATTCGCTGAACATCTCCACTCAAATCTTCGCGTTCAATCCCAAGCACCACTTTTGGATGACATTTTGTGCATGTGTTAGGAAAATTACCGTGCTTACAAAATCCTTTTTCTTGTACGTTATCAACGCCTTGTGCTTCCATAATTTCAATACATGTGATTTTCTTTGCGTAAAGCGTAGCACAGATAGCACGTCTTGCGAGGCAAGACGAGGAATGGTATGGTGATGAAGTTTTTTTCTTCGGCTCTATCGTCTAACGGTTAGGACAGAGGCTTCTCAAGCCTTAAATCCGGGTTCGATTCCCGGTAGAGTCACCACGAAAATCGCTCCCAAAAAAGGAGCGATTTTTGTTTTATGTTCTTACTCTAAATTAAGTTTTACTATAAAAGGTAAAGAAGCAACTTCTTCTTGTTCTTCTCCAGATTTTATTTTGATGATAAAAGAATGTCTTCCTTCTTTTTTTACCGGCAGGTGTGTCGATTGAATTCTCACTCGTAATCTATCTATATTTTCAAATTTTAATTCTCCAGATCCTAATTCTTTCCTCTCATTATCAGGATCAATCATTTCAACTATATAAGAATCTCCACTTGTTCTTTTCACATTTTCCCAAAGAGAAATGACCTCATATTCAAAAGGGAATACCGCAGCTTTTCCAAGTGACATTTCATCTTTTAGTGAATCAGAAAAAGGTTTTGGAATAGTAAAAACCACTTCTTCTAAAATATCGAGTAAACTTACTTGGTTGGTCGTTCCATCGATGAGAGATTTTCTACAAAGAACTGACCAAACATGCTTTGTATTTATTTTTTTGATCATACTATCGCTCTATCGTTAATAATTTTTCATTTCCAGATTTTTCACTATTTGTTTGAAATTTAGCGAGATGGAGGAGATTGTATCCAGAGTCTTTTATTTCCCACCGTTGAGTCAACATCCGTACTTCGGACATAATTTTTCCAAAAGGTGCTTCGAGAAACTCAAATCTCGGTGGAAGAAGATCGGTTTCATAAACATCCGCTATACGTTTAAGGAATTCAAGCTTTGGCCAGACCTCCCCACTTTCCAAACGAGCAATGCTCGACTGCGTAGTTCCTAATCTTTCAGCGAGTTGATGTTGGGTAATTTTTTGTTTCTTTCTAGCCTGAATAAGCATCGTTGAAATAAGAAAGCGAAGCCGGCTTTTATGACTATTAAAACTTTTTCGAAATTCAGTATTTTCAAGTAATTCTAGGATGAGTTCGTCGTGACGCATAGGTTATGGTATTTGTTTTGCGATTTTTGTAACTATTTTGATTTCACTTCTTTCTCGGGTTCGTTCTTTCTTAATGATGCGAATTATCCAAAGAATAGGAGGACGGGAAACAAAGAAAACACGAAATTGTCTCAAGAGCAATTCGGAAATCTTTTCATGATGATCAATAGGCTTAATTCTTAATTTTGGTCCCTCTATCGAATCATTGGAACGATTCGTATAGGCCTGAGGAATGCAACCAATAAAATCCAGAAGCTCCACCGCGGATTCCTTGTCTGATCGAGTGAGCTCGTGAATAAATTTTAACGCCTGTGACGAAGTCTTATCTGGCCAATATCGTACCTCCATAAATATTTAGATACAGCAACATAAATTATCGTATATCAAATATAATATAGCTCTGAGGCTATGTCAAGAACAAAAATAAAAACTGAAATATTCTCTACATTCCACAGAAAAACTAGAGCTATTCCCTCTCTTTTGCTATAACAGATATCTATGTGTGGAATCATTGGATTTGTAGGAAATGAGGATTGCGTAACCTATCTTTTGGACGGGTTATCTATTTTAGAAAACCGCGGATACGATTCTGCGGGCATTGCAACCCTTGCGCCAAACGGAAACATGACTGTTTCAAAATTTGCAAGTAAAGACGCAAGCTCTGCAGATGCAATTCTTCGTTTGCGCAACGAGGTTCCGTCTCATCTTGGTCATCACACCGGCATTGGCCACACACGTTGGGCAACGCACGGCGCAAAAACAGATGCAAACGCTCATCCGCACACCGATCAAAAAAAACGCGTGAGCGTGGTGCATAATGGCGTTATTGAAAATTACGCGGATGTAAAAAAGAAACTTGTTGAACAGGGCGTGCATTTTCTTTCCGAAACCGATACCGAAGTGATTGCCCAACTTATTGGCGTTGCACTCGATACGGGTATGGAGCTCATCGATGCTGTGAAGCACACCCTCCAACAGCTCGAAGGAACGTGGGGGCTTGCCATTCTTTCTCCTCTTCTTCCTCATGCGCTTATCGTTGCAAAAAATGGAAGTCCTTTGTGCATTGGGCTGAGCGAAGGCAAAGCATTTATCGCTTCTGAACCTGCCGCATTTGGGATGGTAACCCGAGATTTTATTAGTTTAGAAAATGGAGAGATGGCCATTGTACGTGCCGATCGTTCAGGCCTTGATTTAACGCGATTAGAAAAAGCTCCCGAAGACAAAATTGCAACGTCTCCCGCACCTCATCCCCACTGGACGATTAAAGAAATTCTTGAACAAGCAGAAGCCGTACATCGCACGCTCAATTACGGCGCTCGTCTTGCCGGAGAAGATGGCGTGAAGTTAGGCGGTCTTGATCGACATGCGGATGAACTTCTTGCCATTCAGCATCTGGTTATTGCCGCATGTGGAACAAGCTATCACGCAGCACTCTATGGTGCGATAGCGATGCGCGCTATGAAGTCATTCACTACGGTGCAGGTTGTTGATGCATCGGAAATTACGCAACATCATTTTCCTGCAGAAGGCGCAGGACTGCTTGTGCTTTCTCAATCGGGAGAAACGAAAGATACACATCGTGCGGTGGTTCTTGCACAAAGCTTAGGCGTGCCCGTGTTTTCTGTCATAAACGCAGTTGGTTCGCTTATTGCGCGCAGCACCAAGTGCGGCGTGTATCTTAATGCCGGACGCGAACATGGCGTTGCATCAACAAAAGCGTTTGTTACACAAGTTATTGCACTTGAAATGATTGCCGTGTGGTTTGCAGAACGACGAAACAAAGAACTTTCCCGCAGAATAAACATCATTGCAGATTTGCGAAGGCTTTCCACAAACATTCAAGAAACCCTGCAATCGCGCAGTGCGTGCGAAGAAATAGCGCGTGCACTTCAGCATGCAGATCATGCCTTTATTCTAGGCAAAGGCCCAGGTGAAAGCATCGCTCGCGAAGGTGCACTAAAAATAAAAGAAATTACCTACATTCATGCAGAAGGATATCCCGGCGGCGCGCTCAAGCACGGCCCGTTTGCCCTTATTACCGAAGGCACACCCGTCATTCTTGTTATTCTTGATGACGCGCATGGCAATTTAATGCGCACCGTTGCCGAAGAAGTACGCGCACGTGGCGCTTACACCGTCGTCATCACCGATAACATGAAACTTGCCGAAGGCGTTGCCAACGACACTATTCACATTCCTCACGACGGATCGCTCACCGCACTCCTCGCCACCATCCCTCTCCAACTCCTCGCCTATGAACTTGCCGTTCTCAAAGGCCTTAACCCCGACAAGCCTCGCAACCTCGCAAAAGCCGTGACCGTGGATTGAGGAATATTTTTAATCCTCAACATCATCACCATCATCCTCACTCCGTCCCGCACCTGATGCCATGAAATCGACCACATCTTGCACGTGCTCCTCTTGAAAGGGTGGCCTGAGCACATCTTTTCTCGCTATGGCATCGGGATCGGGAGGAATAGGAATGCGCCGTCCCGCTTCATGCGGCAGCACTTGAGATAAGCCCGATTGTACACGGACTTTTTCTCGTACTTCTGCAGGAGGGATTTCTCCCTGTAAGGCAGTAAAAAGAATATTTGCTTGTGGAACAACAATTTTTCGTAACCAATTCTGCAGATCAGGAGTTACGCCATGCATAATGGTTCGCTCCACAAACCAACGTACATCCTCGGAAAGAGCAAGACGATCTGCGAGAATATTGTATGTTTTTCGCACAACCATGGGACGATCCTCATACATCTGACGTAATATCCGAATAGCCGCTCCATCAAGAAGCGGACCTCCTTCTATCGCAAACTCTTTTCCTCTTCTTTCTCCCATAAGAAATTTACATCTTCATCCAACGAGATTCTTGACGCACCAACAGCTCCGACGCCTTTAACGGCTCTGCCATAACATCTTTTACCGCTTTTTCCATGCGCATACTTTGCGATCCCTTGATAAGCACGATGTCACCACCTTGCACATGCTGATCTAAATAGCGACCAGCCTCAACACTGTCCTTAAACCATTCCACCCGATTGTGATCCATGCCCGCAACAATAGCTTCATCAGCGGCAATACGCATATTTGGCCCCACAGCCAAGAAAAGATCAGCAACTTCGGCAACGCGTCTGCCGATAATGCGATGCTCGTTTTCGGTCATGGTTCCAAGTTCAGCCATGTCACCGAGCACCGCGATGTGCCGATCGTGCGTTTCTCCCGGCGTAAAAGCGGTAAGTACATCTAGTGCGGCGCGCATAGATGCAGGAGCTGCGTTGTATGTATCGTCAATAATGAGCGAACCGCGAATGCCTGAGATGGGATTGAGTCGGCCATGCACCGGCGCAGTTTGTTTTGCAAGCGAACGCACGGCATCAGTCAAAGGAACGCCATAAAATCTTGCGACGGCACACGCCGCCAATACCGCAGAAAGAACTGTTTCCGAAATACAATTGACCAAAACAATATCTGCACTTTCCGAACCTGCAACAATGGTTGCGGTCATGCGCGCAAATTCTTCGCCGGGCATATATCGACCATCACCATCTTTGCGCGTAAAAAAAGCAACATCTTTTGCATACACATCCGCTTCGTAATGAATGCCGTACGTTATCACTTGCGCGCGATAGCGATTTTTCATTGCGCGCGTATGCTCGTTATCCATGTTGAGTACCACGAGACCTTTTTCATTAATTTGGTCACCCAGCGACGCCTTCTCTTCAATAAGCGCTTCGTAATGAGGATAATTCCCCACGTGTACCGGAGAAACTGCAGTAATCACCGCAACCTCGGGCTGAGCGATAGTTTGCAAATAGGCAATATCACCCGGTTTATCTGCTCCGTATTCCAAAACAAGATATTCGGGCATTTCTTCTTTTCCCATATTTCTCACCAACAGCTTTGCCCATTCCCATGCGTTTGCGCCGGGACTTGTTTCCCCTAAAATCGCAAGAGGGACACCGATTTCATTATTGTAATTTTTCTGCGCCGTACGTACACGAAAACGAACCGATAACGCATGTGCAATAGCGGTACGTGTTGATGTTTTCCCAACCGAACCGGTTACGGCAATAACATGTGGCGTGTGAACAGCAAGCTGCTTACGCGCAACGTTTGCTAAAAGGGTGTGGAAAACAGAAGACATAGATGGGAAAAGTATAACAGAAGGTTTGTCGTTCATGGTTAATAGTTTATGGTTTGTAGTTTTCTGAACCCACTTTCCAACCATCAACGATAAACTATAAACCATCAACGCTCTTTTTTATATCCCGTTTCTTTAGCTTTTTGTACCTTCTTTACTACCTCCGGCGTATACCCAAAGCCATACTTAAATTTATCGTGACGAATGGGACCCAAAAGCAACGTGTGTATTTCTGCAAAAATATATTTTATCGCCATAACAAAACGACCATCACGCTCCTGACGACGCGTGGTTACCGCGATGCGTACGGAGTCAAGAAAGCCGAACGTTCCCTTTTTTGCGGCACGATGCGCATACTCATGATCTTCGCAAAACTGCACCGTCTCATCAAAACCTCCAATGGCCTCATGCAACGAACGACGTACAAAAATACAAAACCCCGGCGCATGCGGATACAGACTTCCGCAAAATCGTGCATACGCATTGTAAAATCTATGCGTCGCCTGATCGTACAATCCACCACGAGGAAGAACGATATCTGCCGTTGCAATATCTAACGATCGCGCCTCAAATTCACGAAGCGCTTCTTCAAGAAAGGTTTTTTGCTGAAGGATAACGTCTGCATCCAAAAAAAGAATAATGTCGCTTGTTACTACAGCCGCACCTCTATTTCTTCCAGGACCCGGTAATCCTCCCTCTACCACCCGTGCACCAAAAGATTGGGCAATAGTACGTGTCTTGTCGGTACTGCCCGCATCTGCGATGATAATTTCATTCGGCTGAAGCGTTTGCTCCTGAATGCTCGCAAAAAGAATGGGGAGAAACTGCTCTTCGTTTTTTGTAGGAATAACAATGGCAAGCGACGGCATATAGCTATAGAATACCAAATATGAGAATAATCGCCCATGATATCCGCAGTTTGCATAATGTTGGCGCCATTTTCCGCAGTGCAGCAGCTTTTGGCGTAGAAAAACTCTATCTTACCGGTTTTACCCCTTGTCCTCCCCGCAAAGAAATCGCAAAAGTGGCACTAGGTGCCGAACGCCTTATTTCTTGGGAACAGGGCGATATCGTGCTTGTTATTGAAACCTGTAAAAAAGCAGGCTACACTGTGCTCGCACTTGAGCAAACACCTACCGCACAAAACCTTGCAGATGTTCGCCAAGAAAACGTTGCGCTCATTCTCGGAAATGAAGTAACGGGCATTGATCCTACCGTTCTTGTACTTTGTGACGGCAGTGTCGTCATTCCCATGCATGAGAAGCGTTCGTTGAATGTTTCTGTTGCTGCGGGAGTAGCTATGTATTGTTTGGGAAGTTTAAAGTTATAAGTTTGTAGTTTGAAGTGAAAGGTGGTTCCTTAAGATAGTAGATAAAAGATATCTAATTCTGATCACTTTCCCCATCTGCTGTCTGTCGTCTGCCGTCTTTCATCTTTTACAAATACAAAACAAAAAACATCCACTCACTTCAAACTACCAACTTCATACTTCACACTTTCATTTCACAACACGTCCTTGTAGTTCAATGGATAGAGCGCTGGCCTCCGAAGCCGGAAATTGAAGTTCGAATCTTCACAAGGACACCAGGAGTGAGAGTTTGAAGTTATAAGTTAAGAGTTTGAAGTGATAGGAGGGACCTCCCACTTTTTGTCATAATCACTCATTATTTCTCATGATTGAGAACACTCGGAAAGTTTTCCTGACAATGAGTAGTAGGTCCCTCCGAAGCTTGCCCTGACGATAGGAAGGGTCGGGATGACAGACTAAATAAAAAAAATATCCACTCACTTCAAACTGACAACTCTCAACTTCAAACCTATGTCTTCTTCTACACCCAACACCCCACCCACTGCCCCCTCCAACTCCCCCTGCCCTAATCCCGACGTCTGCGGAAGCTGCGGCTGGAGTCATATTACGTACAACAAACAACTCAAACAAAAACTTTCTGATATTGAAGGCTCTTTTGCGCTCAAAAAACTTCCCTACAAAGTTTCGCGCATCATTCCTTCGCCAAAAATTAAGCACTACCGCAATCGCATGGACTTTGTGATTGACTGGCAAGGCAGCGTTGGTCTTCGCGAAAAAGGAAAGTGGTGGCGTGTGATTGATAATCATCCTTGCTTCTTGGCTGACGAACAAATCGATGATCTTTTTGCTGTTTGTCGCGCGTGGGCAAAAACCTGCGGACTTTCTTTTTACGATCGCAAAGCGAACACCGGCATTCTCCGCTACGCCGTTATCCGATCAACCACGCTCGGACAAACCATGGTAACGATTGTTACAAGCGCGCCTAAGGATGATGGTGAAAAACGACAGATTCTCGATGCACTCGAATTATTAACTACATCCGCGAATGTACGGGCGGGTTTAAAACCCGCCCCTACATCGCTCATCTGGGCTATCAACCACACCATCACCGACGTTTCTCATGGTGGCGAAAATATCGTTATTAGCGGACCGGGGTACATTGAAGAAGAAATCGGACTTGAAGATCCTTCGTTACCTCAGGATCAAAAAATACGTTATCGCATCTCCCCCAACGCGTTCTTTCAAACCAACCCGCACGCAGCGCCGCTTCTTTTGCAAACCGTTGCAGAATATTTAGGCGATCTTTCGGGAAAAACGTTCCTTGATCTCTATTGCGGTACCGGTTTCTTCTCTCTTGCACTTGCCGGAAAAGCAGAAAAAACTATTGGCGTTGAGCTGGTTGAAGAAGCAATTAAAGATGCTCAAGCAAACGCTGAACTCAACAATCTCTCAAACAAAGTCACCTATCTTGCACAACCTGCCGAAAACGTTGATTGGCTTGCGTACAACGCAGACGTTGTTCTTCTCGATCCCCCACGCGCAGGCCTTCATCCTTCAACCCTTAGCGATCTGTTAAAACCCAACGCCCCCGAACACGTGGTGTACGTTTCATGCAATTACAAAAATCTTGCACGGGAACTTGCCATTCTTCAAAATCATTACGATGTCCTTGGCATTACCGCAATCGACATGTTCCCCCACACACCGCACGTAGAAGTTGTTGCGAATTTGCAGAAGAAAGCGCGATAAAAAAATCCCCGACATTTCATCGGGGACTTTTTTTACTTCTCCTTCGCACTATAAATAATATCTTCAATAATTTGCTCGTCTACCATCCAAGAAGTCTCAACACTCATGCGATACGCCTGTTCTTTTCCGAAAAAATAATATTTATAAGTCCACATTGGCCCAATGAAACAATTGGAACTTACAAGCGAATTGCATTGAGAAACTTTGTAAAAACTGTTTCCCATATCTGTCACCTCTCCCTGCAAACTAAGTAACACATCCTCGGCATCTACTTTTACTACACTTATAAGTGCAACATCATCAGATTGATACGAATCTTTTACTGCATCATACGGACCAATACCTCCAAGCACAGGAAGTTTTTCAGTATTTTGGATATAAACCCACTGCGCATCTGCACTAATATCCGTATCAAGTACGGGAACTTCATCCATGGTCTCTACATCTACAATATTGTTATCACAACGAATATTGCGCATTTCTCCATCAACCATCGCCGTACAACCCTCGGTTATAATCCAACCTTCTGGCAACGTAAAATCTAATGCAAAACCGTCCGCTTTATCTGCTTGCACAAAACCTTTTCCCATCGAATCAATAAGCGTACTCAAGCGAAGATTTTCTCCATGCAAAAGCTTATTCTGTTTACTAATGAGCGTAATAACAAGCAACGCAAAACCAAGCGCCAGCATGGTAAGCACCCATTTTCTCCAAGGATCTTGGGCTGGCATAGTATTTGGCATTTTTTTCATATGCACACAGTATACAGGATGCTAATTAAGGATATGAACATTCTGATAACAAACACCTGTCTCACGACCTACTCTTTCCGAGATATAGACAAGAAGCGTAACGGGAGAGTCAACAGTGGTCTCAGCAAAACGTTCCGCATCGGTCTCAGAAATAACAAAAGTATCTCCCGCAAATGATGTTTCAAGAATTTCAACTTGCGCACGAAGATCATTTGCAGAATCAAGCTGCATAGCAGGACACGTACCTGATCGATCCGAATCCGTCCCATCTCCCACCGTCATATCGCCCACAAAATGCGCGGTGATTTCCGCAATGCCAAATACACCTCCTTCGTTCGTACTTTCTTGCAAACACAAACTGCTCATATCGCACGATGCTTCATCCACACTTAACGACGCAACCGAATACGCCTGAAAACTTGCAAGCATATTTTTGAGCGATGTGTTCATGTGCCAAAGAAACACTGCCGAGGCAAGTGAGGTACCAAGCACAAGAAGCGTAAGCATGGTGAGCACCCATTTTCTCCGAGGATCTTGCGCAGACATAGTATTTGGCATTTTTTTATATGCACACAGTATACAGGGTATTTTATATGACTGTATACTGTGAGTTATAGCTTGAAGCAAAAAACTTTTGAAAGAGATATGCACCAAACAATAACCCGCAATCAACGATGGATTTCAAGAAAATATATTGCCTACACCATACTCACAAACTTCTGGTTTATTGGTACCATTTGGCTTTATTTTTATCGTTTATTCATTACCGATCAACAAATTGGTGTTCTTGATGGTGTTGCATTCGCAATTGGTCTCATTGCAGAAGTTCCATCGGGTGCATTGGCTGATAAATTTGGACGCGATAAAATGGTGAGATTGGGACAAATTCTTGCGGGAGGTGGTTTGTTGATGCAGGCATTTGGGAGTAGTTTTTTACCTTTTTTTATAGGACAGGCCATTATGATGATTGGTGTTTCTTTTGTATCCGGCGCTGATGAAGCACTCTTTTTTAAACAACTTAATTTTAACCGCGCATCTGTACATTGGCGAAGGTTGATTGTGCGTGGTTCTCAAGTTGCCCTTGCAAGCTCACTATTTGCCGTTGTTACCGGAGGATTGCTCTATACTATTCATCCACGTATTCCTTGGATTTTAACAGGACTGTCGTTCATCGGTTCTGCGTTTTTACTTTGGTCGATGCAAGACACTCGACGACGTAAAAAACAAACGAAAAAGTTTTCAATAGAGCTTCGAGAACATATCACCAGCATACGGTTAGGCTTTGCAGAATTTCGTACACCAAAATTATTGCTTTATGTACCAATAATCCTTACCGTGCAAGGACTTTTTTATACTACTGGCTGGGGATTATTACAGCTCGTCTTACTTGACCGTTTTCATTTTGATCCATTTCTTGGTTCGCTTGTTATAGCAATAAGCAGTGTTATTACTGTGGGAATTCTCTCCGCTATGCATACGTACGCAGAAAATATGAGCGAAAAGCATGTCATTGCTCTTATTTCGCTGAGCGCGGCCGCAAGCTTACTCCTATCACTTACAAACATTGGCATGTGGGGTTTCTTTGTGATATTTACACTCTACGCGGGAGAGCATGTACTTCAACCGTTTATGAGCGAAATTCTTAACAATCGAACTCCGGAAAATCACCGTGCAACCGTTTTGTCGGTAGCCTCGTTCCTACGCACACTACCTTATGTGGCACTAGCGCCGATTATCGGCTATTTAAATAGCTATAATCATCTTGAATATTTCTTGATTGGTTGGGCATTTTTGATTTGTTGTGCCGTTTCCCTCTATCTTTCTCTCAAAAAAACGGATGCGAAAATTCGTATTATGAAAGAAAAAGACTATGAATATGAAATGTAATAAAAAAACTAAAATACTTCTCAGTATTTTCGGACTTGTCATGCTTGGATTTACCACGTCCACGGTATTTGAATATTTTCGTTATCGTGATGGAATCCCTGTGCAAAGCACGATCACCGATATCTCTTCATTCGGCCGCCGACGATACCGAGCAGACATCGCAGCAACCATTGAAGGCACTCATATTACCGAACGTATACAAATTCCTCGCAGAGGTACGCTCATCGCAGGAACTCAAACGCCGGCAATACTGATCAAGACGGGAGATGTTATTGAGATGCTCGCAATACCTACGAAAGATGGATACGATATGGCAATTGCGGATGATGTACGAAATCCCTGGACAGAGTTGGGTTGGGAGGTTTTTACTCTTTTTCTCATTATTTTTTGCATCGCTCATGTTCCTCATGACAAGAAAAAAGCCTAGCACTCTCTTTATGCATCCTCACATCACTCACATTCTCGAACGAATCACTGCATATGGAAATGCGGTGGAATGTTCGTGTTGTGGAAAGAGGGCGCGAAGATTTTTTCCGTCGGGAGTAGTGAATAAACGGCCGTATGCACGCTGTGCATTTTGCGGAAGCTTGGAGCGGCATCGGCTGATTGCGGAGATGCTGAAAAGACATCCGATTGCGCAAGGCAGTCGCATCCTCGTAATTGCACCCGAAAAACCGCTTACTGATTTTCTTGAAAAGAACTTTAGTGCAAAAATTACGACGTCCGACTTACTGCGCACGGATGTGGATGTACAGGCGGATATTTGTGCGTTGCCGTTTACGGATGCATCGTTTGATGTGGTGCTTGCAAATCACGTTCTTGAACACATTCCCGATGATCGTCTCGCCATGCGCGAACTTTGGCGTGTTACGATAAACGGTGGAAGAGCAATAATGCAAACGCCTCTGGCATGGCAAAATCCCTCCACCGACGAAGACCCAACGCTCAATGCCAAGGAACGCATCACGCGCTACGGACAAGACGATCATGTACGTTTGTATGGATGCGATATTCTTGAACGCTTTACAGAAGCGGGATGGAAAGCAGAAGCAACATCTGTTACAGATCTTTTTTCAGAAAGTGCTATTGTCCGATATGGATTTGAGAAGAATGAAATGTTTTTTATGCTCAAAAAACAACATCCGCTCACTTCATACTAACAACCTACAACTTCAAACCTTACCATGGGCGGAAGATGTTCCGCCCCTGCAGCGCCTTCACAATCTCACCTCTTCCCAACTTCATCTCTTCACTACTTCAAAACTTCAACCCCCCTATGTCTTCTCTCCCTCCCACAATTCTTCCTGCAAGCAAAATAAACCTCTTCATGCTTTTTTTGGGATCGTCTATTCTCTGCGCAACAAATATTTGGGTTATCATTTCTCATAGACCCATCACATCAACGAAATTCATTGATATTCCCCTAGGAATTTTAGGACTTACCTTCTTTGGTATTGCGACAGTCTATGTATTCGTACGATTTTTTGACAAAAGGCCGGCACTCATTATTGATAATCGTGGAATTACTGATTATTCAAGCTTAATAAGTGCAGGCTTTATTCCTTGGGAAAATGTTGCGAATTTTGGAATAACACGAGTGTACAAACAAGCTATCGTTACGATCATGCTTCGTGATCCCAAAGCTTTTCTTGCAACACAAAAGCCGATCAAAAAGGCAATTATGTCAATCAACATGAAATGGTATCGATCTCCCGTACAACTTTCGGCAAATACGCTGAGCGTAAATGCGAATGAAATTCTTCGTCTTTTGCAAGAACATCGAGCAGAATGGCAATCGAAAAACCGTCAACCGCAAATTATTAACACATGAACCGTTAATTTAAAAATAATTCCCACACTTCTTTCAGGACTGTATCCCAAGAATACTTTTTGAGCTTTTCGGTTCCTTTATTTATAAGCTCTACTCGAACTCCGACATTATCTGCAAGAAGTGACATGTTATCGGCAATCTTTTGCACATCATCAGGATCAGCGAAGAGCGCGGCGTCTTCGGCAATTTCGGCGAGTGTAGGAATGGATGATGCAAGAACGGGAATGTGTGCCCGAAATGCTTCGAGCATGGGAAATGCAAATCCTTCCTCGCGAGAAATAAGGGTGAGCATAGACGCACTTCCTAAAAGATCCGCTTTCACTTCGTCAGAGACGTAGCCAAGATAACGCACGCCCGACGTTTCAAGAAGCGGAGCGATGTGTTCAAATCCAAAACCAGGCTTTCCGGCAAGAATAAACTCCCACTTGGGATGTGTGCGCTTAAAAAGCTCAAATGCACGAATCATATTCGCGACATTTTTCTTTTCTTCAACACGACCGAGGAAGAGAATAAAGGACTGCGGAGTATGAAGTTTTAAGTTGTTAGCTTGAAGTGATCGGATGTTCTTTTTTTGCATTTCTTTTTCTATAAAAACACCACTCACTTCAAACTTCTCACTCTCAACTTCAAACTTTCCCTCCGGAACTCCCCATCCCGTTACCACAATTTTCTCCGCAGAAAAGTGCAGGAGATCGACGAGATCGCGTTTCACGGCCTCCGTGGGAACAACGATATTTGAACACAAGCGCTTTGCACGCCACAAATCAAAACGCATGTACGTTCGCTCGCGCAAACTGTAGGCTTGCGGCGTACGCAAAAAAGACACGTCGTGGATAATGCGAATCGTTTTTTTTGGGCAAAAAAACGGAAGTGTGTGTACAGGAACAAAAAGAACATCGGGCTTGTCGCGCAACATAGCAAGCGAAAGGCCGATAATTGTCCAAAGATGGTGACGAGTGATGATGCGCTGTGCATTCGCCGGAAGCCAGGGGATTTGCTTGGGGGTGTAGTAGGTAATGTATGTATGAGGAGATCCTGAGCTCTGCGAAGGATCCTTCGCGGAGCTCAGGATCTTGTGAGCTCGTGACATTGCGTCATTTTCTTCAAAGATCTGTGTGTCTTGTGCAAAATATTTCAAAAGCGCATCACTTACCACTTCAACACCTGTTTTCTGTACGCCGTCGATACTGCGGGATGCGTCGATGGCGATACGCACAGACACCCTACCCCGTACGGGCGGGTTTGAAACCCGCCCCTGCATAATCAACCCCCTCATCTCACTTTCAAACTTTTCCAAAGAAAAACGCTGCGCTTGTGCTTCACAATCCGCACGCATAGTGAAGGCGCGCTCGGGCGTCATGTTTTGCACGGCCACTACGAGATCGTCGACGCGATACGCTTGCGGGATCAAAGTTCCTGTCTTGCCGGGAATAATTGTTTCTTTCAATCCACCTTCATCAACGCCAATGCACGGCTTCCCTGCTGACATTCCTTCAACCGCCGTCATGCCAAAATCTTCGTCGATGGGAATATAGATCGTGGCAATGCAATTCCCGACAAGATCCTTCAATTGCCCATCATCAACCCATCCCACGAGCGTAATATTTGAAAACCCTTTAGCGAGTTCTGCGATACGCCCTGCATCTTCCCCGCCGGACGCAATCACCAGCTTCTTCTCGGGCATTTTTTGAAACGCACGAACAATATCATCAATACGCTTCAAACTATCCAATCGTCCGAATGACAAATAATAATCGCCCTGTTCTATCCAAGAAAACTTTTGCGTGTTAATAGGCGGATAAATGATATGCGATTCTTTTTTACAAAATTTTAGCAAACGATCATGCACATTTTGTGAATTCGTAATCACCGTCTGCATACGCGACAATCCTAAACGATACCAAAAACGAATCACAAATTTACCAATGTCGTAATACACCATACGTTTTGCAACCGAGGGTTCTGCGTTGCGGCGTGCATGCAACAAGTCATACACGTAGCGCACCGGCGTGTGGCAGTAATACACGATCCGCTTTCCGGAGAGTGGACGCAGTGCTGCGGACAAACAATTATTTCCCGAAAAAATAATGACGTCGTAATCTTTGATGATCTTTCTCGTTTTCCACCAAAAATTCCACTGCGCACGAACATAGCGCCATACCATCATCCGCGGTTCTCCTGTATCGAGCACGGTAAGGCTATGCGGCACTTCGGACTTTGGATACGTCGTATCGGTCCAAAATTCGGTAACGATATCGGTATCCAATATCTTTGCCAAATCAAGCACTAATCGCTCAGCCCCACCCCGAAATTGAAACCGATCGTGGATAATAAGTGTTTTTGCCATAAACTTCGTGTAATATACCTGTAGTTCATACATCAAACCATAGTATCGTGCACAATATGTCTAAACTATTTTACACGCTTGTAGCGAGTAAAATAAGTCATTTTTCCTTGTAATTAATCTATTATTACTATGCCTAGAGAATGGCAACCGCGTCCACGGCGCCCAGCCTTGGTACAAGCAGAGGCTATACAACAATACTGGGAAAAATACCAGAAAGATCCAAATGCTTCAGTTGGTAGAGAGAATCTAGCACCACCAGCTGCTTGGGCTGATGCTGTATTTGTTTATGACGCGCACAAAAATCCAGAGACAATGCTTGGTGAATGTGTTCGCTCCACTCGAGCTCTTATTCAAAATTTCAAGAGCATTGGTGTAGTTGCTGAAATGCGAGTTATTTCAGTTGGTAGTTTTTCTGATGCTTATCCAGTAACACTGCAGGGTGCTGAAGATGAACATGTAGTTGCTTATGTGCCCAATGATGGAGTTATAGTTGATTTAACAGCTTGTCAATATAATTTTGGATTGCCTGTGCCGTATATTTGGAAAATATCTCCAGCGGAACTAGAAAATACAGAGGTATTGAGTGATTAGTTAAAAAAATCGGTAGCACTATTTCTGATCTATCCAATCATCTCTCGGTCACACTTCCCAATGAGCTAAACGGTAAGGCTATGCGGCACTTCGGACTTTGGATACGTGGTATCTGTCCAAAATTCGGTAACGATATCGGCATCCAATATCTTTGCCAAATCAAGTATTAATTGTTTAGTTTTATTTTGAAACTGAAACCGATCGTGGATAATAAGGGTTTTGCCATACGTTTTATGTAACATACCAGTGCCTTTTTCTGAAGTAAAACGCTTGTATTTAAGCGAGAAATAGAGCATAATTCTGCTCGAGAAGCTGCATACCGTGGCACGTTACCGTTAACTTTTGGGTGCGTTTATACCAAGAATTTCAGGCCATTGAGCCT
>CAYPWV010000011.1:0-28877 GCA_964414795.1 uncultured Gammaproteobacteria bacterium
TCTGAAGGGATGGATTATGCCGTTTGCAGCTGATAGTTAAATGACAACAGGTCTAATGTCATCCGCCTGAAGAACTACTCCATTGGCACGTGGACGTACCGTATCAACGTAGTACTGTCTTTCCGCTAATTTTTCAGGAGGGAGGAGTTGGACAAGTGCGTGTTGAGTGAAGGTGTGTTTAGTCAGCCAGTCTGCAAGCCCTTCGTTTACACGAAAGAGGTCAATGGATTCATTTGTTTTAAATTTTCCAAGACCACATTTTTCCATAGCTCTATGCGCCATCTCGTGTGTCAAACCGTAACTTATTTTTACTACGTCATCCCCTGATTCTCGGTAAAAAACCGTGCGACTTAATGGGTCAAAAAATGCCCCCCCTCCTTGCCATACTCGGAAGCGGTCGGATCTTGGTCATAGGCAGTTCTATCCACGATTCGCACGTCATTACTATGAAGAACAAGACTTGGAAGACCAAATCTTTTTCGGAAAGCATTCATCTCTGTATTGGCAGATTCCATCGTCCGACTCAATTCCACACGCTTCCTGAAACTCTCAAATGGCAAGCTAAGAAGCCGATTAGTTTCCATTTTATCCAAGTTAGGGGTCTCGCCCACAGGCGGCTTAGCGGCTCTCTTGTTATCAAGCATAGGCAAAAAATTACACAAACCATTATACATTTTAACCTATCTTTTTTTGCTCAGGATAGATACTACTTCTTACGAAAAAGACGGGCTCGAAAGAAACGCATCGGATCAACCTGAGTCAATCCTTGTGGATCCAGCTACACCACGCAGCTGCGAGATTTGATGGAAAGTAAAAGGCACAGACGCTTTTCACTTTTTACCACGCAATCTCCAGGTCCTGTCTCCCCCGAGCCCGTCGAGAAGAAAAGTATGGCACTAGGCCTCTCTCAAGAATACTATTACTTTTTCTTCTTTTTCTCAACAGGAGTCACTATGTCATCTTCATGTTTTTTCTCGGTCTTGAGTTCACGAGCAAAAGACTCGATCTTGGTATTTTCCGGATTTACTTCTTGTAAAATTTTCAGCATGTTTGCCGCATCGTTTTTCTTCTTCAAGATAAGCGCGAGAGTGATGCAAGCATCGAGATATTTAGGATTGTGCGGTGACATTTCAAGCGCACGCGCATATTCATCATATGCCTTTTCTTTATTTCCTTGCTCTTCGTACATCTCAGCTAACAAGAAACGTCGCTCGCTGTCTTTTGGAGAAAGCTTTACGTAACACGCAAGTGACTCAAGCGCTTCTTTCCACTCTTTCTTTTGCGTATACACACGAGAAAGCACCTCGTACGCTTCGGCAAGTTTTGGCGCTACGCTGACAAGCTCAACCAAACGCTCTTCCGCAACCTGAAAACGCTCTTCACGCAGCGCATGCTCAGCCTCTCGAAGCATCAGTTGCAAGTCTGCGGGGGATGTTTGAATATCCTGCGCACGATCTCGGTGATATCTTCGCTCAATAGCCACAAGTTTTCCAGCGCCTCGCTGAAAGGCATGTTGCAAAAATGTCCAAGGAACAAGAAAAAGACGAGATGCTCGTGCTAAAAATTCTTCAGCACCACGCTGCATACGGCTTTCCATAATGGTGTTGCGCAACTTTTTTTCTCGCATAGTTCGAGATGTATCTAGATCAAGCATCCGAAGCGTTGCATACTTACGTACAAAAAGAATGCCACACATCCCTCCCCCGAGCGCTACACATACCAATCCCCCAATAATCCAAATATTCATAGTTATAAAGAAGATTGATACGTCATAACCTCACAGGCTGCCATAAGGATATCGTGAAATTCTTGTACTTTTAAACTTGCGCCACCCACAAGTACGCCATCAATATCGGGTTCTCGTAAAAACGAATACGCATTCTGCGCGCTCACTGATCCACCATACACCACCTGATACGATGCACATTTTGGAAAAAGTTCTTGGAGTGCTTGGCGAAGTGCACGAACAACCTCGAGTACCTCACCAACTTCGGGCTGTACGCCTGTGCCAATAGCCCAAACGGGCTCGTAGGCAATGATAGGCAGGGGCGCGCTTTGCGAAATTTCTACCGCCGCAAGCGTGCGACGAAGCATACGCACCGCAGCTTGCGCTGCATTTCCCTCTGCGTGTTCCTCACGCGATTCACCTACGCATACAATAGGTTGAAGATGTTTTCCATGTACAACGGCAGCAATCTTTTTACGCAATAATTCATCCGTTTCACTAAAAAACGTACGACGTTCAGAATGGCCAATAAGCACATAGGAACATCCTACATCCTCAAGCTGACCAACTCCCACCGCTCCTGTGTACGCCCCAAATCGATCCGGACCAACATCTTGTGCGCCAAGCGCAATACGTGAACGCACAATCGCCTTATGGACATCCGCAAGTGCCAAAAAAGAAGGACAAAGCACCACGCGCGGAGCAATTTCTTTGCCTTGGAGCGCAAGGAGCGTTGTTTTTGCAAGGGCCAACGACTCTCGAATACCCAAGTTCATCTTCCAATTCGCAATGATGAGTTTTTCCATAGGATATTTTGAACGTACGGGCGGGTTTAAAACCCGCCCCAACAAAACCACTCTACTCCTTCGGCACCAAAACCGCGAGCTCATCATCATTTGCAAACGGACCAATTGCCGCAAGGGACATGCGATCAAAACGAAGATACGTTTTCGCAACACGTGCAACATCCTCCAAAGTCACGGCATCATAACGCGCCAAACGCTCAAGAGGCTCTTCAATCTCTCCCAAGAATAACAACTGACGCGCATAAAACTCCGCACGATCCGAAGAATCTTCGAGCGAAAGCGAAAGACCGCCACGCACATTATCCTTTACCATCTGCAGTTCAGTCTCGGTAACACCGTTTTCCACAACCTTCCGCAATTCCTCGGTGATAACCTGCATCGCCTCAGAAAGACGGGTAACATCAAGCCCCGAACGAACCGTAAGCATACCCGTATCTTGATACGCATCCGTTCCCGCGCGAACCGTATAACACAATCCCCTACGCTCGCGAACCTCTACAAACAAACGAGAACTCATCGTTCCTCCCAAAATGGATGCGAGTAACTTCAACGCCGCTTCATCGGGATGATTACGTCCAACCGTAGGAAAACCAAGCGCAAGTTGCACTTGTTCAACATCTTTTTGCTGACGACGAATACGACCGACATTCGCCTGATCGCCAAACAGAATATCCGCAGGAATTTCTCCTTCATGCGGTGCAACTTTTCCAAAAGTCTCCTCAATAAGCTCGGTAATATTTTCGGGAAGATTTCCTGCCGCAACAATCACCATGTTTTCCGGGCGATAAAACGTATTGCGATATGCAAGCACATCTTCTCGCGTCATCGCAAGCATCGAGTCCGCAGTTCCGGCAATATTCTTTCCAAGCACATGACCATCAAACATCGCCTCTTCGAGCAAATCTTCAATATGCATGATAGGATTTTCCTCATACATTTTGATCTCCTCAATAATAACGCGCTTTTCACGAGTCATTTCTTCTGCATCAAACTTGGAATGGAATAGCATGTCGTGCAGTAAATCAACCGCAATAGGAAGCTGAGGTGCCGCAATTTTTACCCAATATCCCGTAAGATCCTTTCCGGTATACGCATTGTATTGCGCACCATAACGATCCAGCTCTTGCGAAATATCAACGGTTCGTGGGCGCCTTTCTGTTCCTTTAAACATCAAATGCTCAATAAAGTGCGATCCACCCCACACCGGCAATTCCTCATTCCGAGAACCAATTTTAAACAACACCAGAATCGCAGCAGCTTCGGTACCCGAAAATGGCGCAAAAACGACACGGGTACCATTGGAAAGAGTTTTTTGTTTAATCATAAACGATACTAAGGAAGTTGTTGAATTGCGGAGAGCAATTCTCTTGAGGAATGAAAGTGATCTTGTATCACAAGAGCTCCATGAACAAAAATATCCGCATTCCAATCATCACGACCAATGATAACGTCAACAAATCGGCCGGAAACATCAGCATGAATCCAGTGTTTTAGTTCTTTATCGCTTTCGCCGTAATGCAAACCACTGACATTAGCATCCGAATCTTTTTCTTGAAGACCTTGCGGCAAGGCTCGCGTCTCCTGAAGAGATCCATTTAAAAATGCAACAATATTGTCTAACTTTCCTCCCCTTGTTTCTGCCTCATGATCCTTAATAAGATATTCAAGTTTTCTTTGTGCTACCGGATCAAGTTTTTCTCCTTTTTGTTCATTCCACATGTAGTGAGTTCGATGGTCTGACATAATTTATTATCTAAAAAAATTAATTAATTTTTCTTTGGAGATACGTTTCCAACTCTGCAATTGCAATACGCTCCTGCTTCATAGAATCGCGTTCGCGGACCGTAACCGTATCTTTAAGCGCTGCGTCACCTTCGCCAAGTGTATCAAAATCAACCGTTACACAAAACGGCGTGCCAATTTCATCTTGCCGGCGATAGCGCTTACCAATGGACTGCGTTTCGTCGTAATCGGTCATGAAGGAAGCGCGAAGCGTTTGTGCGATTTCTTGCGCAACTGCAGAAAGATTTTCTTTTTTGGAAAGAGGGAGAACGGCAACTTTGTACGGAGCAATGTGGTACGGAAGTTTTAATACAACACGTGTCTCTCCTTCAACCTCCTCTTCATGATACGCATCAGAAAGCACCGCGAGCATCATACGGCCAGGACCCACAGAAGACTCAATGATATGAGGAATATATTTCTCATTCGTTGTTGGATCGGTATACGTAAAATCGTGGCCGGAGTACGTGCCGTGCTGTGTTAAGTCATAGTTACCTCGCGCGTGGATACCCTCGAGTTCTTTAAAACCAAAAGGGAAACGATATTCAATGTCGTACGCCTCCTTTGCATAGAAGACGAGATTTTCATGCTTATGCCACTGGAGATTTTCTGACTTAATGCCAAGATCAAGATAAAACTGCCATCGTGCCTGACGTAGCTTTTCGTACTCTTCCATCTCCGCAGCAGGACTTAAAAAATACTGCATTTCCATCTGTTCAAGTTCGCGCGTGCGGAAAATAAACTGTCGAGCCGTAATCTCATTACGAAACGCCTTACCAATTTGTGCAATACCAAAAGGGAGCTTTTTACGCATCGACGTCATGACGTTCTCAAAATTAACATAAATACCCTGACACGTTTCGCCCCGAAGATACACAGGCTCTTTGCCCATGTCGTCAGTGAAGTTACCCAAATTCGACTTCACGAGCATGTTGAACTTCTTCACAGGAGTGAAGTCGCTCTTACCACAATTCGGACAATGAATTTTTGGCATGTTTTCAGTAAAGAGCGCATTAATCTCTTCCTCGGTCATCTTTTCATCCGCCATAACACCAATATCCTCCAAAAGATGATCCACGCGATGACGCGTATGACACGAACGACATTCTGACAATGGATCAGAAAAACCTGCAACGTGACCGCTCGCTTCCCAAATTTTGGGATGCATGAAAATCGCCGAATCAAGACCAACAATATCGCCACGCATCTGCACCATGGCTTTCCACCATGCTTTTTTAAGATTATTTAGCAATTCTACACCAAGCGAACCGTAATCATATACCGCAGCAAAACCGCCGTATATTTCTGAACTTGGAAACACAAAACCGCGAGATTTACACAAGGCAACAAGTTTATCCATGGAGGTCGACATACTGCTCTACGCTATCATATTTTTTTTGATGCGTAAAACAAAAACCCCGGCGTTCGTAGAGACGGCCCGGCGGGCCGTCTCTACGTTGCACGGGGTCTTTACCTAACTGTGCAACTCACTCCTCATCTTCATGATATCAGTATCAACTGAATTTCCACTTTCAACATCACCTTCCTCATATCGTGTAAACAAAGTCACATCAACATCGACAACGTAGTCATCCCAATCTGCTCCAAAAGCATCGATGGCAACATCTTCACTCGTAATCCAGTGAAGCCACATCGTACCGTCTGCATCTTCTTCTACAGAATATACCTTAGCAACCGACTCAATTTTCACAAGTACAACGCCCGCCTTTGGCATCATAGGAGCACCAAGAGAAAACTGTGCGAGCGTATCATCGGAAACCTCTACAACGACATCAAAATCATCTTCGTACGTAAAGTAGGTTTGCTCGTTAAAGAATGGGCGACGAACCATGCCCGTGTCGATGTAGTAAATAGTTCCTAAATCTTCACTCATCACATAATCACCAACCATGATGCCGTCAATTTCGGTGGGAACTTCTTCAGAATCATCGTCGGAAGCGTCTTCATCAGTGTCTGCGTCTTCATCAGTGTCTGCGTCTTCATCCGTATCTTCTTCCTCGGCATAATACCAAAGAGAAAACTCGGCAGAAGTATCGGTAGCGAGCTCGAGTGCGAGATCGGTAGAAACAATCTTTACCAAAACTTCATCGGAATCAACATGAGGAGTTACCCAACTATATGCGCCATCATTTAAGGTGTTGGTAACAATAGTTTCCCACGTTGCGCCTCCATCTTCTGAATAGTACAGATTAGCATAGGAAGCATTATCTCCATCGGATGACCATGTGATATTCGTCATCTCTCCTGCCTCAAAAGAGGCATCTGCTTCTGGAGTGAGAAGGTCAACAGAGTAGGAGGTTTCCTCATCTTCAGATTCATCGCTTCCTGAACCGGAGGTAACGTAGAACGTAAGAGGACTTGCGACAGTAGTATCACTCGCCTGAGCACCGGCGTAGGCATTTGAAGCTGCATCAGGAGCCGTTGAAATAGTAAGAGTGTTTAATCCGGTAAGAAAGACTGCGGAGTGGGTTAACGTAACAACACTTGAGTTAATAGATGAACTTAAAGTTACCGAAGGAGAATGAGACGTAGTGATGGATGCAGGAGTTTCTGAAAACGTAAGTACAACAGAAGAAGTTTGACGCACACCAGTTCTTAAACTTGTTGGACTTGCAGAAATGAGGACAGGACCTGCACCATCGGCAGCAGTACGATTAGCAGCGTTTGCCATTTGGTTTGCTTCTGCATCATCGCAAATAGAGAAGTTGGTTGCACAGCTTGCAACCGCTGTATACGTTGCTACCGGTGTAATACTAGTATCCTCAGAAGTGCATCCTGTTACCGTAAAAGCCTTTGACAACACACCCGCCCCCGTGTAGTCAGCATTGGAAATAGTACAACCTGCACTAAAAGCAAGACTGGTAAAACCATCAGCTGCACCACCAGTATCATCAAGATCAGTGGCTTCACTGAAAAAGACGGTGATGCGATCGATGGTACCGTCAGTGTTAGTATCGGCAGTAATGGTTGATGCGGTCATGGTTGGCGCAGCCGCATGTGCTGCGTTTGGCGCCAAGAACAATGATCCGAACAACACCGCAGCTCCAAGTGCGATAGCACTTGCAAAAAGAGAACCTGCGGATTGGTAACGAGAAACGTATTCCATAGAAATAAGGTATTTTCTCAAAAAGAAGAATTTGTTTTATTATAGTCTACTTAAAATATAAAATCTATTTTTCTGTGGATGAAAAAAGCGCCCAACGAGGGGCGCCTTTTTATACTTTCATAATTTCTTCCTCTTTCTTTTGTCCTAAGGCATCAATCTGTGCAACAAAATCCTTTGTTAACTTATCAAGATCGTCCTGTTCTTTTCGTAGAGTATCTTCTCCTATACCGGTTTGTTTTGCGATCTCCTTGCGCACTTCCTCGCGAATGCGACGAACACCGATGCGCGCATCTTCAAGTTTTTCGTGTGCAATTTTGGCAAGCTTTTTACGATTCTCTTCGGTCATCATGGGCATCATCAAACGAATTGCCTTACCGTCAACAATTGGCATGATACCGATATCTGACGTAGTAATTGCTGACTCAATTGCTTTTACCACCGAGGTATCCCACGGCTCAATAAGCAACGTTTTGCTATCAGGTGTAGAAAGTGATGCGAGCGATTTGATGGGCTGGAACGTACCATAGGCCTCTACCTGAATTTGATCGAGAAGTGCAGGAGTTGCGCGACCTGTACGAATAGTAGCAAGTTCGGCACTGAGGTGCTCAAGTGCCTGCATGAACATTTTTTTTGTTTCTGAAGTATTTGGCATAGACGATGGATCCCGGATCAAGCCCGGGATGACGAGAACAGTGTAGTTATTCTTCAAGGGTTTGTACACCCAGCCATACCGAACCGTCTTTCATAATGTGGAGCGCCGAAGCTGCGCGAGAGGAAGGAAGCTCTTCGGTTGACCACGTAGAACCGCCGTCCACCGTAAGATAAAGAGCGGAATCTGTTCCGTAGAGGATGGTTTTTCCGTCATCAGGATCAACGGCAAGCGCACGAATAATCACATCTCCCGATGCCGTGAGCAGTGAAAGACCTGTCCACGTAAGCCCTTTATCATCCGACGTTAGCAATCCGTATTTTGTAGATGCCACAACTTGCAATCCATCCGCAGATTGCGCAAGTGCATACACACGATCAGATCCCTTCATGTCTTCAAGCGCATCTTCAAACGAAAGCCAGGTTGCGCCCGCATCTTCTGAACGATATAAACCCGTTCGCTGACCACCCATCATCACAAAACGGCTATCTGCATTACTGATGTCAATTGCCGAAATGGCATCGTTCACTACATACACCACATTCCACGTATCTCCTGCATCAGAAGACTTGAGCACTTCGCCTGCGGTTGTACCAAGATACAAAACGTTGGGGTTATACCAATCAAGGGCAAACGTAGTGAGCGCTTCTTTTGTTCTTCCTTCAACATACGTTTGCGTATCAAATTCGCGTCCACAGCTCGTGGTTTTCATCAATCGATCCGCTTTCAAAGCGTAGTATGTACACACATCGGCACTTGAAACGGCAATATCTAAAATAGCACCCGAAGATACTTCTTCATTTTCGGGGCGACTCCACGTGCTTCCGCCATCCAACGAAACAAGAAGACCCGATGCTTTTGTTCCTGCATACAGCGCCGTTTCGTCTGATGGATCAACGGCAATTGAGAGCACATCCGCTGCACCAATGCTTCCGATGCTCGTTGCTAGAGGCAACGTATTCATCGCCGTCCAAGAAGAACCCAAATTTTGCGAAAGCCACATGCCTCCCGTAGTAACTTTTTCTGATCCCCCTAAACATCCCGCACCAAGAAGCACAAAGGCTGCACCAACGGCAGCAGCAGATAAACGAAGAGAGCGCATATACACAGAAGTATACAATACGTTTTTAATCATAAAATTTCTTCCAATTTTTCCACACGTTTAAATAACACGCCATCCAATACCTTAAAATGTGCCTGACCACAGGTAATTTTCATTTCCTCGCTCTCCCGAATCTCACCCTCTTTTTTTGTTTCAGCAACAAAGAACACGCGCATATCATTCTCAAAAACAATCGCCCAGTCAGGATTATAACTACCAAGTGGAGTTTCGATTTTAAACCATCGGGGGAGTTTGAAATAAAACTTCACATCCTCACGCGACTCCAAATCCTTCGCGAAAGCTTCTTCCACTGTCGAATCGGTAATAACGTGATCGTAAAGCGTCTTCTGTTGATCTTGTACTTTAATAAGTCTATCGAGATACTCTTCTAACTCTTCATTCTGGAATCGCTGCATCTCCCAAAATCCTCCAGCAATCTTTTCGTACTTAATTCCATCCACCGCCATTCGGGTGAGCGTCTCGTTAATCTTCACCGTTACTTCATCCACAACTTGCTGGGGATTGATTAAAATATCTTTCAAATGATCCGATTCTTTGAGAATCTCAAATATCGTCGGCTTCGTCAGTCGAGTTTTTCGCTGAATGTTGTTGATTGCATCAGGGATCGCTTCAAGACCAATCTCTTGTTGGATCGCCTGACCACCGACCGAACGGATTTCCGTACCGACGCCTTTCTCGTTGATGTTCAGACGCACACGCACGTTGCTGATTCTTGGCTTTGAAACATTGATATTCAAACATGCTCGCCAAGCATTCTCGATAAGCTCTTTTGTATCGTACTCAACGTGATATTGCGTGCGCTGTTTAATACGGCTCCAAAGGTCTTTAAAATTCTCGTCAAGTTCGTATCCCTTTTTCAGTCTCACCACACGTCGCTTTTCCTTACTCTTGATACGACCGGAAAACGAAACACCGCAATCCTCCTCGATCTCCATCTGAAGCGCCTTTGCAAACTGCTCGTAGCTTTCATTGGCAATGACTGTGAGAACGTTGATGCTCGAATCGTAAATTCGTTTACCATCCTGATTCACTGGCAAGCGAAGACCACGCCCAATTTCTTGACGTTTCTTCATCGCAGACTGTGTTTCACTTAACGTACAAATCTGAAAAACGTTCGGATTATCCCAGCCTTCACGAAGTGCGGAGTGACTAAAGATAAAGCGAAGCGGTGTATATATATCCAATAATTTCTCCTTGTTTTTCATGATTAACTCGTACGCCCGCTCATCATCTTGCGTCTTTCCACCTTCTCCCCCTTTCGCATCGCTCGAATCCTTCCAGGAGCCAGATTTCTTATCCTGAGCAAAATAACCATCGTGAACATCACCACAGTCTTGCTCGATTACACCTTGATATTGCGGTTTCTTCTGTATCTCCTGATATGCCTCTTCGAACCACTGTGCGAATTTCCCCTTGCCCCAACCCGATTCATTATACTCACGGTAGTTTGAAACGCGATCAATGAAGAATAGAGAAAGAACCTTTACGCCCTTGTCTTTCAGCTTCTTTTCCTTCTCGAAGTGATTCTCAACCGTCTTTTTGATCTGGTATTTCATGATGTCATCCTGCAACTTTTCGTTTTTCTGACCGCATGCAAACGTTTTTCCATTTGAGAAGCCTACGGTTTGATCCGTAACACTAATAGATTCGAGCACAAAGCCGTCTTTGTAAGGCTCACGTCCACCTGAAAGATCAAACAGATCATCTCCCAGTTTCATCACCACCTCCTTGCGCTGGAGACCATAATCATCGCTTTTATCGATCTCAACAGTAGCAGTAATGTGAGCTTTCTTGCTCTTAATTTCAAGCACGCGAATATACGCATCGTTATACGCATCTTCAGAAAAAACCGAATCTACTTCAATCTTTTTCACCAAACCCAAATCATACGCCTGCACTGGATCGAGCTTGTAGAGCAGGTGATACGGATACTTGTGTGTTGCGGAATACCGAAGCGTACAGAGCGGATTGAGGTTCGCAATTGCCGTCTTGCGCACGTCCGTTTCCATGTTTTGCGGCTCATCAACAATCACCACTGGGCGGACGCCTTGAATGTAACGAACAGGAATGCCGTCATCTGAATCTTGATAAATGATGTTGCTTTCTTTCTTGGTAAACGAGTCAATGTTTATAACAAGCACTTGAAGCGTGTCCGTCGTGCCGAAGTTCCGAAGCTGACCTCTTTTCTTTGAATCGTAAATGTAAAAATCCATCTTCGGGTTATCGAACAAAAGTGCAAAGTGTTCTTTTGTGACCTCAAGGTTCTTCATTACACCTTCCTTGATCGCGATGCTCGGCACGACGATAACGAACTTCTTGAATCCATACTTTTTGTTAAGTTCGTGAATGGTTCGCAGGTAAACATATGTCTTTCCGGTACCCGTTTCCATTTCAATCGAAAAATTCATCCCATCCTTAAACGCTTCGTCACTTAAGGGGAGTTTATTCCGTTCCTGAATTACCTGAATATTTTTCAAAATCGTCTCCTGCTCCAAAACAAGATTGTTCCCAACCAAAATTTCACTCCCCATTTGAAGCCTGTCTGCCGGTACCGTCACCGTCATTTCAAAGTCACCATTCTCAAGCGGCTGACCTTCAAAAATATCAACCACCGATTTCACGGCGTCGAGTTGATATTGTTGATTGGCTTCAAATTTCAATTTCATACCTTAAATCACCCTCACCTCATCAACACCAGCACCTTCAGCCTTAAGAAGTAAATTCGTCTTGAGTTGATCATCATTTCCAAACGACTTGTCGAGGACAATGATCTTCTTCGGTTTCTCAACAAGAATTCCCGTGAACAGCTCCTTGCTCAATTTGTCGGCAAGACAAATCACAAGCGAGCCGTCATTAATCCTAAAATACTTTTCTCCCCCAGCCTCTTTCTCCTCAATAGCAACATTCAACTCCTTGCCACTCTTCAAAAGCAGCTCATACATCATCGCCTCTT
Organism: uncultured Gammaproteobacteria bacterium; assembly: GCA_964414795.1. Classification (GTDB taxonomy): domain Bacteria; phylum Patescibacteriota; class Patescibacteriia; order UBA9934; family UBA9934; genus JAGORL01. The sequence goes on from CAYPWV010000011.1 coordinate 12,167, forward strand.
TTGTGGAGCCTTCTCGTACGTTATCAAACATCTCCATCATCTGTTGCTCTAGTTGCTCAACGCTCGTCACGTGAGTATTCCAAATCTTGAAATTACTCTCGTCAAGTTTGAATACTTTAAATCCGACATCAAAAACTTTTTCTGGATTTTCTTCCTGAATCTTTTTTCCAGCCCTCCGAATTCTCTCTTTCGCAATATCCGCAATCGTCACAAATCCCGCCTTCGCCGCCTCTGTTTCCGGTTTGCATTTTTCCGGTAACTGCACGCAAATGTATTTTCTATTTCCACCATCCTCCGCATTCAATTGCATTACCGCATGAGCAGTAGTCCCAGAACCAGCAAAGAAGTCTAAAATAATGTCATCTTTAGTGACTGATCCAACCAAATGGCTCAAAAGTAAGACACTTTTTGGATTATCAAAAACTTTTGATCCAAGTAACGTCTCCAAGTCCTGTGTAACCTTTTGTCCATCAAACAATCCTAAATTTGAAACTATAGGAATGTTTTCATTTTTAAACTCATTAAAAAATTCTTTCATCCTGACTTGACCTGTGCCATTATTTGGAAATATTAACCTATTTTCTTCGATTAATCGTGTAATTTCATTCTTACTAAAAGCCCAGGAGTCAAGATACTTTATACCCGTTTTTGGATCAATAATTTCAAAAGATTGACTTGAGGATTTAACGGTACTCCTCATGTTTGTATTTCTCCAAAGCCCGCGAGAATCATTATCCGGATTTGAAAAACTTTCTTCAGATCGTCTTTCGCCTAAAAATGAAAAGGCCCCTGCTTTTGCATAACAAATAATATATTCATGCGTTGTTATGAGCATATTTTTTGGTGGCACACCCTTTGGAGAACTTTTCCTTTGCCATATAAACTGAGCCACAAAATTCCCCTCCCCAAAAATCTCATCCATCATCATGCGCAAATTATGTACTTCATTATCATCAATAGAAACAAAAATCACTCCGTCCTGTTTCAAAAGATTCTTCGCTAGAAATAAACGCGGATACATCATGTTCAACCAATTGCTATGAAAATGTCCGCCGTCACGGGTATTTTGGCGATAGAGGTCGTGGTTAATAACATTTCCAGCCTCGTCGATTGATCCATTGGCAATCAACTCTTCTTTTTTTGTCCTTGAAAACTTGTCGTTGTAAATAAAATCGTTCCCCGTGTTATAGGGAGGGTCGATGTAAATCATCTTTATCTTGCCATAGTAGCTTTTCTGAAGAACCTTCAACACTTCCAAGTTATCGCCTTCGATGAAAAGATTTTCGGTGTTATCGAAGTTCACTGACTCCTCGCGAACAGGTTTGAGCGTGTTCGTCGTTGTTTCTTGAATCGTTCGGAAGCAATCCATCTTACCAGCCCAATTCAAACCATAACGCTCGGTGTCGAGCAATACTTCTTCGCCTAAAGTTGCACGAAGTTGCTTTACGTCAATTTTATTTTCACTAAAAATCTCAGGAGCATGTTGCGCCAATAGCTCGAGAAGGATCTTTTGTGAATCTAAAGATTCACCATCTAATTTTGCTATGTGCATATAATCAAAGTATGCCTTATGATTAAGCCAATGCCAAATGCGTCAACTGTGCATGCACGTTTCCCTGCGCACGAATACCATCCCACGCCGACACCGCAGAAAGAAACAATGCACCATTTCTTTTTTGTGCGGCAAGAGATTGCAAAACAACAAGCCAATCAAGCACTAATTCCACATCCCCCTTCCCTTCTTTTACAAGGCGCTCGATAAGTGAAAAACGCGCAGGAAGTTGTGCGACATAAAAAATATCGGGAGCATTCTCAGCCTCACCTTTCCATGTGGGATGCGTAGAAGGAGAAATCGTAACAAGCGATAAACGCGAACGAAGCGGCGCAAGAATGTGCGACAAATCTTCGGTAAAAAAACAAGCGGTAATATTCCCTATCGGGTCTTCGATAATTTTCAACAGCGCATTTTGCGCAGCATCGCTCAAAATATCAGCATCAGGAAGAAAGACGTATTTTTTTCCGGTAAGCGATGTAAGCGACAAACGATCAAGCACGTCGCGAATGTCTTCAACAGAAAGTACGCGCTGTCGACCCGTTGCCGTTTTTTCCTCGGGAGCACGAACAATTTGCACATCAGGATGCGTAGCAAAAACGTCGGGCAACATACCAAGCTGCACCTGCACCATTTCTCGTACACGCAAAAAAACATCCTCTCGTGGCGCGCCAAGAAAAAGCCATGCACTTGCATCGGAAGATGTGGCCAGATGATGAGAGAAACGAGAGAGCATAATTCGTGTCATTCTGAGGGAGCTTCCACGTCGACCGAAGAATCTTCAGTAGCCGGTTTGACCCATTTCTGAAACGTTAGTCGAACAGCATCTTCCATATAACGTCCTTTAGTACCAACACGAAACGTATATTTAGCCTTCACAATTCCCTGTGCTTGAGATTCCTCGCTCACAATTACCTCATCTTCAAAAAATCGCTCAGGATGTTCTCGAAGTTCTTGCAAAAGTTCTTGCTGATCGTCTTCAACAGAAAATCCCATTTTTTCAGCCCAATGAATAACACTCTGTTGTCCTACCTGAAGGCTAAGACATACAGGAGAACGTGACTCCTGGGCAACTTTCAAAAACCACTCTTCCGCAAGATGAAAAAGGCGTGTACCGATACCCTCTTTACGCACATCCGGAGTTACATATCGATGGAAAAAACGAAATTCATTCTTTGGATGCACTTCAAAATGCATCTGGGCAACGATGACCCTACCAGCGTCAACAACCGGATGCGCTCCATATTCAAAAAGAAGTTTACCAGAAAGAGTATCTGGTTTCTTATCCTTTTTATCCTGATAATCAAGGTAAAAAGCGACTCCCGGAATAGCTGAATAAGAATCATCTCCTTTAAATAAACGTCGTGTGATAATTTTTTCATCTTCAAAAACAATCGGATAGGATACAAGCGACTCTTGATGAGCAATGCGTCCAGCAATTTCAAAAAAAACGGCGTCAGAATGAATTCGACTCTCTCTATCACGATTCACTTCAAACATATGCAAAGATTCTTCGGTCGACATTAATCTCCCTCAGAATGACACAATGACTACGTATAAAACAAACTCCGCTTATACGCATCAAGATTCTCGAGCGCAAGGCCGGTGCCGCGGGCAACGCAAAGCTGAGGTTCATCGGCAACGTAGGCAGGAACGCCTGTGGCATCAGCAATAAGACGATCGAGATTGCGAAGTTGGCTCGATCCGCCCGAAAGCACAATGCCTTTGTCCATAACATCAGCCGCAAGTTCGGGAGGTGTTTGAGAAAAAACGATTTTGAGCGCAACGATGAGATCTTCGAGGTGCGATTGAAGCGCCTCAGTAACATCATCACTCGTTACTTCGATAATTTTCGGCAAACCCGTAATCATATCGCGACCTTTTACTTCGGTGCGCAACTTGTCGGGCATAAAAAGTGCCGAACCTACGGCAATTTTAATCTCCTCCGCCGTTCGTTCGCCAATGGCAACGTTATACGTACGACGCACAAATTCCATAATGGCATGATCAAACTTTACTCCCCCAATACGTACCGAAGAAGAGGCTACAATGCCGCCCAAAGAAAGCACCGCCATTTCAGACGTTCCCCCGCCGATTTCCACAATCATGTGCCCGTTCGGACTTCCGATAGGAATATTGGCACCGATTGCCGCAACCACCGGCTGTTTAATAACGTGCGCAACACGAGCTCCGGCCATAAGCGCCGCATCAACCACCGCACGTCGCTCCGTTGACGTGATACCACCCGGAACCGCAATCATGACCTCGGGTTTAAAAAAACGAAACCCACCAAGCGCCTTGTTAATAAAATAACGGAGCATCGCCTCGGTAGTTCGATAATCCGCAATAACGCCGTCGCGCAGCGGACGACGCGCAATAATGGTATCCGGCGTACGCCCAAGCATATCTTTTGCCTCTTTTCCTACGGCAAGCACCACTCGATCTGCCTTAGAAATAGCAACAACCGAAGGCTCATTGATAATAATGCCTCGCTTGGGAACGTATACCAACACCGTTGTGGTTCCCAAATCAATACCAATTTTTTTTCCAAGCATAGGTTTGGGCTGTAGAGACGGCCAGCCCGGCCGTCTCTACAATATTATTCGAAACACTGCATCCGACGACAATTCAGCAGTATATTCATACGTGCTATTTCCGTAGTTTTTTGGATCTTCTTGAGGATCTGCAGCCACGAGGTTCGTACCAAAGTCGAGGTCAAGGGTCAAAAGGTTATCCCCGGCACCCAGCTGTTTAAACGCACCGAGCGTATAAACGCCTCGCTCAATAGCATGCGTTACCGTTTCAGGAAGATCGTACGTAAACGAGATCGTTCGCTCAGCTCCTAGATCGACCTCAAGAAACGTACCAAAACTCGTCATCTCCAAATCACCTCCCACAAATACCTCTCGCGTTGCCCCCGAAGAGCCAGCAAGCGTTGCGCCAAGAGGAACAAAAAGCTGCGCATACGTTCGATATTGTCCCGTTTTATAATCGGCAACACCGGTATTTTTATACGTGATCGTTGTGGTTGCCCGAAAGCCTCCTTCCGCATTCGGTTCAAGGTGATACGTAATTTTCCGATCAACGACCGGATCTGTTTTGAGCGCACCCAAATTTCCATCCACAAAAAAGAGCACATCATCAACAGAAGAAGATGCAAATGTTCCCGCCCACCCAGCGTCTTCAAGAAACGCTTGCGTGTCACTATACGTGCTTGCAAGTGCAACATGCTTTTGCTGAAGTTCACTTTCAAACACACTAAAAAAAGCAACCCACGACGAAGGCGACATCTCCAGCAACCGATCAATCATGGTTTCAGAAATAACTTTGAGTGCTGTTTTTCTTTCCTCATATGCTATTCCGGAAGCCACAAAGCCTTGCTCAACTTGATATTGCAAAAGTTCGTACACCGTATCAGCAGTGTAGGTAGCGCCGTTTGCAGAAATAGGACCCACAAGGCGCAACATCGCTTCTATAAAATCAGGCGTAATGCCAACAACGTGATAGGCATCAGGAATGGGTTGATTTCCTACAGAAAGTTCTTGACGCAATAACTGCCGCGCATCTTGTGCGGTTTGTGCAAAACTTGGCGACCATGATGCATCACGAAAATACCATTCGGGAATGCCGAGGTAATTTTTAATAGGATCAGGAGGCGCGACATAGTACGCATCATTTCCTTCTACAAATTGATCGGTAAAATAACTATCCTCCGTTGAAAAACTCTTGATCTCTCCTTCTTGTACATTCATGAGACTGTAGGCTCCAATAAATCCTCCACCCGGACGTAATTCCGCATTGTTCAAATACAAAATAAGAAACTGCGTTTCACTATCAACGCCCGCAAACGCACGCGCAACCGAAGCAAAAGGCGCAAGCACATCAAGCGCAATAACATAGCGAGGAATTTCTTCTTGTGCGCGCATAACTACTTCAACAACCGCAGGAATTTTGAGCGCCTGTGCATCAATACGTGCAACATCTTGCTGCGCAAGCGCAAGCGAAATACGCAAAGAACGCAACGCAGGAGCACTTTGCGCAAAGGCATTTACCGCTGCACGTCGCTCTGCAGAAGAAAGATCGGAGTACGGCCGAGGATCTTCTAAGAAGGTAAACGATGTTCCCGCCTGCGCCCGATCAATAGCATCCGTTATTGAGTACGCAATCCCAAGTGCATCGTATCCGATATCAAACCCTTCAATGGCAACATGCAACGTTTGCTGGAAGGCAGCATAGGTATCACCTAGGTAAGGAAACTTGGCAAGAAACGATGTCCACGCAAGAGTGCTTTCAAGCATGCGCGCCTTATCAGTAGCTTCGCCAAGCGCAAGTTGCGCAGAAGAAAGATCATACATTTCAAGTGATCGTTGCACTTGCCGAAGCGATTGCTCAAGTGCAAAAACACGCGCTGCAATAATGGCTACAAAGAGGATACACCCCACCCCCAACACCCCACCCCCCACCCCAAACACCCAAACAAGAACACGCTTCTTACGTGACCACGATGTTCTTTTCTGCATGTTCTCCGGTTGATGCATGACGATATTTTTTTGCGTACAAAAGCGCACTACGAATATGCTGCCACGTAAGCGGATTGAGTAATTGACGCAACAGCGACCCATCCGCAGAGGCACGACGATGGTAGTGTATCATGCGAGCCTCGGGAAAATAGACCACACGCTTCCCCATCATCTTCATGCGTCTACACAAATCCGCATCTTCATAGTACATAAAAAACTGCTCATCAAAACCTTTAAGCGCAACAAGATCAGCCTTACGCGCAAGCATCGCACTTCCCATCACCCAATCAACATCCTGAATAATATTGTGATCCCGATCACGCAACTGAAAATCGGCAAGCTTCTTTTTCCCCCAAGCAGTTTTTCCTAAAAACGTTCGACTAAGCACAGGAATAAAAAGGGTGTGGTACGCAAAAACAGAATATTGGAGCGTACCGTCAGGATTTTGTAAACGAGGTGCCAAAATACCAATATCTTCATGCTGCCGAAGATATGCAACAAGGATATCAAATGATCCCGGCTCAGGAGCAAGATCAGGATTAAAAATAAGCACCATTTCCCCACACGCAGCTTCTATTCCTACATTCATCGCAGAACCAAATCCACGATTCTTTTGTTCAGGAATATAGCGAACCTCAGGAAATTCTTTTGCAAGGATCCCCCCAAACCCCCCTTGCGGACGATTATCAATAACAATAACTTCTAAAGAAAGATGCGGGGCAATGCGACGAATATTTCTCAATGTTTGGCGAGCAATACGAGATTCGTACGTATGCACCATGAGAAGCGTAAGATCAATCTTGGACATACGACCGCAAATTATTCCAAGCAACACGAGCTGTTTTTTGGATGATGCGACGTTTTTTATACATTTTTGGAAATGTCGTCAATGCACGCATAACCACCTTGCGCGTTTCGGGCTCAAAGAAAAAACCATAAAGCAAACGTCCTCCTTCGTGAAAAAGAATGTGGAAAACATCTTTCCATGCACGCCAGGAAAAGTTTTTTATGAGAAAAAATAATTGATTGCGCGTGGAATACGCAGAAGAAAACCGTGACTGCTTCCGACGATCGTGCCATCGCTGCAACAGCGAACGTTTTTCAGCACCATACATACCCCGAAAATGCCATACGTGTGCATTCGGGCAAAACACCGTTTTCCATCCTCGGTACTGCAAACGCATCGCCGCATCGCAATCTTCGCGATAGGCAAAAAAATCTTCATCAAAAAAAGCATCGTTTTCAAGAACATCCACAACTGCAGAAGCGCGGTAACACGGCAACGCTCCCGCAGGCCCGATAATATCTTGCTCTCCGTCATACGCACCCACATCTTCCTTTCCCGCTCCCCTATCTTCCATGCGCCAATTTTTCCGCAATACCAAACCCGTTGTATCAATAATATGCGAGAGCATGGGCAATTCTTGCTCATCCTGCGCACGAAATGCACGAAAAATCTTAGGCTGCGTTGCGCCTACGGTAGGATCAGCAAAAGGAAGAAGCAGCTCCTCAACAAATCCTGGATCAAGAATCATGTCAGCATTCACGGCAAGAATAACTTTCTGCGACAAATCTTGCCCCTCCCACCTGCGAAGCGCCAAACGCATGAGCTGATTATGACCCGCCGCAAAACCTACATTATGCGTATTACACACCACCAACCATTCCGATGCATGTTCTTTAAGATACGCCAAAGATCCATCCACGCTCCCGTTATCCAACATACGCACCTGCACGTGCGGATATGTGAGTGCACGAACTGAACGGAGTAATTCGGGAAGATCTTTTTTATCATTCCACGTAAGAATATTAAGGCTCACTTCCATCATACGGAACGAATACGTGATGCAGCAGATTTTGCCGTCACATTAAATCCTAAATATTTTCCAAACATCATGCGTGTTTGCGCATCAAGTGCCGGAAACGCACCAAAGAGTACAAAAGTGATAGGAAGCAAAAGCCACTGCGCAAACATCATCAACCACTGTGCACGATGAATGTACTTGGGTCGAGGGGGTAAGAACATAAAACTCAGCCCTCCCGTAATAAATACACCGAGCGTTGCGCCGCGCATCATGAATTCAAGCGTAAAGGGAGAATTTGCCACAAGTGCACTTTGCGTATGGCCCTGAAGCGTAAGAAACGGCAAATATCCCAAAGCAAAAATAATAATCGGCGTTGTTGACCACGTAACCATACCTTCGATGTGATTAAACAGGTATTTGAACTTTGCTCGAAAAGGAATAGCGGGATGACGCGTAAATTGATCGATCATGTACGGAATATGTTCAACGCCCCACGCCCACCTGCGCTGCTGTTTATACAGCGCAACCAAGCTTCCTGCGTAGTGATCGCCAATCACCGTATCCATGCCCGCCGGAAGAAACACGGGAGTAACACGATAGTCGCCCTCGTAGCGCAAAAAGGCTTGCATAAAAATCCGAGAATCTTCACTCACCAAATCCGGCTCCCAAAAACCCACATCTACTAGCATGCGCCACGGCATGGAGTGCGAAGAAAACGTCCACATACGTTCGGGTCGCACAAGCTCGCCCAAAAGCCAAAACGTGGTACCAAAGGCGGCAATACGCACCGGAGCCGTTGCAGTCCAAATATTATTACTAAACACGGTAACAGGCTGAAAAGACGTACGTGTGGGATTGGGAATAGTGAGAAATAATTCGGTAAGCTTTGCAAAATATTGAGGATGGGCAACCGTGTCTACGTCGAATGCAGAAACAATGATGTTGTCGTAGTTCAACTCCTGCGCATCAATCCATTTCTTCAGCTCCCCCGCCATGTGTTTTAAATTCGATCCTTTACCACTAATTTCTCCGGGAATATCCGAGGGATGCGACGTGTATAAAAATCCCGCAAAACGATCTGTATATTTCTCTTTTAAAAACTGACCACATTCTGCCGCATGATTTCCTGCACGAGCTTCCCCCCCCAAAACCACCACCATCCGATCGAGACGATACGCACTGTGCAAAAGTGCTTGCACAGCCTCTTCTAAAATAGGAAGTTCCTCCTTATAAAAGGGGAACATGATGACGTGATAAATGTCCGCGTGCCTTGGCATAGCTTGCACCTGCTTCCACCAATCGGTTACCAACGTTTTTCTATACGTTCGATACGCCGCTCCTACATGAATCACAAAATAAAACACGCGCAACATCCAATACAAGTCAAACAAAATAATAAGGATGATAGCTACTTCTGGCGCAAAAAACGCAAGAAGAAGCGTGGTGAGGATAACCATCCAAGAAATGGCACCAGGAACAATTTCCCACACGCGGTTTTTTCCGTATTGACCAAATATTTTTTTCATATGCGGACGCGACCCAACGCATCCTTTTCGGAGGGCGTTGCATGCACGGGACGATCATATACCGGCAAAACAAACGGCTTTTTTTCCGCAACAATCTTCCATTCATTTTCTCTTCTTTGGAGCGTCCACACATTCAACCCTTTTCCAAGCGCCCAAGCGTTTACCAAACTTAACGTACTGCGCAAGGCACCCGCAGAACCAGGCCCCTGCACCACGCCTATGTCTTGCACCACAGAAACGTCAAAGCCTTGATCACAAAGAAAATCTTGGATGACACGCAATTCATCACCTAACTTTCGTTCACAAGTTTGTTCGTAGAGAATCGTTAATACACGCTCTTGTCGATTGACAAGCGCAAACGTTATCGATGCAATATCTGATCCATCAATGCACAACATCATAACAAAGGCTCCTCACATAAAATCGCATGCTTTTCTCTAAAAATACTCTGCAAAAAACGATCGCCTACATTTTTTCTATACCGATATTCTTCGGGAGTAAGTGCGGTGTAGTTGACATCACGTCCAAGATCGCGTTCAAAATCCGCAATTGCGGTTTCAATCACTTCAGGTGAACACGTGGTAACCATAAGAACATCGGTGGGAATAGCAGGAGCATCCACAAAGCGACCCGTGAGCAGTACGAGATGCACATCTCCTTTTTGACGCAACCCTTCAACAAGCGACTTATTCATGAGCACACCAAATTTACGCATCACATTTCGCAAATCTTCAAAAAGAGGAAAAGTGGTGTTCGCCTGATAAAACTTTTTCTTCTCTTCTTTTTCTCCTTCACCTACATCACTTTCCAAAATAATACCCACATCAAGCAAATTCTTCAGCTCTCTGCGAACCGCATTCAGTTGCGCATCAACCCTTCGCGCAACTTCACGCACAAAAAAGGAACGATCTGCATTCTCTAAAAAAAGACCCAAAAGGCGAGCACGCGTTCGTGAGCCAAAAAGTTGTTCAATTTCAAAACGCTCATCTTTGTCTTCAAAAGGGAGCATTTCTTCAGCATCTTCGGGGGCTTTTTGCACGTCTTTTTCGTGTTCTTGAGCTAGCATAGGTGAAATATACCAAAAGTGTACATAATTTTAGTATACTGTATGTGAAACCTCAAAAAATCGCCATGCGCACCCCCTCCTTCCTCCCCCTCAAACTCGCCGATCTTACGGTTCGCCGTACGAGAGCCGACGTTGAGGCGCGTAGTATTCTCCGCAGTCTGCATCAAGATCGTGGTGCAGTATTTTGCATTGCGGGAATTGAATCTCCGCACGAAGAAGTACGCGAACGCATTTTTCTTATGTGTGCACAACACATAGAGCACCTTGCGCAAACTATTCGCGATGACCACAATCCCGCACGAGCCTTTGAACACATGCTTGCAAAAGTAAACGATGATTTTGCGCGGCTTGGTCCTGAATTAGAACTTCGTAAAGATAAATGCCATGTCATTTTTGCGGTATGCGCAAAAAATCAACTGTTTCTTTCGGGATTTGGAAATTTACTCGCACTCTTTTTGCATAAAACGGCAGATCGGCGCTTTAGCATTTACGAACTGCACACGCAACTGGGGGAAGAAAATGCCTCGTGGGAAAAACCGTGCAGCGTGGTGCTTGATGGAGAGCTCCACGAAGGCGATGTGTTTTACGTGGCCACACACGTTCCTGCAACCATGCTTTCTCCCGCCACACTCCAAGACATTCTTGTTACACTTCCCGCAAAAGGCGCACTTGAACGTATTGAAGGTTTTATTCCGCCTGCCATGCCCTTTGCAGGTGTTGCTATTCAAGTAAGCAGCCCCGAACACGCCGGAAATATACGCATAAACCCGCTTGGTTCACTTGATGTTTTACAAAAAAACCAAGAACGTACTGCAGATGTTTTGGGAGAAAGACCACCCCAACGAAAAGAAACGGGAACAGCTCGCACTGCATGGATGGGACGCACGGATGTGCGCGCTGTTCTTGCGCATACAGGAGAAATTATTTGGAACGGAATAAAAGGAGGAGCAACACAACTCATGCGAGGAGTCGCTATGCTTTTCACATTTATAAAAGAACGCGTCTTGAAATATCGCGGACGACGTGCAACTCGAACAAAAGAAAGCACCGCGTTTACCCGTAAACTTTCCCGAGCTACCGCCTCACCGCTTATTATTGTTCTTGTAGTAGCAGCACTCGTGCTTGCGGGAGGAGGCGGATGGTTCCTCTACCGCCAATCATCCAACGAACGAGCACAAAACACCACCTTCTCTACCAACATCACAAAAATAGAAGAATACCTCGCACAAGCAGAAGGAAGTTTAATTTACAACAATACCGCAGGAGCAACGCAGGCACTGCAATCCGCACAAACGCTTCTTGCAGAAACACATCCCGCAACAGAAGAGCAACAAAACACATTCGCAACCACAACAGAAAAAGTAACCACACTTCTTGAAAAATCTCAGGGCATCACACGTGTTTCACCCACCGTTCTCGCCTCACTTCCCGAAGGTAAGCAAGCAGTCACCGGTGTTACTACAAATAGCGCATATCTTTTCTCTGCAGGTCTTGAAGTATTTCGCTTTAATGGCTTAAACGCCGCATGGGAAGCGCAACCCGTAACTCTGGGCGTTGTTGCTGCACCAAAACTCAGCACGCAAGAAACCGCCACGAGCACGCTTCTCGTCGACAGCACCAACCGACTTGCACGCTATCAACAAGCCACGCAAACGCTAAATCCCCTTGCAAGTGGGGTCGATGGACTCAAAAGTGTTGAAGATATGCAAGTGTACAACAATGCACTCTACATTCTCGTTGCCGCCGATCAGCAAATTGTAAAAATGCGTCCGCAAGGTGACGGCTACGAAGCAGGAACCGCATGGATCAATGCACGATCAAGCGATCTTACCGACGCAAAAGCACTCACCGTTGATGGCAGCGTATACATTCTCACGAGCAACAACGTCCGCGTCTTCTTCTCAGGAAAAGAGCAAACCTGGACGCTCGGAACGCTCAACACGCCGCTCAATAATCCTGTCGATATCTTCACAACTCCCGAATCAAAAGAGCTCAGCATCCTCGATCCGCAAAACAAACGTATCATAATCGTTGATAAAACAACCGGCACCATTGTTGCACAATATGTAAACGATGCATTTGCGCAAGGCATCACCCTCTCAGTCGACGAAACGGCAAACACCATGAGTGTCCTTACCCCAACTTCCCTCCTCCAATTCACACCAAATCATTTGGTACGGTAAACTGTTGCCAGTAAACCTATGAATACCGAAATAGAAAAAAATCCCAAAGAAACAACTCTTCTTTTTAATGGAATGTCATATAGCATCATAAAGGAACGAAGAAACGGTACGCGAATATATAGTTCGCAAGATAAAAATTCGTATCTTCGTATAGGTCCTGATATTGAAATACAAGAAGAGCTCCGTTTTCATCGACAACTCATTGAACAAGGGTATCCTGTTCCAAAAATTCTTGAAGATGGACTAGGAAGTGACGGGGAACGGTACTATATCGAATCGTCCGCTGGAACGGAAAATTTTGGAATGCTTTTCCAAGAGGACTGTAAAGATGGAGAGGAAATAAGGGAGGAAACATTCCAAAGCTTTTTTAAAATAGTAAAACGTTACATTGAAGCACAGTCAAAAGAAAAATCTTCACAGAAAAATTGGGAATCTGTTTTTCTCGCTACACATTTTGATCTTTTAATAACAGAGTTGCCTGACAAAGAAGAAATGATCATGTCTTTGTGGGAAAAAGTAAAAATCGACCTCGCTAATACTGCATTCGTTCTCTGTCACGGAGACTTCAATGCTCATAATATTATGTCTCAAGGTGTTATCGATTTTGAGACAACATTTGAAGGTCCGCAAGGCTATGATCTCGTAAGTGCGACAGCATCAATTCACTGGTTTCCCCGCGAAGGAGATTCGGAAATTTTCGGAAAATATTTCTTCACACAAGATCAAATTGAACGTCTCATTGCCCTTCTACCAGATGTAAAGAAACAATTCGATGCGCTTTTTATTTTACGTTCTGTATGGGCAGTAGTAAACATGGATAAATTTCCTAAACTTCAAACATGGCGCTACAAAAAGTTTGAAGAAGTAACAAAACACTATATGCGGGGCGATTCAATATATGAGTGGCTTCTTATAACTGAATAATGGGATTACTCCCCCAACAACTCAAGCACCTTCTTTCTATCTGCTGCCCAAAGGAACGTAGAGAGACGTGGACCGGCATCAGAACCAATAAGGAGTTGATACACGTTTTTGAAAAATGCGCGCTGGAGAACACTGTTTTCTTTTTGCGAAAGATCCGGCTTCTTAGGAATGTCGTACACACGCACCTCAAGCTCAGCGATAGGTGCATCAGGATTCTCGGCAAGATATGCGCGAAGTGTTTCGATGTGCTCAAGATCGATTGCAAAAAGACCGGCGCGGTACGCTACATTCACCTCAGGAAGAAGTGCGATCACTTCTTGTGGGTTATACGTCTCAAGCCATGCACGCGCCTTGTCTAAACGCACCAAAGAATCAGCGTCATACGTCATGCCGAGCGTTTGCGAAATAGAAAACACTTTTTCTTTATCCCACAAAAGAATCTGTCCAAGAGCAACAGCTTGCTTAAAAGGAATTGGTGCAGCAGAAACAGGGCCTCCCTCTTGAGCAATCTCAAGCGCACGAACCTCATGCGCTGCAAGCGTTCCTGCCGCCTTTGCCGCACAAGAACGATCATACTCGTCGTACTGACGATACAGCTCCGTATCAAACGCAAGCGTGAATGCCTGACGAGGCTGCTTGCGGGTATAGAGCCACTTCAACAACGCTGGTTCATAAATCTCCAAAAGCTGCGCAGGAGAAATTGCGTTGCCTTTTGATCCGGACATCTTTCCTCCCAAGCCTTGAATGCCCACAAACTCATATCCTGTAAACACCGGAGGTTCAATATTGAAAATCTCACGTGCAACAAGCGCGCCTACATCAAAACTACTTCCTGGAGATGCATGATCTTTTCCTCCAGGTTCAAAATGTACTTTTTCAACTCCCCAACGCATCGGCCAATCAGCCTTCCAGGCAAGCTTTACGCAAAAATCTTTCGTAAGATCAAGCGTTTCTTCTTTTTCTGTTTCTAAGCAACGATAGACAATCGTATACTCACCATCATACGAGAGAACTTTTGTAGAATCCTTTCCGGTAAAACGAGAATAAACAGAAATAGGATAATACTCGTTCAAATATTCTTCCCGATCAAGCTGCTTCTTTTCAATCCCAATCTCCGACATATTCTCAAACAAAATCTCACCAATACGGCGACGATGCTTCATGGCATGAAGAACACGGTCAACGTAACGACCATTCGTATATTCATCCGTTTGATAGCGATACACCAAATCAATTCCAAGATCCTTCATGGATGTTTCAAACTCAACCTGAAAACGTTCGGCATATGAGGAGAATTTCCCGCTTGGATCAGGAACCGCAGTAAGCGGCTTACCAATATGCGCTATCCATGCAAGGTCAACTCCCGCAGGAACCTTGCGAAAACGATCGTAGTTATCCCAAGAAAAAAGCACGCGCACGTTCTTTCCACGCGCCTGCAGGGCATTCGCAACACCCACCGACGTCATCACATCACGAAAATTGCCAAAGTGCACAATGCCCGAAGGAGAAATTCCTGCAGCGCACGTGTAAAGTTCTTCGTTGGGAAACGATTCCAAAACACGCTCGGCAATAACATCACTCCAGTGCGTTTCTGGACGATCAAAAAGTTGGTCATCAACACGACCGGAAGGGATTGGAGACATAATGGAAATACTCTAACAAAAAACGCTCCCGCATGGAAGCGAGAGCGTCTTTCTGAAAACAGAATCCCTAACGAAGCTCCGAAGGAGCGAAGTGGGATTACTTCAAGGTTACTTTTGCACCAGCTGCTTCAAGCTTGGACTTCAAGTCTTCTGCTTCAGCCTTGCCTGCGTTTTCCTTTACTGCCTTTGGAGCAGCATCAACGATATCCTTTGCTTCCTTCAAGCCAAGACCGGTGATTTCGCGTACCACTTTGATAACGCTAATCTTGTTCTCGCCTGCGGAAGTAATTTCAACCGTGAAAGAGCTCTGCTCTTCAGCTACAGCACCCGCTGCTGCTGCAGGAGCCGCCATCATCATGGCAGGAGCTGCTGCAGAAACACCAAACTTTTCTTCAAGAACCTTTACAAGCTCTGCAAGATCAAGCACGGTCATCTTTTCAATAGAACTCACGAGTGCCTGGAATTTCTCAGGTACTTCAACGTTTTTCATTTCTTCGGACATAATTGTGTGTTAAGTTGAGAATTAAACTTTCTTCGCCTCAATCGCCCCAAGTACCGTCACCAATCCACGCAAGTTACCTGCAAGAACATTTACAAAACCAGAAACCGGAGCATTGAGCGTGCCAACCAATTGACCAAGAAGCTGTTCTTTGGAAGGAAGATCGGCCAATTTCTTGACTTCAGCTTCACCTACAAATTTTCCTTCAAGGACACCGGCTAACATCTTGATAGTTTCTTTTTGCTTTGCAAGATCCTTCAGCATTTTTGCTGCGGATACTTCATCGCTGTAAGAAACCGCCACAAGAACCGAACCGTTGAGTGAGTTGGTATCAACACCCGTAATACCTGCTGCTTTTGCGGCAAGCGTAAGGAGCGTTTTTTTTGCAACGAACACATCAACATTTTTTTCTGCCGCAATAACGCGGAGCTTGTCTGCATCTTCCATGGTGTAACCCATGACTTGAGAGAATGCAGCACCTTTCATACGCTTGAAGCGATCGGTGATTTTTGCAATCACCTCTGCCTTTTGTGCACGTGTCTTTGCCATAGAACGAATAGTTCACGTACTTAAACCTGACGTGAGGCAGGACTACTAATCCCTCCGTAGCTCAACGTAGTCAAGCGGAGGGGGACGACCTTTTAAAAAACAAACGGCCACCTAAAACGGTCGCCTTCACGTCTTTCCTAAAAAAGGAAAGTCGAGAATCCTCGGCGGGAATTACGTGCATTTTCTCTGCACATCCCGGCGTCTGCGAATTTCGATGGTAGCTACAGGATAAAAGAAAAAGAGATCGGCGTCAATGAATAAGCCTCTCGATTTGCAAAAATACCAATAAAATTGACTTTTCATCATTTTAGTAGGATATTATGCGGTTACCAACCATTACACTCAGCGCGGGAGAATTCGTGGGACTCAACTACCTCAGAGAGCTTTTCGATACCGTTAACTTTTGGGTGCGTGAAAACGCTCTTTTTTGTTTAATCTCTGCTA
>CAYPWV010000012.1:0-26356 GCA_964414795.1 uncultured Gammaproteobacteria bacterium
TAACGCCCGCTCATTGTACCTGAAAGTTGAAAAAAAGATGTTGAACAGGCTCTTACAGAAGCCTTGCGCGATGGGCACGTAAGAGCGTCATGGGGCAGTGAGGGGGGGGTACAGGATGAGGAAGAATTTTGGGAACTATTTAATAAAGGAGAAATTCCTAGCAGTGTTTTTGCGGCAATTCTTGACCAACGTGAACGTCGTCAAGAGCAATTGCAACAAGAATGGAACGAAAGATTTGAAATGTGGAGAGGACAATTTCGTCTTCAGCTACAATTTGCAGTTTCTGAAGGGATAATACCGCCGAACGATCATTACGATGACCGCATTGCTGATGTTCAATTTCTCGTTGCTGATCCAGTGGCTATGGGTACTACCGTTGGGCGAAGCCATGGAGCGGGTATCCTTTCAGTTCAGGTCGAATTCCGAGAAGAGAGCGCTGTTCGTAAGACGCTTTTTCACGAGATGACGCATCATATTGCGGGAGGTGCCATTCAAAAAACAGACGTTGACACCTACCAACACAATTCGCTCCGTTGGCAATCGACACAGTATACAAACCGAAAACATGGTTTAGCATTCAATGCGAATAGAGGTTTCCGGGAAAATGGCGCCTGGTTAAATGAAGGAGTAACAGAATTACTTGCACGGCATCTCGCAAAAGAGGACGCTATGACAAGCTATCCCTACGAACAAACTACCATTCTCGCGATGATAAAATCCGGCGTACCTCAAGAGCTCTTCATTAACGCATATTTTGAAGGACATCTTGCAACTCCCGAAAATGGTTCGCGCCTTCCCGCCTTTCGTGCGCTGAGTAAAAAAATCACTGAGCTATATGGGGCAGGGTGGTTGAAGGATTTTGGCAAGCTTATCGATAGGAATTATAAAAAACTATTGCGTGAGGATGCGCCGTGAGAAATGTTAAGCACCTCATTTGCTTGTTGAAAGAACTCGAAATACGTTAAAATGCCCGCAAGACTCCGTTTCTTTTTTTTATGGCACGCACAAGTATCTATCTCAACTTCATGGGCAAAACCGAAGAAGTATTTACGTTTTACAAAACGGTTTTTGGTACAGAATTTACCGGCGTATTTCAGCGTTTGGGAGAAGTTCCTGCCGGTCCGGGCATGCCTGAACTCAGCGACGCAGAAAAGAACATGATTATGCATGTTGAGCTTCCTATTCTCGGCGGCCTCTTACTTATGGGAACGGATGCGCTTGAATCCATGGGCCATCAGCTTACGTTTGGCAATAACATTTCTCTTAACCTCGAACCCGACACGCGAGTTGAAGCCGATCGTCTTTTTACAGCATTATCCGAAGGGGGAAAGCCTGGCATGCCGCTTATGGAAATGTTTTGGGGAGGATATTTCGGTACGTGTACCGATCAATTCGGTGTGCAGTGGATGTTTAATTGTGCGAGTAAAATGTAGAAAAGCAGGCGCAATATTTTTTTCTTTGCACACAAGAGTGCAAAAAGGCATACTGCACATTGTTCCCCTTCACCCAGGAGCCAACATGCACCGTTCTTTTCTCTTCTTTTTCGTAACGCTCATCGTCGTGGCGCTCGCCGCATGCACTTCTCCTTCTTCCCGGATGCTTCGCACCGATCCTTTGAGTGACACCTCCGTCGACGATACAGATTCGTATGCACATCCCCCGGAGCTGACGGCAACAGTCGACCTGTTCTTTCAAACAAGCGACGAGAGCGCCTTCTCGGACATTAAATGGTCCGGTACGTCATTCCTCGTTTCCTCCTCGTTGGCAGAAGACTCCGGAATGATCTGCGAGCTCGATTCCGAAAGTCTGATGCTTCCCAACGATTGCATATCCGTCTGGTACGGATCCGAAACGCTATCCAGGTTCGGTGAAAATATCAATTTGCTCACGTACGGAGGAACGCAGTATCTCGCGAGCAACGAATACGAGCCTCCGTACGAATACCGAGGCGTCCTGCTCGCCAGGTCGCTGATAAGCGGATACAAGGGCCGCATGGCTGACGGTGCTACGCTGAACGTTACAGGAGCTTCCAACGGCAATACGCTCACCGGCGGACGGTTTGGAACCGCAGCCGCACTTTTCGAGGACATGCTCGTCGTCACTCAGCCTGGCGCTGAAGAAGCGGTGCTCGTCGGTTCAGCGAGTATGCTCGCGGACGGTGGCTCGATCGGAGAATTTACGTCAATTATGGACGGTGATCCTCCGGTCACAGGCGGCAAAGGATCAGTCGGCGTGGAGCTCGCCGTGGACGAGCACGGGTTTGGAGTTGCCATCGAAGACGGGCTGCTTCAGCACTTCGCACGGGAGGACGAGGACGAAGTCGATTCGGATTTGGTTGCCGACTGGTGGGCAAAGAATGAAGACGAGCGCGGAGGCGGACTCGTCACCTTCGACCCGAACCGCGACGTCTCCGGAACAACGCACCTTTCGCAATTGAACACCGATTACGCGGTGAGCGTCCTTCTGGAAGACGGTTCAGACGCAGACATGGAACTCACGGCTGTGGACGGGGGGTTCGTTGGAGGCGCGGCGCATCATGCATATTCCGTAACAGAAGGAACCACAGAAGACAATCTGTGGTGGTTGGCGTGGGGCGTGGCCAAGGCGTATCGGGAGAGTGCAACGCAATTCGGATACATTTACATCATGCGGAACGACATCCAAATCATCGATGTTCTCCTCCCGCTCTCCGCCTACTCCTGTCGCTTCCGCATCGTCTCCGACGGCGCCTACCGCATCGGAGCCATCTGCGACGGAGCTCCCTGGGGCATGATTCTCACCGTGCGATAAACCTTGCCCGGATCCCCACGGATCCGGTTTTGTTTTTAATGAAGGAAAAAGGAATGAAGGGGCGGAACATCTTCCGCCCCAGTAGGGCAAAGGAAACAAAAACCCCGCACTGCTGCGGGGGGAGACGGAGGCACGCGGCGTGGATCCTGAGCTCTGCGCGTTGCCCTGAGGTCTTCCGAAGGGAAGGATCTATCGCTGAATCTTCCGCCATGCCCAGATCGCAATGATCATAACGACCAGGCTCGGAATCCCGACGGTTGCGGTGAGTAAGGTGATTGCATGATGTGGATCGTCGTTTCTTCCCAGAAAAAATCCTCCACCCGCAGAGAGAAGTGCGAAAAATGCCGCAACGCTTGCCATTACGATGTTCCAGCTCATGTACCGATGCCTGGTATCACAATGACAGATGTCGTCGGATTCATATGTAATGACATACGCAGACGTCTCTCTCCAGTGATTGAAGACAACGAGTGTCAAGAGGAAAAAGAAAAAGATCGCGATCATGAGAAGAATTTGCCACAGGAACATGTCGCACCTCGTAGTAAACTGTTTGACGATGGATCCCGGGTCGGTGCCCGGGATGACGATAGCCCGAAGTCCGATGTCGCAGAAAATCTACGGCAAGAGTAACGTAATGAAAAACACGCTTCCCGTCAAAGCGCTACGTTTATTTTCTCACCTGTATTTTTATGTAAGACAAAATCCTTCCAGCCGTTAGGGGGATCCCACTCGCCGCTGCCATGGATAGAATACCTAGTGAAATGACTAAGGATGACTCCATCTATCCCAAGATTTGTTTGATGCCAAACCAGAGAAGCTTGCTGATCAATGCAATACACCCCGTCAGCATCCGTGACATATAGTAGGCCTTCCTCAACATAAAGATGTCCAAAGTAACCCCTCATTTTTAGGCAAAGAATGTTTACCTTATCGACCATGTTAAAGAGATAAAAATATTCTCCATGACCCACAGCTAAGAGATGATGAACAATCCTCGCATCTTTTAAGGCATTCGCAGAGTGTTCGTAGCGAATTTCAAATACCTCTTCACCTCCAAATTCAAGATCATCCGAAATAAGGTATTCCCTTTTTTTCAGATTCAACGATTCTAGTCCTGAGATAACTATAGGATATTGTTTCTTTTCTTCGGGAACGGTGGAAACAAAGGTGTACATATAAAATTTCAAAGATACGCTTCCCGTAAAAAAAAACTACACCTTCTTCACCGCATCCTCAACGGCGCGCAAAATAACGTCGCGCTTGCTTTTTTCGATGTTTGAATGCGGAATGAGCTGAATGTCGGGATAAAATTCTCCTAAACTTTTGAGCAAATGTGCCGCTGCAACCTGTTTCAGTTTGTCGATTTTGTTCACGATAATGACAAAAGGAAGATCAAATTCGTACAAATTCTCGATCATTTCTTGATCGTAGGCGGTTGGCCCGAGGCGTGCGTCGATAATAAGAAGAACAAGTTTGAGTTGCTTTGTTTGCGAAAGATAATTGCTCAGCATGTCGGCAAATACCACGCGTTGTTCCTGCGAAGTTTTTGCATAGCCGTAACCCGGAAGATCCATGAGGTAATAGCGATTGTCGATCGCGTACAAGTTCATGGTTTGCGTGCGTCCGGGAGATCCGCTCACGCGTGCAAGATTAGTTCGTTGCGTAAGCACGTTGATAAGCGACGATTTCCCCACATTCGAACGACCCACCATAGCAATATGGGGTCGGTCATTGTGCGGCAGTCGCGCCAAATCTACAGTGCTTGAAACAAATTCGGAGTGCATAAGGGGAAAGAGTAGCATGAAAAAGAGTGTATGTCACGTGCTATAGTTAAGAAAATTCGTCATCCCGGGCTTGACCCGGGATCCATCGTTATTTACTAAGCCTGTGACGATGGATGCCGGATCGGTGTCCGGCATGACAGACAATTATGCAAAAACATTCTTTATACATCATCCTTTTTCTTTCCTTCACGCTCCTTACCGGATGCGGCACTACGCAACCCGATGCATATCTCGAGGCGATAAACGCAAGCGATTTCACGCCGCCCATTGGACGTGCGGCAAACCCTCCGCCAAACAGCGCGGGCGAGCGTCGTTTACTCACCGCGATATCAACCGACGGCATTCACTTTACGCCCACCGGAAAAATCCTCACCGATCAAGGCAATGTTCCCGATATGGTCATCACTACCGACGGCACCATCATGCTGTATTACGTCGGAGGATCAGTCGAGGAAGGCAAAGAAGAAAGTACGGCAATGGCATTGTCGCATGATAACGGCGAAACATGGGAGTTTCATGCGCTCACGTTCAATAATTTCCCCACATCGCGCGATCCAAGCGATCCTGATGTCGTCATGCTCCCCGACGGAACGTATCGCATGTATTACACCACGGATGTTGCAAAAAAGAAGATCGGCATCGCATACGCCGAAAGTGCTGACGGCATTGCGTTTGCCTATAAAGGCACAGCGCTTGTTTTGGACGAAGGTGTGATGGATTCGAGCACACTCTTTTTTGATGATGTGTGGCACATGTACGTTTTGCAGCAGCAGGGAAGTGAACAGATCCACGCAACGTCAACAGACGGAAAAACATTCACCATTGCAAACGGCGAAAAATTACATTTTCCTCTTGTGGGCTACATCTCATCAAATCCCCTCATCGAAAACGATACAGTTCGCATGTTCGCCTTCAATTTACCCGAAAAAAATATCCGTTCGTTCACCACATCCGACATGGAAACCTGGACATCGAGCGACATTGCACTTACGGGCGACGATGCAACAACCCTCGAATCCAATTACATCCAAGACTCAACGGTCGCAGAGCTCAATGATGGAAGCTATCTCATGGTGTACGTGAGCGAAATCCCGAAAGAGGAATAGAGAAATAGTCATCTAAAAATGGCCTCATACATTTACAAAATGCCTATTTTCGGACATTCTTTGCTCGGAGGTTCAGATGAGAATCCTGTTTTCCGGTGTCACGAGTTTTGAAGTGAGATCTGATGTATTGCGGCGCCTGTTGGGGCCAGGCGTGTACAAAATGCAATACATTGAAGATCGGGGAAGGATGATCTTTCGCAAGGACGATGAGGAGATCTTCCAGGTCAGATGCTCACGACAGAGCGTGGAGGACTTTGCCCGAGCATTTGGATTCGCACCAATTCCAAGCAATTGCTACGAGTGGGAGGTCGAGGTCGTCGCCAATGCATGAGGCAATAGAGCGGTGCACGCCTGGGTTTCGGCCCGGGCGTTTGTTTTTGTGCTAAAGTAGGAAACATCTATGGAACAACTCACCCTTTTTCTTGCGCGTATTCTTGCGCCTCTATTCCGCCCCGCATCACGCTGGCTTGCTGCGAATAAAAGAAAGTACGAAACATGGGTGTACGAAGCAATGGTCGTCGGCGTATTCCTTGTTTTCGTTGCAGCAATAACGACACACTGGGAAGGTTTGTCGGAGATGTCATGGGCAACCGGGAAGTTTGTGCTCGCAAACTGGATTGCAGTTATTGCGGTGCTCGGCAGTTTTTTGCAAGCGCAAGTAGGTTTTCGTATGGCGGAAGCGCAATCGTCGCAAGCGGCGCCGTCGGTATATTGCCATTTGTGGGCAACGCGCTACTGGTTAGGAAAAGAACTTGCATGGGCCGCAGTATTTTTACTCACCGGAGCCTATGCTGCACTCGTGGGAAACGTTATTTTCATCCTCTATCCCGCCTGGCGACGGATTCATTTGGAGACGCGGAGAAAGAACAAGAAATGATCCATTTTCATATGCAAACCATATCTCCGCTTACTCCCGAAGAAGAGCGCGTCATCGTCCACAAAGGAACCGAAGCGCCTTTTTCTGGTGCATACAATGATTTTAGCGCTGCGGGAACGTACATTTGTCGCCGCTGTGGTACGGAACTCTACAATTCCGAAGACAAGTTTTCATCGGGGTGCGGATGGCCAAGCTTTGACGATGAGATTCCCGGAGCAGTAGAAAAAATCGTCGATGCCGATGGCATGCGCACCGAAATTACGTGTGCAAACTGTAAAGCGCATCTCGGTCACGTCTTTACGGGAGAAAAGATGACAGAAAAAGATACACGTCACTGCGTAAATTCAATTTCGTTGAAGTTTGTTCCGAAACTATGAAATCCTTCATCATCTGCGGTTACGGCATTCCGGAAGATATCTTTACGGACAAAAACTATCCTACGTATCTTAATATCGTCTTCAACCGAATATATTCAGAAGCAAAAAATCAGCCCGCATTGCTTATTCCTTGTGGCGGTCGTACATCCTGCACGTCTCCGTACACCGAAATTGAGTCTGCAAAACTTGAGGAGTATCTGCGCTTTTTAATGGATCGTGCAATCGTTGCGGATGCGGTGGGGAAGTGGAACATTCTTCTTGAAGATCAGTCACTTTCATCACTCGAGAATTTTCTCTTTGCAAAAAAGATCATCGCAGAACATAGCGACATCGACGAGGTGATAATTTTTTGCGAACAAAGTCGACTCAAAAGAAATGAGGAAACCGTTACCCGTCTTTTTCCGCAGAAAAAAGTTGAGGTTGTTGGCATTGATTTTGATATTTCGCAAAATCGTTATCTCCCCGATGATATCGTGGCAAAGAAAGAAAAAGCCGAGCTGGAGCATGTTCTTTGGGCCTTGCAAAGCGAAGAAAATATGCAAAAGCACCACGCTTTCTTTGAAGAAAAGTTCAAAAAACTACGTGCGTGGCAAGAGGAAGGAATGTCGCACGTTGACGCCGTAACGCGTTGGTATAAGGAAGGTGTTGCACTCTTTGAGGCGCAACAGAAATAGTTTTTGCGCAAAAAACGTACTATACTTGTGTGAGTATGAATATTCGCAAAGCTATCATTCCTGTTGCCGGCATGGGAACCCGTTTTTTACCCGCAACAAAAGCGCAACCCAAAGAAATGCTTTCGGTCGTAGATAAACCGGTTATTCAATATATCGTTGAAGAAGCAGTTGCGGCGGGCATTGAAGAAATCATCTTTGTAACCGCCATGGGCAAGCGCGCCATTGAAGATCATTTTGATCGGAATTTTGAGCTTGAATATCGTCTTGAGCAAAAAAAGAAATTTAAAGAACTTGCACAAATTCAAGACATTGGAAAATTGGCAAAATTTGCGTTTGTGCGTCAGCAAAAGCCGCTCGGTGACGGTCACGCACTTCTCGCTGCAGCACCCTTTATTGGTGATGATGAAGCGGTTGCCGTTCTTTTTGGTGACGATATTATTGCGGGAAATCAGCCGGCAATCGGCGAACTAATCGAAACATTTCATGCGCAAGGCGAAGAATCGGTGATTGCGGTGCAAGAGGTACCGCGTGCACATGTTTCGCAATATGGCGTTATTGCAGGTCGTGCGCTTTCGGAAGACGTGTGGGATATTGCGCAGTTTGTAGAAAAGCCAAAAGTAGAAGAAGCACCTTCGAATTATGCCGTGGTAGGCAGATATGTTATTACCCCTCGTATCCTGCGGTTACTCGAAAGCCAAGAGCCAGGAAAAGATGGAGAAATTCGCTTAGCAGATGCCTTTACCACGCATCTCGCAGAAGGTGGAAAATTATTTGGCAGAAAATTTAGTGGCAGGCGCTACGATTGTGGCAATAAGCTTCAGTTTATTTTGGCGCAAATTGAATTAGGTCTTCAGCACCCTGAGGTAAAAGAAGGATTGCAGGGATATTTGGACAGTAGAGACGCCATTCATAGCGTCTCGTGATCGTATGCAAGAAAATAATTATGCATTTATTGACGGTCAGAATTTGTATATAGGAACAGCAAAAAGAAATGTTGATGCATGGAAAATTGATTTAACAAAATTCAGAGTATATTTACAGCAAAAATATCATGTCACCAAAGCATTCTATTTTTTAGGCTTTCTTGAAGAAGATAATCAAAAGATCTACGAAGAAATTCAAACAGCCGGATTTATTTTGCTTTTTCGAGAGCACACATCGTTGATGCTCGGAAAAAAGAAGGGGAATGTGGATTCTGACATCATTCTTCACATCATGAAAAAGATGTATTACAAAGAAGCGTTTGATGGAATTGTTCTTGTTTCCGGAGACGGTGACTATAAGCAGCTCGTTGATTTTCTCATCACCGAGAAAAAGTTTAAAAAGATTCTTTTTCCCGATGCACAGCGCGCATCTTCTTTGTATAAAAAGATCGGCGCACAATTTTTTGCTCCACTTGATAATGTTGATGTTCGGAGAAAGATAGAAATGAAAAAGGCTCCTTAGGCAATTAGCCGTTTGGAGCCTCTTTCGTCGTAATAAGAAAAGTATACCCTATTTTTAGAAAAAGTCAAACGCAAACTTCACAACCCCCTACCCCCAACTCCCTAAACCCATGTCCTATTTTGTTCTCATTCCCATCATTCTCTTTTTCATCCTCGTCAACGGCGGAGTAATTCTTTGAGCGATGAGCATTCTTGGATCGTGGCGCGCACCGTATGTTCCGCTTCCGCACGAAGTACTTCCAAAAATTGTCGACGCACTACAGATCATGCCAAACAACGTGGTGTATGATATTGGATGTGGCGATGGGCGCATTTTGCGGGCGTGCGCAGCGCGTGAACCGCATGCACAGTATCGCGGCGTTGAACGTGCGTGGTATCCGTACATTCTTGCAAAGCTCTGCGGCAAATCTGCAAACATCACGTACGTGCTGGGCGATGCGTTTGCGCAATCGTATACAGATGCGGATCGCGTCGTACTGTATTTACTTCCGGGATTCGTTGATCGCGTTGCAGAAAAACTTGCACAAGAATGTAAACCAGGAACACGCATCGTAACTGCCGATTTTCCCATCACTCTTTGGAAACCGCAAGAAACTTTTGAACAAACGCAGCTTTCCGCACATACCCGCGGACGCATGCTGTACATCTATGAAATTCCCAAAATTTCTTCGTAGCTTTTTTCCTGCATGCATGGCGTTGTCTTTGTTATTTATGATGGGTGCGGGTTGCGGAGGAAGCACAGAGTCTGCCGCTTCGGCAAAGGCAGAGCTCACCTATTGGCGCGTTTTTGATGGAAACGATGCATTTGATGACATTATCAAAGCGTACCAAGTGCTTCATCCCTACGTCAGCATCGATTACAAAGTGCTTCGTTTTGATGAATACGAAGATGAGCTTATCAAAGCACTTGCAAAAGGCGAGGGGCCGGATATTTTCACTATCCACAACACACAAATGAACGAGTACAAGGATTTGCTTCTCCCCATGCCCGAATCAGTAAGTGTACAGTATTTAGAAACCGTGGGTACGGTTCGTAAAGAGACTGTCCTCAGCACAAAAGAAGTGAAAATGCCATCACAACGAGCAATTAAGGAGAATTTTGTAGATGTGGTTTCGGGAGACGTCATTATGCCGTACCAGGCTGATGAAAAATCACCCGAAGAAGATCGAGTGTTTGGTCTTCCCCTTTCGGTAGATACGCTTGCGCTTTATTACAATAAAGACCTTTTTGATGCTGCGGGAATTGCACAGGCCCCTACAACCTGGGAGGATTTTCAAAAAGACGTGGTAACACTCACCAAATATGCGGATGATGGATCGGTGCTCCAATCTGCAGCGTCACTCGGAACAACGACAAATGTTGATCGTGCAGCGGATATTGTACAAACGCTCATGCTCCAAAACGGCACCGACATGGTAGACGATCGTGGCCGTATTGCCTTCAACGCCATTCCCGATGACGTTGCGCAAGGAGTGATGCCAGGACTTGATGCGGTAAATTTCTTCAAAGATTTCGCAAACCCCGTAAAAGAGACCTATACATGGAATGCAGATTTCCCCCAAAACGTTGATGCGTTTGCATCTGGCCAAACAGCCATGATGCTAGGCTATAGTTATCACTATCCTATTATGCAAGCCGCAGCTCCCACGCTCAATATAGGTGTAGCGTCGTTACCGCAAATTGGTGGCGGAGCAAAGAAAGTAAACTTTGCAAATTATTGGATCGAAGCAGTATCTAAAGATACCGATGCGCCCGATGAAGCGTGGGATTTTGTAAATTTTGCAACAAGCGCCGAAAACGTGATGTCGTATCTTAATGAAACGCAAAAACCCACGGCACTGCGTGAACTTATTGACGAACAAATTGAAAGCGAAACGCTCAGTCCATTCGTACAGCAAATTCTCACGGCGCAAAGCTGGTATCACGGCACTGATGCAAAAGCGATGGAGGCGGCATTCGAAAATCTTGCCACCGAAGTCCTCGCCGGAAATCGCGATGCAGAAGACGCGATAAACGATGCCGCAAAGATCGTTGCACAAACGTATAATTGAGCGTGGTAAAATGAAGGGGTTGAACGATAAACCTTATGCGCATTCTCGGCCGCCTTCTCACTTCTCTCACCCTTATCGCACTCTTTTTCGTATTCCCAAATACTTCCTTTGCACAGCAACAAGTCACGGTTGCGCAGGGATATAGCAATATCCTTGCCCAAGGCATTATTTTCGCAAACATTTGCACAACTCCCGCTCCCGACGATGGCACGGGAGACACCTGTCAATGTCGCGCACAAGGCATCTGCTCACTTTCCGAAGTAACGCAACTCGCCATCAATTTTATTATTTTTATTCTCGGTATTTGCGGCTCCGTTGCGCTGTGTATGTTCATTTACGGTGGATTTAACTGGGTGTTTGCACAAGGAAGAGAGGGCTACATCCAAACCGGAAAAGACACCATGAAGCATGCAGTCATCGGTTTGGCAATCATCTTTGGCGCATATGCCATGGTAAATTTGATCATTGCAATTCTTGGCGGTATTGATCCGGGCACCACAATCGAAGATACAATTGATACGCTCCCTGCGACGCAAGATGGATCACCCGCCTCCATCGACGCAAGTAGCGTGATCGAATCCCACTAAAACGTGTATGAAAAAATATTTGCTCTCTTGTATTGCCTTGTTCCTCGGCGTTCTACCGCATTTTGCGTACGCAGGCACCGTCTATCTCATCAATCCGCTCGGAGAAACCGATCCGCGCGTGCTCATGGGCCGCCTCATCGCAGGCCTCTTGTCGATCATCGGATCTATCACGCTGTTGATGTTTGTGTATGCAGGTGTGTTGTGGATTACCGCGCAAGGAGAGCCTAAGAAGGTGCAGCGCGGAAAGGATATTATGGTGTGGGCAACGCTTGGTTTGCTTGTAATTGCAGGTGCATATGTCCTCGTAAACGCCATCATAACTGCGTTTGCCACAGGAAGTGTATAGGGTACATAAAAAAGGATGTTATACTTTTCTCATATTCTTTTTCATTCTATGTTTAAAAAAGCAATTCGTTTTTTCATGAGTGCGGCACTCGGTATGGCACTCGCATTACCTTTTGCACATCTTATTCCTACGGCATACGCACAGCCCCTTGAGTCAAGCGACTTTTTAGATGATGACTTTTCAGATGCAACGGGTCTTGGCACCGCAGATTTGAAAGAAACTATTGGGAACTTAATTCGCGTTGCGCTCAGTTTCCTTGGTGTGGTTGCGGTATGTATCGTGCTCTACGGTGGATTTAAGTGGATGACCGCAGGAGGAAATGATGAAAAAGTAGGCGAAGCAAAGCGCCTCATGATTTCTGGTCTCGTAGGTCTTGCCATCATTATGTCTGCATACGCAATCACCAGTTTCGTTATCTCGTCGGTGCTCAGCGCCACAGCGTAAGATGAAGTTCTGAGCGGAACATCTTCCGCCCGCGTGAAAAGGGAGTTGACAGATCCTGAGCGACAGCGAAGGACCTATCGCACCCTTTTGTCAGTTATCTTCTCCCATTCCCTTCCCGTCTTCTGTCGTCTGTTGTCTGAAATCTCCGATCCACGCGTCATCACTTATGAAAAAAATCCTCCCCAAACTCCTCCTTATTCTCAGTTTTTTTCTGCCGATGACGGTTTTTGCACAACTCGGATCATCTGATACTGGTTTGGGATCTACAGCACAATCGGGATATCAACTTGCAAGTCCAACTGCCATCCCCGATCTCCCCGTGTTCATCGGTACCTACATCATCAAGCCTATTCTCGGGCTTACCGGTACACTTCTTTTTGTGCTCATGACGTACGCAGGATTTTTGTGGGTAACCGCACAAGGAGATCCAAAAAAAGTGCAAAAGGCAAAGGATATTTTGTCGGAATGCATTGTAGGAACCGTTATTTTGGTAGGTGCATATGCCATCTCCAACTTCGTTATTACGCAATTCACCTAGTTTTTGTATGCGTATATTTCATTGGATGGCGATCGCAGCAATGACGCTTTGTTTGCCACTGAGTGTTCTTGCCGTTGACTTGGGCGGAACAAATTTAGGCACGGCAGGAATAAACGCAGGAATTAATACTACAGGAACCGAAGGCAGTCTTGCGGGCATTATTGGATCGCTTATTGGCATCGTTCTCAGTACACTGGGTGTTTTGCTATTTATTTATTTTGTATATGCCGGGTTCCTCTGGATGACCGCTCAGGGAGATCCCAAGCAAGTAGACAAGGCAAAGGCCATCATGAGAAATTCTGTCATGGGATTGCTCATCACGCTTGCAGCAAATTCTCTCGTGTTCTTTATTGCTTCGCGTGTGCCAGGCGGAACACTGATCTGGACGCAATCAACATCAGATGTAGAAGACGCAGCCGGTCTTACGGGCACGAATCTCTTCGTTGAAGATACTATCGGACAATTGATTAACGTGGTGTTGAACGTGCTGGGAGTTATTCTCTTGCTGCTGTTCTTGTATGCCGGCTTCTTGTGGATGACGGCACAAGGAGATCCTAAGCAAACCCAAAAAGCAAAGGATATCATGAGGAACGCAGCAATAGGACTTGTTATTACGTTGCTCTCGCGTACCATTGCAAACTTCGTTATTGATGGTCTGGTAAAAGCAAAGGTTGCCTATCATCCCGAGGAAACCATCCACAGTACTCTGCATACGTAAAAAATTGTGCTACACTATTCCCATAAACAACCTTATGAAAAATTGGAAATACCTTTTGGCAGGAGCAGCAATCGCTGCAGTACCGTTTGTAAGTGCAGCGCCTGCATTGGCAGCAAATGATCTTGATTTGTCCGGATCGTTAGGTGACGTGGGTGATGAAACAGGTTTGAGTGATAACGATCTCACGGTAACCATTGGTACGCTTATCAACATCGCACTCAGTTTACTTGGTATCGTGTTCTTGGCGCTTACCTTGTACGCAGGATGGCTCTGGATGACGGCGCAAGGCGATCCAAAGCAAACGCAAAAAGCACGAGACATTCTTGTCACCGCAGTCGTTGGCCTCGTTATTCTCCTTTCTGCATACGCAATTTCCAACTTCGTCATCGACCAAGTACAAACCGCAGTGACGTAAGTCGTGTCAGCGTTACGTGTGTCATCCTGAGGGAGATATTAAGCCGACCGAAGGATCTTCCTGAAACTGAAAATCAAAAAATTCCCGCCGCATATCGCAGCGGGAATTTTATTTCCCGCAAAAAAAGAAAGGGCCGTACGGGCGGGTTTAAAACCCGCCCGACGACCCCACGGAACGCGAACGTCCCCGTCACCCGTACCCTAGTGTCCGGCCTTCCCGCCGCCGGACTTCTTCTTGCCGTCCTCCTCTTCGGGTGACTTGTTCCACCCGATGATGGTGAAGACACAGATGACGACCAGGATGATCGCCAACAGGATGCAGATCCATACGCCGGGGAACCCTGTGCCGGACGACCCGTGCGCATCGCCGTCGTGCAGCTCAACCGCCCCACACTCCACCGCCTCTTTGCAGAGGGCGATGACTTGCTTGTCCGAGCTCGACGTCAGGACGATCTCGCAGTCGCCCTGTTCCAGGTCGGCTGCGAAGTCCTGGATCTGTTTTGAGCAAGCAAGACCACCGGTTGAAGCGGCGGCCTTCTCCCCCATGCTTTCGCCGATGCGGCGGAGACCGGACTTCTCCCACCGTGCGGCGTAGCTCGGGGATTCACCAGCGGCGTCCTTGGTCGGCGGCACGACCACGTTGAAGGCGAACATGCCCACGAACAGGCTCACGGACAGTCCCGTCGCAGCCCAGTAGAACCGGTTGAGGTTCTTCACTCGGTGTTCGGTGACCGCCTCCTCCAAATCCCCGGACGCATCGTTGATCGTGAGCGAGACACGGCTGTACCCGTAGGCGGCCATGAGGAGGCACACGATCACGATCGCCACCAACTGCACGCCGTAGAGCGTGTGTTCCCACTGGGCCATGATTCCAATAAGGAACATCACGGCGGTGTCTGCCACCGCGAGCGTGAAGATGATCTTCCGGAACCCGATGCTCGGGTCCTTCAGCCACTGGGCCTCCCAGGAGTCCGGGATGATGCGGATGATGGCTTTCGCTGCATCGCTCGACATGTCTCCCAGGCGCCACAAAAAGTCCGCGAGGACGATGGCGCCCATGTTGATGCCGACGTACACCCACGAGAACTCGGGGCTGAACGCCGCGATGCCATGCACGCCGGCAATGACCAAAGAGCTGATGCTCCCGGTCATCACCACCGCAAGACCCACGGCGCCCAACTTCGCGAACCCGTTGCCTGTTCCGAAGATCAGGTAACATGCCCCTGCGAGCAGGGGCAGAAAGCCCCAGCCGAGGGTGAGAGCCCAGGTCACGAAGCAGACGCCGCCCGGCCACAGCATTGCGGTGATGACCGAGATGAAGCCGCTCCCAACGACGCTGACCGCCAGGATGATGATCGCGAAGGCGATCCATCCGGCAACGCCCTCAGCGCCGTCAATGGCTTCCTGCAGATGCTCACGAGCTTCCCCGAGCTCCTCTTTTGCCCGTGGGATCCATTCGATGATCGCGGCCACCAGGCCACTCTTGCCGGTGCCGCCGGCAGCCTTCTTTTTCTTCTTGTCTTTGTCCGTGGCCGAGCCCGAGGGGGCCGCCGCGGGATCGGGACCACTCATGGCACCCTCCTCTTCATCGTCAAAGTGTGGAATGTGGATGTGTTTGGCCGCTGCGACAGCGGCAGAGAATTTTGCACCGAGATCGCTTGCGGTGCTCTTCACCTGGTCGCCCAGACTGTGGAGCACGCTTTCGATCTCATCCTTTGTTGGTTTTGGCTTGTCCCTCGTCGCCTCTTCCAAGGCTCCGAGGTACGCTTTCGTGAACACCATGAGCGGAACCGTGGCCCACGCGGGCCAGCGACCCTGGATTTTCTCCATGCTCATGTTCGTCAAGAAGCGCAGGAAAAACTGCACGGCCCCGGGCGACATAACATATGCCGCCGCAATGAGCTGATTCATCTTTCCAAAGATCGTATCCGCATCTTCCTCTTTGAACGAGGCCGCGAAGTATCTCGCAACCTCCGGGATGATCGTGTCCACGATCGCGTCCTGGCGATCCTCAGTCGCCTCGCGGTTGTTGTAGAGGGTCACTAAACTTGCGAGCAGACCTGTGATGTCGCCCATCATTTCTCCCAGTCGCCTTCCGAGGCGACGTTGCGAACTGTTGAATACTTTCGTCATGCCAGACGTAATCCGGAATCAATCGTCTTTTTGGAAGACGCTAAATCCGATGTATGTCGGCACGACATTTCTTGTTTTCAGTTGTGAAAAGACGTCAATTCGCTGCGTGTTTTGCGCGCGAAGAGAACGAAGAATAATAGCATAAAAATGAGAAAAAATCAAGAAAAAGATGTGGAAGAAGCGTGTCATTCTGAGGGAGATTACAAGCCGACCGAAGGATCTCCGGAAGAACGGGACTGATTAGTTTTAGAGGCTTTCATGGGAAGATCCTTCGGTCGACGCAGCGCTCCCTCAGGATGACAAAAACGCACACGATCTCCTTGATTTTTTCTCATTTTTCTGCTATCGTATAGCGTTCGGAAGCAGTGCGTTGTATCACAAGATTCATCGCAAAAAGCTTCTGACTTCTGTTCTGAAAGTGTCAAAAAGTGCGAAAACCTCATGCGCTGAATAGCAATGTGAAAGGAGACTTCATGTCCCGTTTTCTGTTCTCTCTGGTTCTCATTCTCGGGATCTGCAATGCGCCAATCTCTACGGCGCACGCCGATGAGCCGGCGCCTCCTCTGAGCATCGTTGCTCCCGCCTCGAGCGGCACGCCGCCCATCAACCGGCGGGGTCTGCGCAACAAACCGGCCGTAGTGGTCGGCTACGACGCCCAGACGGGATGTCCGGTCGCCTTCACCAATGGCCCGCAGTTCATGCAGGCCGGTGACGTCGGCGTGTTCGCAGCCGCAGCTGACGCTCGGGCGCGGTGTGTCCGTGCAGCGGCTGAAGCCAAGGCAACGGTCACCAAGGCAGAGGCCGCTGCTGCCAGCGAAATCCTCCTGGCCAACTCCACCTCGGAGGCGATCCGCACCGCGAGCACGTACAGCGAGCCCGTGAACGTGGTGGGGATGGCCGCAACCGGAACCGCCGCCAACATCGGGGCGGGGAACGGCACCATGGGTGGCGGCTGGGGCGGACAGGGAGCCAATCTCCTGTCCGCCTTCTACGCGGTCAACAACGGCGGAACCTACGGCGCTCCGCCGCCCACACAACCGCAGCGTTCCATCTCCGACAACACAATCACCGTCACTGAGGAGGTCGTCGAGGAGGCCGAGCCCGAGCTCACTCCCGAGCAGCAGCTCGCCGAGGCCGAGACGCGAGCCCGCGCGGCCATGGTGCGTGCCGGGATCAAGTAAGGATCAGGCCACGGGGTCGATCCTTCCGTTCGTGGGGGAGTTCATTGCGTTTACGCGTTGAACTCCCCCAAATCTGCTTCATCAAGCAATGCATGCATTTCTCACAAGAGGAATTCATACACTGCTCGATGGCCTGCATGTTATGTGCAACGCATTGAGTATTCACTTCGTTTGTCATCCTGACGTAAGGAAGGACCTTTTACGTCGTGTCTTCACGGCGGATAGATCTCCTGCTTAGTTCACGATGACAAACTTTTCCTCTGTTCCCCCTCTTCGCAAAGGCCTCAGGCCGACTGGAGACCTCATGTTCCCCAAGATCCTCGTCGCTCTGGCTTTCTTCGCGAGCATCCTCTTCTCTCACAGCGCTTCGGCGCAAGTGATGGTTCACCCCGAGTATGGCATCGTCGGGGGGCAGTTCCACACGGAATCGATCTGCAACCCGGCGCTCAAGAAGCTGTGCGTGATGGTCATCAACAACACCACAGATGCAATTTCTTTGGGGACGAGCGACGCTCCCGTCGCACTCGTCACGCAGGGTCGGGTCAACGGCGAGGACATCACCCAGTGTGTGCGGAGCAGGACGCTCGGATGTATCCCCGTCCTCTTGCCGGATCAGGCGGGCTACATCGTCTTCTCCGGGGAAGAGGCCATGGCCCAAATTCGCTTCACGCGATGGACTATGGTGGACCTGGAACCTCAGCCTTTGAGCATGGTGCCGGGATCATCTTCTCCTGCAATCTTCTTGGGGAGCCTCGGCCTTACGGCAACGCGGGACTGCAGCGGATCCTTCGAGATCCCTTTCAAGCAGCAGGCGTTGCGTACGCGTTTCCTCGGTGGTATCAAGTGTCACGAGTAACTGTTCCTCGTAGAGCGTTTGGGTCAGGTGTCGCGGTCTCCGCGGTGCTTGGCCTGGACGCTCGATTGTTTTTTTGGAAGGTTTTTAGTTGATAGTTTATGGTTGATGGCGGTGAGGTGAACTCAGAAAACCATAAACCATGAACTATTAACTAATTAACCCCTAATTCTCGAAGATCCTTCGCAGAGCTCAGGATCACACATCACAACAATCACAAAAAACACCGTCATCATTGCTAAATCATTTTTGAAAAAAGGCACGTCAACAAGACCGTGGATGCACATGGTAAGCAGTGCGGTTGCGGCGGCGAGGACAAGCGGATCATTTCTTCGTTTCCACGTTTTCCCAATCAGGATCACCACACCCAACACCCCACCCCCTACCCCCAAGATCCCCAACTCAACCCACACATTCAACACCACATTATGCGGATACTGAAAAATCTCGTACTGCCAATCGTGATGATATGAACGTAACAACTCGGGATAATAGCCAAACCCTGCGCCGGCAAGGGGATGATCGGTAAGAAGAGTAAAAGCTTCTTTCCATTGCGAGCGACGAACTTGCCCAGAAAAATCTTGAAGCAAAAGTTTTTCTCGCACGGGAGAAAAAGAAAATGCCGCAATAAGGGTAATGGTCGCGAGTACTGCACTTGCGATTTTTTGTTTTTTTAGAGGATGAGGAGAGATGAGAAAAGCGATAAAAAGGGAAGCAGGAATAGCAACAAGCGCCGCTTCGGTTTTTGCAAGAAGGATGGTGAGAAAACATGCGACCGCCGCTCCTACAACGAACATTTTTTCGTTCGAGCGACGTTCTTTCCAGGTAGAAATTCCGAATACCAAAAGTGTACTCAGGAGCGGTGCCAAGAAAAGCCCCAGTGCGTTTGGATAATCAAACACGCTCGTAATGCGCCGTTCAATATCCCACGGAGCGGGAATGCCTAGCCTGGTAACATATTGCACAATACCCAATGTTGCTAGGATGAAAGCGGAAAAAGTGAGGCTGAGAAATGTTCTTATTTTTTGTTGTTCGTCGCGCAAAACATCAAGCAACATCCATCCACACAAAAACGGCTCAAGAAGATACGCCCTCCACAATCCAACAGACGCAAAAAGGTGTTCATACGGAACAATGAGCAGGGAAGTGAGGGAGAGGATGATGAAAATAATAAGGACTGTATAAGAAAACGATGGATGCCGGATCAAGTCCGGCATGACGATTTGGGAGTTTTGTTTGTTATTGTTTTGCGCTGCATTCGACGTAGTAAGGTGAGCTTCCGTCATCCCGGGCTTGACCCGGGATCCATAGATTTTTTTTAAGATCCATGCCCCAAACACTATCCAAAAACACAGTTCCAAAAACGTTGTAGGAAGCGGGCCAATGGAAAACCGAATCAAGTACGTCGGCAACAGCGCAAAAAAAAGTGCAAGCGCAATGCGAAAATGCTTTACACTCAGCCAGGCAAATGCGGAGAGGGAGAGCGTGAGGAGAAGGGCGAATAGCATAGAGGAAGGGGCGGAACATCTTCCGCCCTTAGTGAAAGGGTGAAGTTTATAGTTGTTAGTTTGAAGTGAGTGGATGTTTTTACTGAGCAGGATCCTGAGCGACAGCGAAGGACCTATCGCACGACTAAGGAAGTCTCTGACAAATGGGATTCTCTAGATCCTTCGCCGAGCTCAGGATCTTGTGAGCTTAGATCATTTCTCTTATCTGTTATCTAAAAAGAACTACCTTCTTTCACAATCATCTCACTTCAGCGTCTGCAGCAAAAAGACGCTTTACATCACGAATCGTTGGGCCTTTAAGAAGAGCGATGACGCCAATATAGATAATCACACCGAGCGCCATCAAGAAAAGGGTCAAAAGCAGTGAAGATGTCTGTAGTGACCGATCAACGTATCCGCCAACTTGGCTTGTAATCATCTTTCCTCCCACAATTCCTCCCCACATCACTCCACTCGCTACGAAAGACTTCATAACCATATTTAACGACACCTTATCCTTCCATTTTCTCCGCACAACCGCATATGCAAGAAGCGCTATCGCAGACTCGCATGCAAGCGTTACTGCTGCAGCACCCCACACGCCAAATGGCGGAATAGCGAGGAGGTATCCGATAATTCCAAGGATTGCGACAAGACAATAATTCCACGTCATAGGCTTTTGGGATTGAATCGCAACAACGGTATGCCCAAAAAGTGATCCAAAAAACACGATCGTTGCCGCAGGAACAAGAATCCACAACAGCTGACCTGCAAGTGCGAGATCAGGTTTTACCGCCGTCATGAAAGGAACGCTCAGTGCCCACGCTCCAAACATGAACGGAATAGCGATGAGCGCAAAAAGATCAATGGTCTGTTGCATGCGTTTGGTAAAAGTTCCTTCATCGCGCGAAGTCCATGCAATGGTAAGGAGCGGGAGCATCAGTCCCATAAACGTCACCGGAATCATCG
Source organism: uncultured Gammaproteobacteria bacterium (assembly GCA_964414795.1). Taxonomy (GTDB): domain Bacteria; phylum Patescibacteriota; class Patescibacteriia; order UBA9934; family UBA9934; genus JAGORL01. The sequence goes on from CAYPWV010000012.1 coordinate 20,776, forward strand.
TGAGAATATCAACCACTTTGTATGCTGCGCCATATTGTCCAATTTCGGTATCGGTTTTTCCGAGTGCCCAAAGAAACAGCACGTCTCCTTTCAGATAGAGAAGGTTAAAAAAGATAGACACGCCAATCGGCCAACTGCGCGAAACAATGTTTTTCCACAGAGAAAAGTCCCAAGCGAGATGAAGGCGAACGCGTTTGTGCGTTGCAACAAGCATGACGAGCACTTGAAAAAACGTACCCACGGTAAACGCGAGCGTGGCATTAAAAAGAGACTTTGTCGTAAAACCGACGATTAAAATACCTATAAGTGCAATGGCGCGACTTGCCATTTCTGCAAGCACGGGCGTAGCAAGTTCAAGACGTTTTTGAAATACGCCTAAAAACATTTGCGCAATGGCACCAAAAAAATACGTCGCCGATGCAATACACACCAGCGGAAAAATCTTTTCATTTCCCGGCAAAAACCAGGCTGAAAGTGGCGCAAGTGCCATGAAAACAACTGCGCTCGTGATGCGTAACGTAAAGAGATTCGCAAGAATCTTTTTCTCATTCGCATCTTTTTCCGCAATCATCTGTGCGGTGGTGATGGTAAGACCAAAATCAACAATGATGGAGAAAAACGTCACGTAGGTAATGGCAGTCGTAAAAACCCCATAACCTTCCGTTCCAAAAAAATGCAGGAGCGCGTAAAACGTTCCCAGTCCAAAAAGAATGCCGAGTAATTTCCCGGATATTTGAAGCAGAGAACTTTTGGCGAGAGAAGAAGGCATAGGCACACTTTCTTTGCTATACTAGCACATATGCGTCTTCGCGCACTGCTTTTCAGTCTCCTGTTCGTCTTCAGTTCTCTGCACGTCGTAGTGCCACAATTGGCGCATGCTGCGGTCGTGCCGCTTGCCGCAGTGCAAGTAACAGGAAGCAAAACGTTCTCACTTGCTCCCGGAGAAATAAAAAACGTCACGCTTACGTTTCAAAACAGCGGAACATCCACCTGGAAAAATGATGGTGCGGGATATATTTCGCTCTACACCCACGGGCCAAAATATCGCACAAGCGTTTTTGATCCCGGCACATGGCTTTCGGCAAAACAAGTAAAACGTCTACAGGAAGCATCGGTCGCCCCAGGAAAAACGGGCACGTTTTCTTTTGAACTTAACGCACCGCAAACGCCCGGAACATACTCGGAGACTTTTGCGCTTGCTTCAGAAAATACGGCGTGGATTTTAGGCGGAGAAATAACGTTTTCAATCACTGTCGCCGAGCGAATTGTTCAAACTGCGGCAGTAGAGACGCCATTCATGGCGTCTCCTGCTACAGATCCCGATTCCGACGAAGCGCCATTCATCGCATCTCTCGTCGAGCCCATGATGCGTGTCGGTGTCCTGATCGTTGACGAAGAAACGAACAACGAGGTCATCGTCGGTTCACAAGAAAGCGACGTTGAGCTCCGTGATACCGACGGTACGCTACTCCTTACGATTCCCAAGGGAAGTGATCTTCGTGCAGCGTATGAAAACGGAACGTATGTGTACGGATCAGGTGCTGCACAAAAGAAATCCAGCTTGCCGCTTCGTTTTGTACCAACGGTTGCAAATGCGGTGCTTGAAATCACCAACTTTGATCGTCGGGTAACGCGCGGAACCTCGTACGCAAATAATACGTTTAGAAACGTTTTAGAAATTCGTTACAATTCCTCAAAAGATCGCACATGGCTCATCAACGAGCTTTCAATGGAATATTATTTGCGCGGTCTTGCAGAAACATCCAACTCTTCACCTGCAGAATTTCAAAAAGCACTCTTAACTGCGGCCCGAACGTACGGATATTATCACTACACGCATGCATCAAAACATGCCGCAGAAGGATTTCATGTGGATGCGTACCGGGATCAGGTGTACTGGGGATACGGGCAAGAAGAGCGCAATCCGCTCATCGCCGCAGCAGTCGAAGCATCACGCGGCTATCTTGTAACCTATCAAGGCGAGCCCACGATCACATCATATTTCTCCCGCTCAGATGGACATACCCGCAGCTGGAGTGATGTGTGGGGCGGAAACATTCCGTACGCAAAATCAGTCGTCGTTCCTTGTGATGCAGGAAAAACCTTGTGGGGCCACGGCGTAGGGATGTCTGCATCCGGCGCAATCTGCATGGCAAACGACGGCAAAACCTGGCAAGAAATCCTCACGTATTTTTACACGGGCGTTGAAGTAACGAGGGAGTGGGAGTAAATAAAAATACCGACTCAACAAAGTCGGTATTTTTTATACATGTCCTTCCGGCATTTCTTCCCGTGCATGACGATGTGTGGTTTTGCAACACGTGGCTAGTTCTCCGATGCGGATTTTTACGTCGTCGGGGTTGTCGATGTTTTTGAACATGAAACGTTCACGTTCTGCGGCGGTTTGCACGTAGACGTTGCCAAAAGTGAGGAATGTGCCAATAAGACCCACTTGTTCGCTGGTGATATCTTGAATTTGGTTGAGATTTACTTCAGAAACCACGCGGTTAAACAATCCTTTTTGTTCAGAATTGATGATGCGTTCGTTGGTAACAATCCACACATCCAGCCAATAGTCGGTAATCTCAGTAAGCGTAACCACGAGAACAATCACCAAATATGCCCCCAAAAGAGAAAAGAGCAGCGGTGCAAGCACGGGATGATGCAGAACGTGCGCATCGGTAAACAAAAGCGCACTGCCTACAAGAAGAGGAATAACGAGAAGAAAACTCGTAAACGCAAACACTTTCACAAGATCAATCCAATGACGTCGTAACGAAAGCACTACTTGCTCGCCCGTGCGGGCGTTAGGAAGATTTTTAAGACGCATCATAAGTAATGGGTGTAGAGACGCCATGCCATGGCGTCTCACGAGAATGGATAATCATAATCCAAAAGAAGAAGAACGAGCAGTGGCAGGCAGGATATCATTCAATGAAAACGATTCATGCCACGCAAATCCGCTGAGCGCTGCCCATGTTCCTCCAACCACAAGTACGAAAAGACCAAGGTACACGAGAATAAGGAGCGATGTGCCCGTGCCTTCAAGGCCGTAGCGCCACAAATGAAAGACGTTGAAAAAAAGAAAGATTGCCGCAACACCCACCACAAAAAAATACGGAATCAAGAGAAGAGAAAGAGGAATGGCATCCATATGTATTCATTATATCATCGCATCTCCCTTTCCTGTGATCCCTAAATGCTCGTATGCTCGTTGCGTTGCCATGCGACCGCGTGTGGTGCGCTCTAAAAATCCTAATTGCAACAAAAACGGTTCGTATACTTCTTCAATGGTTGCTTGTTCTTCTTGTGTTGCAGCCGAAAGGGTGCCTAGTCCCACGGGTCCGCCTTGGAATTTTTCAATGAGCGTTAAGAGGAGCCTGCGATCTGCGTTGTCGAGCCCTAAATGATCAATCGCAAGAAGATCAAGTGCGGCGTTTGCAATAGCGGGGGAGATGGTGCCCGCATGTTTTACCTGCGCAAAGTCGCGCACGCGTTTAAGGAGGCGATTGGCAATGCGCGGCGTTTTGCGTGCACGTTTCGCAATAGTTTGCGCAGATTCTGCATCCAAAGAAAAATCAAGAAGCGATGCGCTGCGCGAAACAATTTTTTGCATGTCATCATCCTCATAAAATTCCAATTGAAACACGGTACCGAAACGATCGCGCAGCGGCGCAGACAAAAGCGATAAGCGCGTCGTCGCACCAATGATGGTAAAAGGCTCCAAGCTCAAACGCAGCGTGCGTGCGGTTGGCCCCTTGCCCACCACCACATCAAGCGCAAAATCTTCCATCGCAGGATACAAAACTTCTTCAATAGATTTATTCATGCGATGAATTTCATCAATAAACAAAATATCCCCGCGTTGCAAATTAGAAAGAATAGCCGCCAGATCTCCCACACGTTCAAGGGCCGGACCACTCGTTACCCGCACTTGCGCACCCATTTCTTGCCCCACAATGTGTGCAAGCGTGGTTTTTCCCAAACCCGGATTTCCGTATAGTAAAAGATGTTCAAGCGGTTCATTGCGCGTTTTTGCCGCACTGATAAAAATCTCCAAATTTGCCCGAAGATCATGTTGCCCAATAAATTCAGCTAAACTTTTTGGACGAAGGCTAAATTCTTGCTGCAGTTCATCAACCTGCACCTCGGGCGCACTTTCGCGGATAACCGTTTGATTTTCATGTTCTTCAATAGCCATATCTGCATATATCGTATCGGTTTTTGTTCGGTATGCCCACCAGGGTTGCGGAAAAGCCGAAAAGATGAAAAAATATCCCTGATTTCGCGTTCGTAGAGACGCCATTCATGGCGTCTCGTGACCACGATATGACCAAGATCGTGATACGAGAAACGTGCCTAAAATATATAGCGACGAAGGACGAGACGAGATGTAGGAAGAGACTGTAGGGATCGATCAACGTATCGATCCCCTGGAAATAGATTGAGGAGTAAGTACGTTTACAAAGTTGCATCAAGATAAGTCGTGACAAGTGAATTTTTATCGCTAAGTTTGTTTCCAGCTAGGAGGCGACCGAGCACTGAGGAGCCGTATCAAAAATATACAGCGACGAATGGCAAGAAGAATCAAGATAAGACTAGTGAAGATTTCCTGCTAAGTTTGTTCCTCGCTAGGAGACGACGAGCACCGTCCGAAAACGTACCCAAAATGTACGTTGAGGACGGGCGCAGGAGTCGACACCGCGAGGGACAAACTTGGGCAGGAAATCTGTAAGCCGGGGTGATGGAATGGTAGACATAGGGGACTTAAAATCCCCAGGCAGAAATGCCGTGCGGGTTCAATTCCCGCCCTCGGTACCAAAAAACTTCACTCCTCCCCGAGTGAAGTTTTTGCTTTTTTCGCAACCCACGTTTCTCCAAACCCCATCAGCTTTTTTTCTGGATCGTACACGTCAAATATTTTTTCCGGTTCATCAATAAACAGTTCTCGATTTCGTAAAATCTCTTTGATACACGTCAACGTAAACGTATGCGAAAGAACGGTTGCGGTTACTTTTTCCCCGGGATGTTTTTCAAAAAGATTTGTGACGAGTATTGCGAGACGCTCTCGATACTCTTTTTGTGATGGACGACAAATTTCTGCGAAGAATGTTTTTCGAACGAGTGTACTCATGTTTTGCATTTCATTATCCAGTTGTTCCGGAATTGAAAAGATAAATTCACGAAGTTCGGGGATAATTTCGTATCTCGATGCAAGTGATCCCACGGCTCGACGTAGCGGGGAAGTGTAAATGATGTGTGTACGAGAGATGGATTTTGGTTCTGTTGTTTCCGGATCAAGAGATTGTAAAAGTAGCGCATTGATGTCATCGAGTGATGCATGCGCATGATCGAAATTGTACGGAGGGATTTTGATAAATTCGATAGCCATAGAAGGGAATGGGGGAGGCGTTTTTCCTCCCCCGCGAATTAGTAGATGCGCACCGGGTTGCGAAGAACCGCAGCGTTCATCTCATCGTACCAGGCAAGATTTGTGGTGACGTGGTTCGAGATGAGATATCCCTCTGGAATGTCCCCCATCCTTTAGACACACAGTCTCATTTGCTTCATCATAAAAGCA
>CAYPWV010000013.1:0-24759 GCA_964414795.1 uncultured Gammaproteobacteria bacterium
AGCAGAGATTAAACAAAAAAGAGCGTTTTCACGCACCCAAAAGTTAACGGTATCCTCTATGGGCACGGAGTTTCCGAACGAGGGTGGGAGGCGATTTCACCCGATTCCTGGTTGATGGAAACGTCGGCGGTGGAAGTGAGTGAAGTCACTTTTGCCGATGCTACGGGGACGTCGTGGCTTGATGCCAAGGGTCAATTCCGAGAACTCTGCCCGTGCGGGGCAGGGAAGGGGGAAGGGTTGCCACTGCCTTCTTATGGCTCGCCCGGATGGGAGCCGCACTAGGGCGTTTTCGCAAAGGTTCTGCGCAATCGTCGTGTCCGCGGGAGGTTCTGTGCAGTGATGCCAGGCCTCCCTTTTTGTTTTGGTAACACGTCTTCTGTTGTCTGTCATCTCTTCGTCTGTTAATCTTCTCCCATATGCCTGATATGCATAATCTGCACACCGACAACGAAAAAGAGGTTTTAGAATATTGGAAAAAACACGCTATTTTTGAGCGTTCGGTCAACGAACGGCCAGAAAATAAGCCCTATACGTTTTACGATGGTCCGCCGTTTGCAACCGGTTTGCCGCACTACGGCCACATTGTGGCAAGTGTCATGAAGGATGTTATTCCTCGTTTTTGGACGATGCGCGGCTATCGGGTGGAGCGAAAGTGGGGATGGGATTGTCACGGTCTTCCTATTGAAAACATTGTTGAAAAGGAATTTGATTTAAAAAGTAAAAAGGATATTGAAGCCTACGGTGTAGGTGCATTTAACGATCGGTGCGAAGGAAAGGTGATGGAATATGCAGGAGAGTGGAAGAAAGTAATCCATCGCTTAGGAAGATGGGTCGACATGGAGAATGCCTATAAAACGATGGATTTGCCGTTCATGGAATCTATTTGGTGGGTATTTCAGGAATTGTGGAAGAAGGGGTATGTCTACGAAGGCTATAAGTCGATGCACTTGTGTCCGCGCTGCGAAACCACGCTTTCGAATTTCGAAGTTGCACAAGGATATCTCGACGTAACCGATATTTCCGTTACCGTTTCTTTTGAGCTCACAAGCGGTCCACGAAAAGGTGCGCACGTGCTTGCCTGGACCACAACGCCATGGACCCTTCCGGGAAATGTACTCTTGGCCGTGGGTGCTGACATGGAATATGCAGAAGTAACATGTGAAGAGAAGAGGTATATCATTGCATCGTCGTGTATTGAACGTGTATTTGGTGGTAAGGGTGGGTTTCAAACCCACCCGTATACGATAGGCGAAAAGTTTTCCGGTTCAACGCTCGCACAGTCCACATACGATCCGCTTTTCCCGTATTTCAGAATACACGCAAACGCATTTCGTGTAGTCACCGCAGATTTTGTATCAGATGAAGAGGGAACAGGCATTGTGCACATCGCGCCGGGCTATGGAGCTGACGACATGGCGCTTGCCGAAGCAGAAAACGTGAAGCCACTCATGCACGTAAAAACAAACGGTCAATTTGTCACCGAGGTTGAGGTTCCGCTTGCTGCAGAAGGCTACGAAGTGTCGGGCATTCCAGTAAAGGCAAAAGGGGAATATAGCGCAATCGACATTCAGGTGATCAAATGGCTCGCACATCACGGAAAGCTGTTTGCAAAAGAAAAACTTGTCCATAATTATCCGCACTGTTGGCGCTGTGATACTCCGTTATTGAACTACGCAACGACTTCATGGTTCGTACGCGTTTCTTCCATGACCGATCGCTTGCTTAAGAACAATCAAGAAATTCGCTGGATTCCCGACAACATGAAAGAAGGAAGATTTGGTAAATGGCTAGAAGGTGCTCGCGATTGGGCGATTTCTCGTTCGCGCTATTGGGGAACGCCGCTTCCGGTGTGGAAGTCTGAGGATGGAGAAGTGCTGGTGCTCGGAAGCGTTGCCGAACTTGAGCAATATGTTGGTCATAAGGTCGATAACTTGCATAAACACGTTGTTGATTCGTTTGAAATTGTAAAAGACGGAAAGTCATTCCGCCGCATTCCTGAGGTGCTCGACTGTTGGTTTGAATCAGGATCGATGCCGTATGCACAGTCGCATTATCCGTTTGTGAACGTAGAGACGGCCGGACCGGCCGTCTCTACAACCACGCCCCCCATTGGTTTCCCCGCAGATTTTATTGCAGAAGGACAAGATCAAACGCGTGGATGGTTTTACACGCTCCACGTGCTTGCCGATGCGTTGTTTAATAAGCCTGCGTTTAAGAACGTGATCGTCAATGGCATCGTGCTTGCGGAAGATGGAAAGAAAATGAGCAAAAAATTAAAAAATTATCCTGATCCCATGGAGGTGATGGAAAAATACGGTGCAGATGCGGTGCGGTATTATTTGATGTCAACGCCCGTGGTTGCCGCAGAAAATCTTCGTTTTTCAGAAAAAGAAGTGGATGAAGTTTCCAAAAAATTCATCACGATTTTGCGCAACGTTCTTGCGTTCTATACGCTGTATCGCGAACATGATACGGGGATCGATACACAGGCGGATACGTTGATCCGCCCCTACACCCAGCACGTCCTCGACTCCTGGATCTTTGCACGTCTTTCCGAAACACTCACCGAAGAAACGACAGCCATGGAAGCGTACGAGCTTGATCGTGCATCGCGTACATTGCAGTCGTTCGTGACCGATCTTTCAACTTGGTATCTTCGACGTTCCCGCGATCGAATGAGTGGAAAAGAAGGAGCTGATGCCCAAAAGGAGGCGCTTGCTACACTGCACACCGTTCTCGACACTTTCGCAAAAATGCTCGCACCGTTCATGCCTTTCTTAGCAGAAATGATTTATCAAGAATTAGGCGGATCTTTTGAAGGTGGCGATCGCCCATCAGTGCATCTTGAACTCTGGCCTGTGGTAGTACGGGCGGGTTTCAAACCCGACCCTGCGTCTCTGGGAGACGTATTGGAAAAAATGTCCGACGTTCGTGCCCTCGTCTCTCGCGCTCTCGAAGAACGTGAGCGTCATGGAATCGCCGTAAAACAGGTGTTAGGAGAAGCAACGGTCGCCGTACCTTCCGGAGAATTACCGCAGGAATATTGCCAAGTATTTGCGGATGAAGTGAATGTAAAACGCGTGGTCGTCACAAAAGGCGATCGAGCAGTCACATTAAACACCGAGCTCACACCCGACCTTATCCGCGAAGGCATGGTGCGCGAAATTACACGCAAAGTGAATGCCATGCGCAAGGATGCGGGACTTACGATTCAAGATCGTATCGCGCTCTTTATCTCGTCAGCACATCCCGACGTCCAAAAAATGCTCGAAGAGCACGGAGAATCACTTCGTATGGATACACTCGCAACGTCCGTCACTTTAGGAAAGGGCGACGGTCTTACGCAAGAGCAATCCCTCCGTGTCCATGAGCGAGATATGGTGATTGGTTTTCGTCTCGCATAACTATGCTTGACATCACCACCTGGGCGCTTCTCTGCACAACAAATGATCCTGAATCATTAACGATTGTTCGCATTGCGCGTGCGCTCGGCATTCCTCTTCTTGAATCGCAACAAATCCACGGTGCAACACTTGCGGAGGAGCCGCAGCTGTTCGAGCGTCTCGCAAAAATGAAAACGGTGAAACATCTTGCGATTGTAGAAATTCCCGGTCCATCAGAAGAAAAGGCGCTTCAAGACTCAGGAATCAGCGTTCACATCATCGATCATCACACGTATCCGGAACTTGATCGCATGAAAAGTGAGGCATCACTTACGCAATTTTTGTCGCTTTTCGAAATAACAGCCGATGATCTTGCGCATGCGGGTTTTGATCCCGACATTATTCGCGGTGTTGCGCTTATGGATCAAGGCTTTTTGTGGGAACTTGCCACGAGCGAACTTACTTTAGAAAAGCAGCGATTAGCACGCGCCTATTATGTGTCATGTAAACGCGACATTGATCCGCAGTATCGCGAAACCGAAGATGCCGCACGCGAGGCGTGGCAAAAGAGGGAGGAGCGGGATGGTGTTGTAATCATTCGTTCATCACATCCGCAGCATATCCGCGAGGCCGTTTCTTTTCTTTTAGCGGATACATTTCCCGAGAATCCTCCGATAAACATTGTGGTTGATGGCGATGGTCGCGTATCAGTGCAAGAAACGGAGAAAGCGGAAGCACTTTTTACAAAATACGGAGGATTTCTTTTTGGAAAAAAACGGTGTTGGGGCATGATGGGAAAAGATTGTCCGCCATCCGTGGATGAAATTATGGCTAACCTTTGCTCATAGTGTAAGATGTGTCGAGCATATGCCGACAGATCCACAACTTACCCTTACGCGTCTTGGCTTGAGTGAGTGCGAAGCAATGATGTATCTCACGATGCTTTCGTGCGGCGCACAATCGGTGCAAGTTCTTGCGCGTGAATCAAAAATTTCCCGCACCGCCGCATACGAAGTATTAGAATCTTTGCAAAAACGAGGACTTGTTGTAAAAAAGACCGACGGTACAAAGTGGACATTCATCGCAGAGGATCCCGAAAAGCTGGAAACCTATTTTTCTCAGCGATTGAACCTTTTTGAGAGTGAACTTGAAACCCTCAAGCGCATCACGCCTGAACTTCGTGTACGCCAAGGTGGGCAAGATACCCGACCTCGTGTGCGCTTTTTAAGTGGCTATGAAGGATTAACCACGCTTTTTGAAGATGTTGAGCGCGTTGCTCCTACGGAAATTTTGGAGTTCATGGATACGGATCACATGCAAACGTCTGTTGATAGAGAAAAACTGCACAAGGCAAGAAAAGTGGTGAATTATGAACGGACGCGCGTGAAGTTTTTATATCGAGGTGACGCCTTTATTCCCAAATTTTCTCACGTCACGCATAGAAAAGTTTCCGCAACGGAAGCCGAAACATTCCGAGGAAACTTTTGGATTTACGCAAACCGTGTGGTGTTTTTGAACTATCAAACAAATATAGAAATCGTCGTCATCGATCATCATGTTTTTGCAGAAACGATGCGGGTACTTTTTTTGTTGGCATGGGGTTGCGCTACACCAGTAGAGCTGCCTACTGTTGCGCCATAAGCTATGTCCGAATATTTTTCCCTCTGGCAAGAGCAATGCTTGGCGGACGTGCAAGCACAAGAACAAACACGAGAAACGCTCCACGCCTTTGCTAAAAAAGAGCCGTTCGAAGCGGCTATTCGCGATCATATTCTGCGTGCACTCACGTTTCTTTTTGCACTTCAAAAGCCGCAACAGAATCTCATATTTGTTGAAGAATGGGTTTCTGAAAAACATGTGCAAGGTTTTTTTCTTCGTTTGCAAGAAACGTTTGTGCGAGAAAAGAAGTTTCTTTGCGCGTATATTCTTGCGCACGATATTGGCAAAAAAGATCCTGTATTTCGTGAGGAATGTTTACTGTTTGTAGGATGTGCCGCTTCGGAAGGGAAGCTGCTCCGTGAGTTGATTACTATTCACATGGAGATAACCAGAGAAATCACGCAAAAAAAAGAAACGAACATCCTGCGCTTTGCACAAGATATTGCACATCGTCAGGGTATTAATGCGGATCGTTTTCTTGCACTTCTTCCGGCAGCCTTTTTTCTTGACGCCGTCGTGGGAAGCCTGAACGAACGTCTCTCGAGTTTTGAAAGAGCCGCCCTTCTAACGACATATGCCGAGCAAGAATATCGATCATTTCCTCAAAGAAAAGAAGAGGATGTATTAAAAATGCACCGACAGAAAAAAGAAGAAAAAAGAGCACAACTTGCCGCGTACGGCCTGAGTCCCGAAGAATGGTTTATCACGCTCCATACGCCGTACGGAAAGGAGCGAGGAGAAGTAGTAAAAATACTGGAACATTTTATAAAGGGCATTGAGGATGAAGAAGATGTGCGGTATGTTGGAGCAGAACATACGCATGAATTGCGAATGAGAAGTGCACGGCTGCGCGTTGATAGTTAATAGTTGACGGTTTATGGTTTTCTAAATTCACCTCACGTCCATTAACCATAAACTATCAACTAACAACCTTTGTTTTCTCGATCTCTATGCTCGCCTATCTTACCGGAACCATTACGACAAAAACCGCAGATGCCGTTATTCTCGACGTGCATGGCGTTGGATATCGCGTAGGAATTGCGGAGGACGTGGGAGCGGTGGGATCAACGGCAACCCTTCATCTTTCCGAAGTCATTCGCGAAGATCGTCATGATTTATATGGATTTACGTCGCCCGATTCCTTGATCTTGTTTGAGGCACTCATTGGCGTACAGGGCGTTGGTCCAAAAGCGGGTATGAAAATTATGTCAGCCGGAAGTTCGGACACCATTCGTCGGGTGATTTTAGCGGGAGATTTGTCCTTTTTCACCGGCATTTCGGGCGTAGGAAAAAAGACGGCGCAGAAAATCATCCTTGATTTAAAAGGAGTTCTTGTTGATGCAACAGGTGTAAAAGTGCAAGACGATGCTGCAGATGCGCTCGAGTCTTTAGGATATTCAAAAGAAGATATTGCTGCCGTGCTTCCGCATGTGCAGGGAGCATCACCCGAAGAGCGCATTAAGTCCGCACTTCGTATGCTGGGAAGAAAATAGCTATGGTCACCAAAAGAATTCCCAATTTCGTCATCCCGGGCTTCCTGCCTGCCGGCGAGGCAGGGACCCGGGATCCATCGTTACTTAATTAAACTATTGACGCTGGATGCCGGATCGGTGTCCGGCATGACGAGTATGACGCCGCAAGAATGGAATGCAGAAGTAAAAAAATACGCTCCGCCTTTTGGGGCATTTTTGCAGATGTGGGAGTGGGGAGAGGTGCAGATGTCCCTCGGCGCTCCGGTACAGCGCATCTACGAGCAAACTGCGCAGGGCGTGGTGCTTGCACAAGGCGTGTGGCAACCTTTACCACTCAGTGCCTCATATTGGCTTTTTCCTAAGGGTCCACTGGGCGACGCACCCATCGAAGTACAGATGGAGATATTGCGTAAACACTGCGCAGAAAGCGCATTTCTTAAAATAGAGCCCGCGATTGTTCCCGAGAAAAGCATGTTTGCCGTCGAACGGCATCCGGCACATACCATCGTTGTTCCTCTATCGCTGAATACTCAGGAAATGTATGCACGCATGAAGCCAAAAACGCGATATAATATTCGTTTAGCGCAAAAAAAAGGTGTGCAGGTGGAATATGCGGGCGGTGAAGGAATCTCTCGTTTTTTGACATTGATGCATGAAACGGCGCAGCGTGATGGCTTTTTTGCACATAGCGTTGAACGATACGAGGCAATTATCGACAAGTTTCAAGGTCCTGCGTGCAAGGCATTTTTCGCATTCGCGACGTATCAAAGAAAAGACCTCGCCGCGAACATAATGCTTGATGCAGACGATACGCGAACGTACCTGCACGGCGCGTCCTCAAATACCAATCGCGATGTGATGGCGCCTTATGCACTTCATGCCGCACTTTTGGAAGATGCTGCGCAAAAGGGCATGACTGCATACGATTTTTGGGGCGTTGCCCCCGAAGATGCCGACGCGGCACACCCCTGGGCTGGCATCACTCGTTTTAAATCTGGTTTCGGCGGCAATTATTACTCGATGCCCGGAACGTTTGACGTTCCCCTAAGGCCTTTGGCGTATAAACTATATCGACTTGCGAGAAAGATGAGGGGATTATCATGAAAAATATGAATGTACTTGATATAATGGCCATAGTTGAAAAAGATATTTTTGAAAAGAAGAATCTTTCAAGACCCATTTCTACAACAGAGGAGCTCGAAAAGTATTTTGATGAAATCATATATGGAAAAAGGTAAAAATCCAGGTTTTTTGAAGGAGAAATATGCTGATTTGCCAGGTTCTCCCGAGGTTAACCGTACTATCGCTCGTGATAGAGCTCTCCATAAAGGAGATGTAAATTATCGTGAGCCAAAAAGTAAGGAAGGCCGCATCGACGCCTACCTTCAGTTTTTGGAAGATCGCTTTTCAAGCGATGATCTCTTGGTAATGGCGGAAGAAGGAGATGAAAATGCTGGTGATATTATTGAAATTCGCGAACAGGATCCTCTCAAAAATGAAGCCTTCCGTAAGCTTAAAGAGGATATTCTCAATCGTTACACCATGCAGATACATGATCAGCAAACGCTTACACACATTGCAGAAGGTCTTTATGCTTCAGAAAAAAAGCTCGTTATTGAACGTGGTATGGGTGCCCAAATCCCGGCCCTCGAAGGAAAACACGATGCCGTCATCGCTCGTTACAGAGCGTTGATCCAGGAGAAACATGCTATTCAAAAACAGACGCTCACCTCCTGGCTAGACTATCTTCAAGAGAATGACGCAAAGCAACCCATGTGGTTTCGGTATCTTGTGGTTCGCTCCCTTGAGAAGATGGGTTCTCTCGACAAAGAACGCCTCGATTATTCTAGGCGTACAGTAGACACAATCGCTCCATTCGCTGAATTGAACTCCGAAGCCTTGGCCTGGGTGTATACACAAATGCTCCAATTCAAAGAACACGGGCTCGAACTTCCTGCGCCCTATTTTGTGCCCGATGAAGAAACGCAAAAGAAAAAAGATCAGATTCTGAGTGCCATTCGTTCCAAGGATTTTGCCAAACTTTATGCCTTTGCCCAAGTGGAAACGGCCGGAAGACTTGATAAGGAATCCTTGGTGGGAGAATGGAAGAAATATGTCAAAGGATCAGATTCAACACTTCTTCAGCGCGACATTAAAGGCAAGGGTACTGGTTGGTGTACCGCAGAGGGATCGGCTGAGGGCCAACTTGAAGCCGGTGATTTTTATGTTTACTTCACTAATAATCAAGCTGGAGTACCAACGGAGCCACGGATTGCTATTCGGATGGAGCAAGATCAGGTAGCCGAGGTTCGTGGAGTCGATAAGCGACAATCACTTGAACCCACACTCGTTGAGACGGCTCAAAGTTTTTATAAAGATCTTCCTGGAGGAGATAAATACGATAAAAAAGCTTTTGACATGAAGCTTCTCACGGCGCTTGACCAAAAAGTTCGCGATGGAAAAATCCTTAGCAAAGATGACCTTGTTTTCCTCTACGAAATGAACGCTCCTATCGAGGGTTTCGGCTACGACAAAGATCCCCGTGTCACTGAACTCCGCAAGCAACGGAATGTGAACGAGGACATTCTTATAATCTTTGAATGTAGCGAGAATCAGATTGCATATTCGATCGACCAAATAAACGAATCAACAAAGGCATACGTCGGCAAGCTTGAGCCGGGCATCTTCAACCGTCTTCCAGAAGGCGTTGAACATGTTTTTACATCCTTCCCCGAAGACCGTATTCGTCGAGAGCAGATTGAAATTGGCGGCAAAACTGAAAGAGTATTAGAGGATCTTTTAGAAAGAAGTGGTTTCAAAATTGGAGAATATGCTCGCTCGATGATGCGGAGTAAAGATTTTACGACGTTAAAAAATCCTGAACAGGAGACATTGATCCGACTGCGTGTAGAAGATCTTGGATTCCCAAATGGAGCAACAACACAAGAAATTTTTGCTCGTGCCGAAGCGCTTGGTCTTGAGCTTTGTCCAGCAGAAGTGGGTCCTTATTACCGCTTAAAATATGTAGATCAACCGATGCACGAATGGGTGCGTATAGGCATGAAGCCTATTATCGACTCGGACGGCCGTCCGGGGGTGTTCGGCGTTGCGCGCATTGGGGATGGATCGTGGCTCGACTACTACGTTTGGGCGGGGCCGGACTATAGGTGGGATGCGGGCTCTCAGTTTGTGTTCCGTCTTCGCAAGTTTACCCAACCGAAGCTTTAGCGAAGGTGGGAAACCCTTAAAAACTTAATTTCTTTTTTGATGCTTTGAATCTTTGTCACTTTGGTCGGCGCGGAAATTTTTGGTATGCTTATCGACAGATTGGTTGCATCGGTCGGCTATGGCTTATCGAGACCTTTTCGGCACATGCGTGTTGAGTGCAAAGGCGGCTATTGTTTCCTTTGGAGGATGTGCATGATGTCCAAATAAAAAAACAAGAACTTGGTATGACGTGCTAGTGGATTTTCTATCCCGTATAAAATACAGCTCGACCTCTTTTAAGATAGGCGGGCAGTGGCAAGGGAGGCACGTCATGCAATTCGACTCGGACGGCAATCCGAAGGTGTTCAACGTTGAACGCAATGAGGATGGGTCGTGGCTCAACAACAATTGGGCGAAGCCGGACAATAGGTGGAATGCGGACAATCAGTTTGTGTTCCGTCTTCGAAAGTGCCTTTTTCCGTCCCACTCCGCTAAAGCTTCGTGGGATGGTTTTTTCGTTCAGGGTTTTCCAGGTTTTTCTTCCACCCGCCAAGCATTTTTCCAATTTCATCGAGTTTCCTTGCAACGTCCTCACATTGCTTATTGGCGATAAGCTTGCCTTCCCAAGCCGTTGTGATTAAAAACTTTGTTGTATCAAGAACAAAAATACATTCGGTGATTTTTGCGTTTTTTCTCTCTTTGTCGCTAAAATATGCTACATAGCTCAGCTCCAACAGATCGAGAAGGTTATTTTCGATTCGAGCACCAATCGTAAATCGTGCCCCCTTGGGAATATGCGGCGAAATGTTCATCCAAAGCAAATATCCTTCTTTGATACGCTGGAGAATCGACGCGTTTCCGGTACGAGAGAGAGAGAGAGAGAGAGAGAGAGAGAGAGAGTTAGGGGGCGGCTTCATAATGTGTATCAGGATATCATCTCGATTGAAAATTTGCTTGCCGCATGGTGGGAGTTTTTGTCTGGAAAAAGAAAGCGAGAAGATGTCGCGGTCTTTGGACTGCATCTTATGGACAATGTTATCGCGTTGCATGGCGACCTCGATAAAAAGACATACCGACATGACGGATATCACGCCTTCAAGATCAACGATCCAAAGCCGAGGGACATTCATAAAGCAACGGTGCGTGATCGGCTTGTGCATCATGCAATCTATCGTATTCTTTATCCACATTTCGACAAGAAGTTCATCTTCGATTCCTATTCTTGTCGTCAAAACAAAGGTACGCACCGCGCCGTCAATCGTTTACGAGAATTTGCGACGATTGTTTCAAAAAATCATACTCACACCGTTTGGGTATTGAAATGTGATATCAGAAAATTCTTTGCCAACATTAATCACGCAATTCTTGTCGATGCTATTAAGCAACATGTCGATGATGCGGAGATTATTTGGTTACTTTCGGAAGTCATCGGAAGCTTTCATTCCGATGGAAAACCTGGTATTGGATTGCCACTTGGCAACCTCACGAGCCAGCTTCTCGTGAATGTCTATATGAGTGTATTTGATCATTTTCTGAAGCGTCATTTGAAGGTCAAGTACTATATTCGTTATGCAGATGATTTTGTTCTTATCCACGAACAGAAAGCATATTTAGAAAATCTCCTTCCGCAGATCGTTACATTTTTGGAAACACGATTACATCTTGCGCTGCATCCAAAAAAAGTATCTCTTGCAACAATCGCGTCAGGAATTGATTTTCTTGGTTGGGTACAGTTTCCTCACCATCGGGTAATACGCACAACAACAAAACGCCGTATGATGAAAAAAGTACGAACGGATAGTAAAAAAGAATCGCTATCATCGTATCTCGGTATGCTAAGCCACGGAAATGCGTACAAGATCACAAAAAGCATTTTTCCGTAAGCTTTTGCAGTATACTTTTTAGCGTATGTCCGTACATTTTTTCATTCCCCCTCACCTCGTTACCTACGACGTTATGCGTGCAAGCGGTAACGGCGGACAAGGGGTAAATACCACGGATTCTGCAGTACGAGCGCGGGTGAATATTTGGCGTTTGGCAATGCTTACGTATGACGAACGCAGAAGACTTGCGGAGAAATTAAAATCGCAGCTTACGGCCGAGGGCGAGCTTCTTGCAAAAAGCCAAACCACGCGATCGCAATTAGAAAATAAGCACTTTGCCAAGGCAAGAGTAGAAGAAATAATTCGTAAAGCCTTAGAAGTCCCCGAGGTCCGCATTCCCACAAGACCTACGTGGGGCTCGCAAGAACGTCGCATTCGTGAGAAGAAAAATGTGGGGAAAAAGAAAGAGGAAAGGAGGGGAGGAAAGGAAGAGTTTTGAAGTTGGGAAGACATGATCTCCCCTTCTTCCTATCTTCATTTCTTCACAACTTCAGAACCTCATCTTCCATGATAAAATACCTGCATGAAACTCGGTATTGATGCACGCATGTTCGGGCCTCGTGTTGGCGGTGGCGGTATTGGCCGTTATGTCGCAGAATTAGTGATGCATTTGCAAGAGATTGATAAAGAAACCGAATACGTTATTTTTTTGAAAAAAGAAAACTTTCACGATTTTGTCATTAAGCAGAAAAACTTTACCAAGCGTCTTGTCGACATTCCTTGGTATTCCGCAAAGGAACAGTTCGCATTTCCTCGGGAAATCCTTCTTTCCAAAGTGCAGGCCATGCACTATCCGCATTGGAATGTCCCTATATGGTCAAAAGTGCCTTTTGTGGTCACGCTCCACGATCTCATTTTGCTCGAAGATGAAGAAGCTGCGCATGCAACAACGCGCGGAGCTTTCGTACACGGGCTGAAGTTCGCCGCCTTTCGCCATGTACTTGAACACGCGGTGCACAAGTCGCGTCATATCGTCGCTATTTCAGAAACCACAAAGCGAAGCATTTTATCGCATTTTCGCGTGAAACCTCAGAAAATATCGGTAATCTATCAGGGTGTCCAGGCTCCTACTGCAGATCCTTTGGCAACGCTGGAAAAACTTGCAGTTGCAGAGCCGTATATTTTGTCGGTAGGGAACATGTATCCGCATAAAAATCAGCGCATCCTGCTCGAAGCACTGCAAAACTGTGCAGATCTTCCACGTCTTCAGCTTGTTTTTGCAGGAAAGTACGATGCCTTTGCTGAAAAGTTGCAGCAAACTGCAGAACATCTTGGCGTAGCAGATAAAGTACGCTTTATTCATGCGCCCACAGACGGCGAAATGCACGTTCTCCTTAAACACGCTGCGCTCCTCGCACATCCTGCGCGTATCGAAGGATTCGGTATCCCTCCTCTTGAAGCTGCACTTCTTAAAACCCCCATCGCCGTAAGCAATATCCCCATTTTTCACGAAACGCTCGGTGAAGAATCTGCACAATTTGTGCCGCCAAACGATGCACTTGCCTGGGCTGCGGTAATGCG
The DNA here is from genome assembly GCA_964414795.1 of uncultured Gammaproteobacteria bacterium. GTDB lineage: Bacteria > Patescibacteriota > Patescibacteriia > UBA9934 > UBA9934 > JAGORL01. The sequence goes on from CAYPWV010000013.1 coordinate 13,126, forward strand.
TCACGCCATACAAGAACCAACCGCATGGAAATCACTGATAACTTCTGCTGCATGTCGTGCAAAGAGGTATAATTGGGAAGAGTGCGCAAAGGAAATGAAAGAAATGTATTTGCAAAACGCATTCAAACGATTGTGAGTGATGATTTCAATAAATTTCAACAGCCTTTTGATGATGCGCTCCCCGAGCGTTTGCTTCGTGCTGTGCAGCCTACAGATGACGAGCGAAGCATCCCACTCCATCAAGGAACGCCGAATGTCACTTCACCTTACATCGTACGATTGTCGCATGCGAAGGGAGACGCCGTGCGCGATGCGCTTGTAGTTGAAGATGCGGATATTTTTGCAGATGAAGCTCCGCTTGTGGAGTATCACAACGGAAATTTACATTTTGCAGAAGATTGTGCGCTTGATCAGATAGTTGAAGATGGAAAGGAGACGGTACGGGCGGGTTTCAAACCCGCTCGTTCATTTCCGATTATCGGCGCGTATCCTGCAGGGCGTGGATACGATCAGGCCGTTTCTGTTGCCGGAGAGGTGTTGGGAATTGAACCAAAAGACATTTTTGCCGAATTATTAGCCGAAGAATTCGAAAAAGAAGAAGTGCAAGACGTAGCACCTGCTCTTTCGCTCGAAGAAGTGCTCGATCGCATCGAGGTAAAGGAAGAAGAGATTTCGATCCCCGAAGAGCAAACATTCGTCGTTTCGTACGCAGATGGAGCACAGGAAACGCTTGCCGCCGAGACTCTTTTGCCTCCTGCTTCTTACCAGGTGCTCCCTAGAAAGCATTGGAAAGTGCATGCAAAAGCATCCCTTGCCTTTGCAACCCTTGCGGCAATAGTTCTCTTGCCCCTGCAAGCATCTTTTGTGTTTGCAAGCGCGCGTTCTACAAAACAGCAGGTTGAAGCACAAAGTTCTGCGGGGCTTAGCCAGTTTTTGCGCGGCACCGATGCGCTGCAAGAGCAAGACTTTTCCGCAGCTTCTACGCTTTTTGGTAATGCATCCGGAGCCTTTGCCTCTGCTTCCGATTCGCTGGGCGACATTCATGGCGTTGTTGCGGCCGCTATTTCCCTTATTCCTTCTACCGAAAAAACGGCCACTACCGCACGAGCGCTCGTAGATATTGGCGAAGATGTTTCGCGCGCCTCCACGCTTCTTGCTAAGGGAATGGATGACGTTTCTGCCGCACAAGCACTCAGTGTTACCGATCGTTTGGCAATTATGGTTGCGTATATTGAGGAAGCACTTCCCGAAATGGAGGATGCAGCAGCTGCATCTCAAAGAATTGACTTGGCAGTGGTTCCATCAGACATGCACGATCGTGTGGCAAAAATGGTCGATTTGTTACCCGTTCTTGCCCAAAGCTTTGGTGAAGTAGTAACGCACGCCGATGCGCTAAGTACCTTGTTAGGTGCGGGAGAAAAACACACCTACATGGTGGTATTCCAAAATAACACCGAACTGCGGGCAACCGGAGGATTTATGGGCTCCTTTGCAGAAGTTTCTTTTGATAATGGTGCAATTACCGACATGCGCATTCCCGGAGGAGGAACGTATGATGTACAGGGTCAACTGCAAGAATTTGTTGCAGCTCCAGGGCCGCTGCAACTCGTGCGTGCACGTTGGGAATTTCAAGATGCAAACTGGTTCCCCGATTTCCCTACGTCGGCGCGAAAAATGCTTTGGTTTTACGAGTCTGCAGGAGGTCCCTCGGTTGATGGTGTTCTTGCGATAAACGCAGAAGTTTTGGAACGTCTTCTCACCGTTTTGGGGCCCATCACTCTTGAAGATGGCACCACGCTCAACGCAGAAAATGTACTCTTTGAAATGCAAAAAGAAGCAGAAATAAACTACGATAAAGAAACCAATCAACCAAAAGCTATTGTCGGCAATCTCACGCAGCATATTTTTGATGCCCTCGCGCAGGCAAACGCACAAACGCTCTTGCAGGTTGCAAGTGTATTTGTAGATTCGCTCAATGAGCGCGACATGCAGGTGTATTTTTCAGATAACGAACTCCAGAGCACCATGAAAGCACTGGGATGGACAGGAGAAATGCGTCAAGCGTCGGATGATTATTTGATGGTCGTGCATACCAATATTGGAGGCGGAAAAACCGATAGCGTGCTCAAAAGAGACGTAACCGTAGATACCACCATCGCCGAAGACGGCACGCTCGAAAATACGGTTACGCTTACGCAAACGCATCTCGGCATGGCACATGCGCTTTTTACCGGAACAAATAATGTAGATTACGTGCGTCTCTACATTCCCAAAGGAAGCACGTTTATTACCGGAACGGGATTTGAAGCTCCCGCAAGCACCGATTTCCAAACCGCAGAATATCCGTTAGCGATCGACGAGGATTTGTCGCTTGAGATGCAAAACGTAAGCAAAGACCCTATCACGCAAACAGATATTTGGGATGAACAAGGAAAAACCGTGCTCGGAAACTGGATCCAAACCGCTCCGGGAGAAACACAAACCGTTTCATTTACCTATCGCTTGCCGTGGAATGCTATGCGTACCGATACTTCTCATGCCTGGACGTTCGCTAAAAACATCTTTGGCGCGCATGATGCGTTGTCGTATGCCATGACTGTGCAAAAGCAATCAGGCGTTGATCAAAATGTATTGGTACGCGTACATGTTCCTCCTACGTTCATGCCTCTTTGGGTATCCAATAACGTTTCAAAAGATACACTCTACGAAGAACAGCAATACAACGATCTTTTTGCGGGATGGATTTTTGAGCGCTAAATATGCGTTATCATAAAAAAGAAGAACAACCCAAAAAAAAGCCTGCGTTTACACACGTCCATGTGCGAAGTGAGGGCATGCTTGCGGATGAAGCTACAGAACAGCAAGTTGCGCACGACGTAGATGATATTGAAAAGGGACTTCGCGCAATTTACAAAGGAGACCACGCAGATTTAGCCACCGTTACCCGGTCTCCCGGAGGTTTTACGCGCATGCTGGGAAGAATTATTCTCGTATTGTTTCTTTTACTGTTGGGTTTGGGAGGCGCATACGGAGGATGGGCGTGGTGGGAAAATCGCAACTCTTCAGACGAAGCGGTAGTGGTTGAAGTTTTCGTTCCTTCCGCGGTACGGAGTGGCGAAGAGGTGACGGTAGAAATTTCTTATCAAAATCCCCGAAGTATTGCGCTGGCCCAGCTTTCCCTGGATGTAAATTTGCCTCCTGGTTTTCAACCGTCCACACTCGTTCCTGCACCCACAAACGAAGAGCAATTGGTGTGGAATGTAGGAACACTCGGCCAACATTCTGATGGAAAAATAACACTTACCGGCATGTGGTACGGAAATGTTCCTGATGACGATCGTATACAAATTGTTACCACCTATCGTCCTGCAAATTTCAACGCAGATTTTTCTTCTATCACGAGCGCCGACGTTGCCGTGCACGAAAGTGTGCTCACCGCAACACTTACCGGTCCAGAAAAAGCAACCGTAGGCGAAGCAGTTACGTATACCGCCACATTCACGAACACAGGAGCGTTGGCACAACATGCTGAGGCAGAATTTATCTTGCCTTCGGGTTTTATTCCCCAAGTGTGGAATCCGCCTCTTCCTGCAGGCCAGGGAACCGCATGGTCGCTCGGAACACTTGTGCCCGGAGCGTTAATCACCCAAACCGTGCAGGGCGCATACGCAAGCGAAGTACAAGATTTGCAAGAAATGAACGTGCAAAGCTTTTTAAAAAGTAATGAGGAAAAATCGTATACACAAGGCAAAACAACCTGGCTTACAAATGTACAAGGGGGAGCGCTCAGCGTAGCGCTCGCGGGAAACGGATCTTCCTCAACGCTTTCCGTAGTTCCGGGTGACCAGCTTCGTTTAAGTGTGCAACTTGCAAATATTTCAGCAGCAGCGGTAAGTGACGCGCAAGTTCGATTAGATTTTCAGCCCGAAAGTGGCATTCCTCTCGTGTGGAAAAGCGCAAACGTGGGGAAGGCAAAAATTACCGCACAAGGCGTTATCCTTAGCGCAGCAGATATCGGAACACTTGCTCCCGCCGAACGAAAAACCTATTCCTTCCTGTTTCCCCTTGAAGATGTTCTTGCAAGCGGAAGTGTTTCTGCGTTTACTGTTACGGCCTACGTTACAAGCGGCGGCGTAACTGTGCAAAGTTTGCCGTTAAGCGTATCAGTAAACGCGAGCGTTTCTCTTGGTTCAAGCGCTCGGTATTACGATGAAAGCGGGGCACTTTTGGGAAGCGGAACATTTCCTCCAAAAGTAGGAGAAGAGACTACGTTTGTACTAACATGGTCATTTACGCGTGCACTCCACGCCGTGCACGACGTCACCATTACCGCAACACTGCCGCAAAACGTACGATTCAACGCAATTCGCAACACCAGCACAGGTTCGGTTGCATACGATGACGCATCCCGTGTGCTTACCTGGAATATCAGCGAAATTCCTGACGATGTTACTTCAGGCGCAGCACAAATAGAAATCACTTACACTCCCTCAGATGCCGATGTCGATACCTATGGAAAGCTTATTTCCGACGCTCTTTTTCGAGGCATAGATACGCAAACGCAAGCAGTACTTACCGCCCGAGCCGGCGCACTCACTACCGAAATGCCAGATGACACGATTGCAGCGGGAAAGGGTCTTGTGGGGGATTAACAAAGTCGCTGAAAAACAGATTCCAATTTCTCCGCATGTTTTTTCCACGTGTAAGGAATGGTTTGGGCATGATACATATGTGCCGTTTGCTGATTTTTTGGTATCGCAAGACAGCGTAACAGCGCATCGGCAATATCATGCGTGTTGTACGGATCAGCAGGAAAAATGCCGTGGGTAAACAGCGATGAGGGCGGTGTTGCGGCACTGGTTACGACCGGAGTGCCACAGGCCAGGGCTTCAAGTACCGGAAGACCAAATCCTTCATTAAACGACGGAAAGAGAAGCGCTTGTGCGCCGCGCAAAAGCGCAGGACGATGCTTACTTGGAACGTATCCGAGAACGTGAACATGTTTGAGGAGATGATTGGGAAAAGAATTTTGCGCACTGCCTGCAAGAACAAGCGGAGCTATCGCAGGGTTTCTTTTTTTCGCCTCTTGATACGCTTCAAGAATGCCGTGAATATTTTTTCTCGGCTCATGCGTTGCAAGCGAAAGAATATACGGGCGATTAAGATCATAACTCGCACGGTACGATCTATCAGAAGGCTGCTCTCGCGGGCAGAAAGAAGCATCTACTCCCAAGGGGGCGATATGTATTTTTGAGGGAGAAATACGCCAGGTATGTTTGCTATCTTCTGCAGTGTGTTCGGATACGGCAATACACTGCGCTGCTTTTTTTGCGGATTCCTCGGGCTTTGCAAGTGCAAGAAGCACGCGATCTTTGCGAGGGTAAAAGTGAGGCGTGTGCACGAAACTTAAATCGTGCAGCGTAAGTGCAAACGGTTTTTTTGTGGCAATAATCGTCCAATTGGGGAACCACCACGCATCGCACGGTTCGCCAAGCAACATGTCGAGCAAATCTTCCTGAAACAGCGACCCAATCATCACAAGTTTATTGGGAATATTTTTTTGCACGAGGTGCACATGAGGATTTTTAGGAAGTTCAGGAAGTCGAGCAAGTGTTTCTTCGGTTCCCGAAACAAAAAGCACATATTCTCGTGCGGGAGATGCATGAGGAATAAGCTCTTTCAGCGCCTCAAAAAGAGCAAATCCTACGCCGGTCATGTGGCGGTCAACAAGCGGACGAATGTCGATGGCGATGCGCGACATGGAGTGTGATTACCGGTCTCCTAATTGTTCTTGGGTATGCTGTGCGTAGCGTTCCCGTACAATTTCGAGCATGCGTTGTCTGAAAACATGGGGAGAAAAGGTTTCTGCAAAAGCACGAATAGTAGCAGGAGAAAAGGTATCAGGAGAAAAATGGAGCACCGTATCCATAAGCTCTTCCGCAGATTGCTCGTAAAAAAGCGTTCCCGTAACGCCTTCTCGCACGGTTTCCAGTGCTCCTCCTTTGCCATACGCAATCACCGGGCGACCCGACGCCATACTTTCTACCGCAGTAATGCCAAAATCTTCTTCTTGAGGATTAATGAAAGCAATCGCTTCAGAAAAAAGGCGTGCACGTTCTTCGTCGCTTACATGTCCTACAAACGTAATATTTGTTCCCGCGCGTTTGCGAAGCATCTGTTCCGCAGGTCCTGTACCAAAAACCACCAACGGTTTTCCTAACTTCGTAAACGCATCAATAATAATATCGAAGCGCTTATATGCAACTAAACGTCCACCCGCAAGAAAATACTTTTTTTCTGGATGTGTACTTATGGTAAAACGATCTACATCAACCGGAGGATAGACCACGATACTTTCTTTTCCGTAATATTTTTTAATGCGTTTCCGCACCGTTTCTGAATTTGCAATAAATAAGTCTACCCGTTCTGCGGCAAGGCGATCCCATGTACGCAAATGGGAGAGAACAGGAGGAAGGAAATATTTAATAAATCCCGGCACATCAAGCTCTTCAAGGTATTCCGTTTCCGACCAAAGATACCGCGTCGGTGTGTGACAATAACAAATGTGCACGGTATGCGGATGCGTAATAACACCCTTTGCAAGCGCGCTCACGCTCGAAACTACGATATCCGCATTGCGGAGATCATAGCTTTCAACCGCAGTGGGCATGAGCGGGAGAAGCCAACGAAAAAACGTATTGCGCAGCGGCATACGCTGCAAAAAAGACGTATGCACTTCTCGCGCCGCAAATTGCGGAAATTGATCGGTGTCTATGGCTAGCGTATACAAAGGTGCCTGGGGCCAGAGCGCTCCCAACGCTTCTAAAACACGTTCAGCTCCTCCTTGCTGCAGTAAATGATCATGGACAAGTGCAACGCGCATAACAACAGGTTAATAAGCTCCTTTCCGGAAGAGTACGGCAAACGGAGTTTTAAGCAAAATAGCGATATCAAGCCAGGGGGTCCAGTTCTCAATATAGTGCATATCTAGGCGGACTTCGTCCTCAAAGTCAAGGCTTGCCCGGCCGCTAATTTGCGGCAGTCCACTCATACCGGGTTTTATGGTCAACACCCGTCTTTCGTGCGGTTTGTACGCATCAACTTCCTCGGGCAGATGCGGACGTGGGCCTACCAGACTCATTTTTCCAAAAAGCACTAAATAAAATTCAGGAATTTCATCCAAGCTAAACTTTCGAATAAAAGCGCCAACGCGGGTTACTCGAGGATCTTTGGCAAGTTTAAAAAGCGGAGTTCCTTCGCGCATGTTTCCATACTTCTCTAAAAATGCGGGATCAAAACGATAGCTGTGCGCATGTTTAATCATGGAACGGAATTTGATGTAGCGAAAAGGTTTTCCATGCTGGCCAACGCGTGTCACATGTTTTCCGTTAGGAAGTTTGCGAAAGAAAATACTTCCCGGCTGTTCAATGAACAGCGCAATGGCAACAAGAATCTGCAAGGGAAGTGAAAGGATGATGAGAAAAAGTGCGCCAAAGATATCAAAAAATCGTTTGTAAATGGCTCCCCATCCATCAAGAGGCGTTTTAGGAACTTCAATAACCGGCGAATCGCCAAAAGAATGGGTAATAGGCCGCAAAGTACTTCCTGCAAACAAATCTGCGCTATACAAAAATGCTAAATGTTCGTTATCGGAAAAAGTTTTTGCGGCAAGAATTTCTTCACGCGGCGCATCAGGATTTGCAAGAAGAATACCATCAATCCGGCCTTCTCTACGCAACATGCGCAATTTTTTTTCTGCATCAGGAGTAAAATGTGCGATATTTAACGTGACGCGATAGCCCCAGCTGGGATGTTTTGCGAGCGCCTGAAGAAGGCTTTGACTTGTTTTTGTTTTTCCAATAACCACAAGTAGGTTGACGTCAACACCGAATAAACGGAGCGCTTTTTGCAGAAAGCGTGTAGCAATACGTGTTCCCGAAACAAAAACAATACTCAATCCCCACGCCGCAAGAATAATAAAACGCGAATCAAACAGTTCCCGAGAAAAGAACGCAATCGCAAGCACGAGCGCCATTGCTGCAGAGGATGAAATGCCAATACGCAACACCTCTTGCAAAATGCCGCCCTTCGGACGAACGGCATACAACCCCGACAGCGCAAACACGAAGAGATAAAAAATACTCACGCCAAGCACCGTAGTAATGTATTCGGCATACGTCAGCGAAAATTGTACAGGAATGTATGCAGTCAGCCACGGCGCAAAGCGCAAGCTATACGCAAATGAAGCCGCAGCCAAAAGCGCAAGATAATCAAGAGGCACCAAAAGCGTAGCGAACGCCAAATCTGCACGACGCATATGGGAGGAGTATAGCAGGGTAAGAGACGTAGGGGCGTAGCATTCCCGTATTTCAAGAATGCTACGCCCGTACTTTTCGCGCAGGATAATAAAAACGCCCTGTTGGGCGTTTTTATTATCCTGGTCAAATCATAAGCCGAATTTTGTCGGGCCTGCCTGACGGCAGTCAGGGATGATCATCTCTCTGGGCGTATCATTGCTGATACGCTCGGCGCGAGCTACCAAATTTGCTCTTGCACCAAGGCGGGTTTGCCACCGCTGCATGTCACCATACGCGGAATAGGGAAGCGTAGAGACGCGATTTATCGCGTCTCGTGCATCCTATACGTTTCACCTTTTGTCCCCATGAACGAATCGAAGGGGATTTGAATGTCTCTGTTGCGTCCTTCTGAGCGTTTCCCCTCAGTACAGACTCCGTTCCTTCTTACGTCGGAGCGAAACTTTCCCTAAGCTTGCGCTTGGTTGCTGTTAGCAACGCCTTTTCTGCGATCAAGATTGCTCTTGAAAGGGTGTTCGGACTTTCCTCTCCCAAACGTAGCAATCCCTAACATAGCCCGAAGGGCGACGTGGGAAGCGGAGTGGGAGCGATCATCTCATTGGCCAGGTCGAGGAATGTTAGCAAAAAATGAGGAAAAAAGAAAGAAGATGGTAAAATATCTTCATATGGAAAAATGAGAAGACGGATAGAGCCCACAACTCGCGTGGGTGTTGAGCGAAGGTTAGTAGCGAGTTTAGAATCGCATAACACCGATCTTTTTGATCTAAATGAAGGTCCTGGAGGAGAGCGAGCAGATCTTGCAACCGGAAAACCTATCGATAATTCAAAGTCTCCCGTTCTTCTTTCTCGTCGCGAAGCAGGTGAGATGGAGGGAAGTCTTGATGAGATAGAGGATACAGATAAGGAGGGCGAAAAATGGTTGCGCGAGAATGGTGGGCAGAATGCTGCAATGGAGGAGGGAGATAGAAGCGGAAGAGAAGAAAACGCAGAGACGCCATTCATGGCGTCTCGTGGAGCGCAAACGCCTCAAAGTCCACGAACAATCCTCAGGAGGAAAACGCCCCCAGCTCACCCAAAAGAAAATCACCCTCAAAATTAAAAAAAACAGCCAGACCCCCGAAGAGGTCTGGGAACGGACGAGCGACGTACAGAGGTGTCTCTTCTACCGCGCTTTGATGCTGCCGGGATTTGCCTCCCAGCTGAACTGCAGCACGAAAGGCAAGAAGCGGGAGACCCACTTTGGCGTGCGGAGCACCGCCGCATATTCCGGTGGACGTGGAATCTTGGCGAGAATTTCTACGATTTTTTCCTTTGGAATGGCAGGGGTTGGGCTAAACTCTCTCGCCTTCCAAATTCTGCTGACGTGTTCCCTTGTGCGTACCTCAGGCTTTTTTTGCATCGCCTTGAAGAGGTCCTCCAGGCATTCCGCCCACCCTGGAAGCGCAGCCTTCATGATCTCCAGAATTTCTCTTTTTCTCAGAAGAGTGGGAGTCGATTGCTGGATGATGGGCGGCGGGGGGTGAGCACTTTCTTCCACGAGCATCACAGAAATAGGAATCTGTTCGGTGCGAAAGGGCCAGTGAGGACCTTTGGGAGAAGCGGTATTTTGCGGAGCAGAGTCTGTCACAGATGAGTCTCCTAATGCAGAATGTGTGTACGGTCGCTGCTCGAAAGTGAGCGAAAGAAGTGTAAACGTTTTCTTCTTTTTTGCAAGATTTCTTCCCAATAAAAACAAAACGCCCGCCGCTGATGCACGAGGCATCAACAGCGGGGACACGGGAGTCACTCGTCATTCGTTCCTAGTCGTTCGGACGCCCTTCGTCGATCCACGTTTGGAAGGCATCGCCTTCCGGATCGTGCCGCCGCGGCGAGGGCGAGATGGTCGGAGAAGCCACCGTCGTCACCACGTCTTCCTCGACGACTGGCTTCGTCCGATCCTTGCGCCGCATCCGCCGGAGCTCCTTCTTGCCGACGCCCTTGATCTGCGTTCGCCGCTCGGGCCTGCCCCAGCTCTTGGGTTTCGGGGCGCGCAAATAGATCTCGCGCGCTTCCCGCATCGTTGTATCCACTTCGGTAAAGGTTCCCGTCGAGATCTCCTGGGGAGTATGAACGAAGCGTTGCAGGAGCTCGATGAGCTTGCGACGCAGAGCCGCCAGCTCTCGTCGACGGTCTTTGCCTTTCACCGAGGAAATCATTCCCCGGATCCTTTTGGCGTCCTTTTGCGCCTGTCGGTTGAGCAATCCGAGCGGATTGCATTTTCCCGTCTTGCCGCGGGGGACGCGGCGGGTGTGGTTCGGGTGGCGGGCAGTACCAGTGGTGTTCAAGTTGTTCCCTTGACTTGAAGAGGTGAGATTGACTACTCGCGAGTTGCCTTCGCAGAGGCGAAAACTTCTCTTGAGTGCAAGCACTTTGCCTGAAAAATGATAAAAAAGCAAGAACAAAAATACTTTTTGCCACGCGTTTACGAATGTACGGGCGCGGACTTGTACGGGCGGGTTTCAAACCCGCCCCTCCGTAAAACGCACCTCATAAAAACAGGAAACCCGCCGTCGACGCACAAGGCATCGTGGCGGGTCACGCGAAAGTCACGCTAGTTCGTTGCTCGCTCAGTTCTCGTAGGCGTTTGCGACCGCCTCGAAGAACGTGGATCCGTGACCTTCGATGGGGCGGCTCCCATGGGCCATGTCGCCGTCCTTGCCCTTGAACCAGCCGTTCACGATTACCGTGCCTTCCTCGACTCGGACTCGGGTGATGCCCGTCGAAAAAACGTTCGTCCATCGACAGGTATAGTCCAATCGAACAATGCCGATCCGTTTGCCATCCGGAGTCATCACGCCGGTCATTGACCACGACGGGCCGTCTGCCGTGCCGATGAGCTTCAGGGACTTGTGCTGCTGGAGCAGCTCCTCCAGCGTCGCGGTCGCCTTCGCGAATCCCACGACGATGTCGGGATGACCGACCGGAAGAAGTCGGAAGTTGATGGAGAGGGGAAACCGATCTCCATCAGCCGTGGCTGTACCGTCAGGTCCCTCCTTGTAGCTGCAGTGGTCGAAGCTGAAATGGTCATTCACGCTCTCCAACCACTCCATTCCGCCTTCGGGTTTTTTCCAGGTCACGCCCGCGACCAGGATGTCGCCGACACTTTTCGGGTCGAGTTTGACTTCCGCGATCACGAGGCACACGTCCTCGTCCATAATGCGTGCCAGCATCTGCCCGCCGATGAAGCGGGCACGCAGGATCTCGATGACAGTTTCGATTGATAGAAGACCCGTTGCCATATACCCCTCAGTTGTATAATTGCATCCTATGGATATTCGGA
>CAYPWV010000014.1:0-23363 GCA_964414795.1 uncultured Gammaproteobacteria bacterium
CTCACGCCAGAAGAAACCATTAATAATATCGTTGCGTTAAAAACTGGAGACTAAGGTTTAAACCATTTATCCGTAGATGAAATAGGGAAAAGAATCACCTTTTCCTTATTCGAAAATAGGGGTGATTATGATTTTTTTCGAGCGCAAATTTTGGCTTATACAGATAAAATAAGTCCGGATACATTAGAATGTAACTACTCACATATTGTATTGGCATTAACTGTCTTAAATCGTCCCGAAGGAATAAAAAAGCTTCTTCCGCGCCTTGCGCAGTGGAAAGATAAAATCGACCCCACAACCATGGCCCGCGTTATCGACAGCGCCTTTTTGCCGGATGTGAAGTATGTAGAAGATGACGCACGCCCCGTCTCTGAAGATGAAGCACGAGCCGAGGTATTTTTTGAGAAGGTGTATAAACCGGGTTTATTGAGCGAAGAAGCTGTATACAACCTTCTTACAAGATTAGAACAAGAAGGAAATCGGGGGATGAGCGCATGGGTCATGGAAAATCCCAAAAAAATAGCAGAATTTCTTGAGCAAGCACAGAATCATGGCAGCTCAGATAATGCATTACATAGATTTTTAGTTGATATGATTCAACGTAAAGAGTCATATAGGTTTATTGTTGGAATAATCCTTCCTTCTTCTAGACCGCTCTCTTCCCATGATACAAGGCGCATTGCTCAAAGATTTTTTGCTTATTTAAAGATTCCCGTTATTGCCCAGTTTCTTGATGCGCATCGTCGCGAATTTTTTGAGGAACCTTTCGCTAAGAATGAGTTATCAAAATTGTTCATTCGTCAGGTATCGAAAGGAAAAATTTTACCGTATGATTATTTTTCAATTCCTTTTTTGATAGAAGCTTTACATGCGCATGATCCTGACTTTAGGTGTGAAAATCCTGAACAGATTGTTGAATGTTTGAAAAAAAATTCAATAAAACTTGATGATATTCAGAAAGGGCGCTTGATTCATTTCCTTGAAAAAAGACAACAGGGAAACGGTGCGGTATGATGAGTACATATGCGCCACATCCCTCTTCTTCTCGCAAGCAGCCTCCTCTTTCTGGGTGCGGGATGTACGAATCCTCTTGCGATTACAGAAAAAGCGGCAACGGATATTGCGATGGCGCAGGGAGTAACTATGACGCTCGAAGCAACGACTGCGGGTTTTGATAATCCATTGACGACAGAAGACGAAACGCAGGTGACCGTCACGACGTGGGATGCGGGAACGAGCGCAGTCGCATGGAAAAGAACGGAACGACAAGAAACGCAGGAATCAAAAGACGCACGAGCCATTGCATTTTCTTCACCCGTGGGTTCTGGAGTTCCGGTTCCTGAAATTGAATATGAGGATGTTGCGATTGAAGGAACGTTGCGCGCTGACGGTATGGAAACGGGGACGCACTTGTCGGTTCCTGCAACGTGGGAAGCGGGAGATGTGGATTTGAGCGGAGAGGGAAACAGCTTGCTGTGGCTTTCCCGTGAGCAATACGAAAGTTTGGTAACCACGCGTCACGCAACGGTAACGATCGGCGAGCTTGATGCGTTGTTGACAAGTCTTTTGTCGTATTACGACCAAGCTTCAGATTTTGCGGATAAACTGCAAGGAAACGAAACATCCGCCCCTTCGGAAGCGGATGTCGCGTCGCTCACGACCCTTACTGCGGATGCAGATTGGGGATCGTACGAGATGGTGTATAACGGTGAAAAAGTGCGTGTGCAGACGATCACGGCAGAAAACGCGTTTGCGCGGTTTGAAATTCTTGCAAACGTCGAGAATCCGCTGGTGCTTTCGGTTGTGCCGCGCCCTGCATCGTGGGTAAGCATTGCACTTGAAACTTTGCACGCCGATGGCGCACTTGAAGGCTACAAGACTACTCAAATTTCCCCATCCACCGCTCATCAACCGCAACCTCAAGCGCAATAAAATACTTTTTTCCGGTAACGCCTTCTAATTCGTTACGCACCGACTGGCTAATTTCTTTAATGCCTCGCGCGCCGCGACCAATAATCATCGGCTTATAGCGTTCTGCATTGGTGTACACAATACCGTGTACGTAGGTGGTGCCATTTTCTCGTTGCGTAATTTCATCAACTTCTACATGTGTGGAATAGGGCACTTCTTTATCCAAACGCAAAAACAATTTTTCGCGAATAAGTTCCGCCATCCAGTCGGTGTTACTCATGTTGGTGAATTGAAACTCGGGGTAGGGAAGTGCATCGGTTTCGGGCATTTTTGAAAAGAGCCAACGTACAAGCGTGTCGGTATCTTTTCCGGTAAGCGCAGAAACTTCGGCGTATGCATCAAATTGTTTTGCAAGGTCGCGATAATATGCGATGTAATTTTTTGACATCCGGTCATCAATTTTGTTGATAACAAGAATTTTTGGAGCGGTAACGTAGTCGAGTAATTTGAATGCTTGTTTTTCCTCATCACCAATAGCGCGTGTAGGGTCTACCACGTACATCACGGCATCAACGTCGTGAAGCGCGTCTTTTGCAAAACTGAGCAAGCGCTGGGTAAGCGCATCTTTTGCTTTTTGCATCACGCCCGGCGTATCAACGAAGACAATTTGTCCTTCGGGGCGGGTAATAACGCCTTGAATAGGGCGCCGCGTTGTTTGCGGTTTAGGCGTGGTAATTGCCACTTTTGTACCCACGAGCGTGTTGAGTAACGTAGATTTTCCTACATTTGAACGACCAATAATGGCCACAAATCCTGCTTGCATAGTGATGAGGTAATCGTCCGTTGTTCCCGGACGCCAAGAATAATGAGCAAACCTTAGCAAAAAAACCAAAAAAAGGCAAAAACAAAAGGCGCCCCAGGCAGGAGCGCCGAACAACGAGGTGGTAAAAAATCTACACGTTGAAGAATTCGTGTACTGGACTGGACCCCGTACACTAGACACACATTCTCATTTTCACCCATCTATAAATTATAAGGGTAAATTAATCCCTGCCTGTACAAGGTAATAACAAAATGACTCCGAAAAGGAGTCATTTTGTTATCGGACACATCCCTATCAGTCGCCCCACTTACGTCGGAAAGTGCGTTGCACGATAAGAAATTGTCGTGGCGGAGGAGGAGAGATTCGAACTCTCGGAACCTTGCGGTTCACACGCTTTCCAAGCGTGCGCACTAGGCCACTATGCGACCCCTCCCTGGCGGGCACGAGTATAGCTTACATGATGTTTTGACGCAAGAAGAAAATCGGGATATTCTTCTCTCGTTTCCGGGCTGTGGCGCAGCGGTAGCGCGCTTGCATGGGGTGCAAGAGGCCGTGGGTTCGATCCCCGCCAGCCCGACCATAAAAGAATTAAGGAAATACATCCTTAATTCTTTTTTTAGTTAGTTTCATTGACATTTCTTCCAAAATTCGGTACGATGCTCGGTTATGAAAATATCCAAAACAACAAAAAGCAAGATCATTTTAGGTTTAAGTATCATAGGAATGTTCATTCTTGCACCTCGTTTGTCATTTGCAAGTTTTGGCGGTTTTAAAATGAGCACTCGCGACTTTGATCATGATGGCTATACCGCGTTAACCGATTGCAATAACTTCAACGCAGCAATCCATCCCGGAGCAACGGAGCATTGGTATGATGGTGTTGATCAAAACTGTGACGGTCGTAACGATTATGATCGCGATGGCGACGGATTTATAAGTGATGACTACGGGGGAGATGATTGTGATGATTCGGAAACAGGACCAAGCGTAAATCCCAGTATGAATGAAATATACGACGGTATAGATAATGATTGTAACGGTATCGTAGAAGGATAATCGTCCATTTTGCTCAAGAAAAAAATCTTCCTCGTATTTGGGGAAGATTTTTTGTACACTCTTTTTATATGATTTTTGAAATCTGTGTGCTCATTTTTCTGTGCCTATGCATATTCGGAACGTTCCTTCCTATGCTCCCAGGAATCCCACTCATGTTTATCGCCACGCTGGTATATGCCTTTGTGGATGATTTTACAAACATGGATCCTTGGCACTTGTGGATCTTTGGAGGCATGACGGTCGCCGCACTTATTGTGGATTGGACAGCGGGATTGCTCGGTGCAAAGTTTGGGGGAGCAGCAAGAAAGTCGCTTCTCGCAGGACTTCTTGGAATGATTATTGGATTTTTTGCCTTTCCTCCGCTCGGGATCATCGTTGGATTATTTTTGGGAATCTTTATAGCGGAAGTCGCACGTCACCGCACGGGAGAGCAGGCGCTTAAAAGCGCAACTTCATCGCTTATTGCAACGGTGGGTGGGGTAGCAGTAAACGTCGTACTCGCATTTGCGTACGTCATCACGTTTGCGGTCATCGTCTTTATTTAGCTATGCCGCTTCCCGAAAACTTTAAAGATCGTTCTAAATCCCCACAAAAGGTAATCCACTAGTTCGACTAGTGAGACTCGCATAGGCTTGGCCGTTCCCCAAAGAACAAAAACAAAAGATCAGGAAGTACAATATTCTCAGGTGGCTTGATAAAAAAACACCTTGGGACTATCAGCGTACTATGCCCGATCTTTACCAAAGTTTATCGCACAGCAAATGGGACTGCAAATATCACATTGTGTTCATTCCAAAAAGAAGAAGAAAGGCACTCTATGGAAAAGTACGCACGTCACTTGGAGCCATCTTTCACGCACTTGCAAAGCAGAAAGAGTGTCAGATCATCGAAGGTCATGTTATGCCAGATCACGTACACATGTGCGTGATGATTCCTCCAAAACACGCAGTTGCCTCAGTGATTGGGTTCATGAAAGGAAAAAGTGCTATTGCCATTGCAAGACAATTCTCCGGCAAAGAACGCAATTATTCAGGTGAGCACTTCTGGGCACGGGGTTACGCAGTGTCAACGGTTGGGTTTGAACTTGAGAAGATTACAGCGTATATTCGTGAACAAGAAGGTGAGGATGCAAAACATGAAGGTAACTTTTAATTCACACCGAAGGTGCATGGACGATCGCCTTTGAGGCGATCCCACTCATCAAGCCACCGCCTTTGGCGGGGGTGTATGACTTCAGTCGTTTTTTTGCTGATCTTCTTATTCTTCTGGGGAGAAAACACATTAAACTCGTGTGTTGCGAATCTTATAAAAAAGCAGACAAGATGCGTGCATGCAAAGGATGCCCAAATGTTTATTCTGTAACTTCGGATTCGGTTTGGAGGCGTTTTTTGGCGAGAGGTGGAAAGCGTCAAAGTGTGGAAAAAAATATTGACGAGAAAAAGTAACATGATAACCTGTTTAATAGACAGGCGAGGTTTCAGCAATGAACCTTAACTCTGGTGTTGCAGAAGCGGCCCCTGAGAATCATCGCAAGATGTATTCTCGGGGGTTTTTCTGTTTTTATTCTTGATGTGAAATATGGAAATTTATAGCCCGTATTCAGATGTAGAAAGGTTTATTCAAAACGCCGATGAAGAAGCTATGAATAGAATCATAAAAACACTTGATTTATTGGAAGAATATGGAAATAAGGTGGGACCTCCTCAAAGCAAAATGCTAGAAAGAAACTTATTTGAGCTAAGAATAGAGGGTCTACATAGTATTCGTATTACGTATATGTTTTATAAGGGCAGAGCAGCGCTTCTCTCGATCTTTATAAAGAAATCACAAAAGATCCCGAAAAAAGAATTATCTTTAGCAAGAATGAGAAAGAAACTTGTGGAAAGAGAATAGCTTATATGTTATATTTAAACTATATGAAATCATTCAAAGAATTCAAGAAGAAAATGTTAAAAGATCCGCAATTTAAAAAGCGCTACGAAGAGCTTGATCCGGAATTTAAAGAAATCTCCCTCATGATTAAGAAGAGAATAGACGCCGGTTTAACTCAGAAAGAACTTGCGAGAAGAACCGGAACAAAACAGTCGGCAATTTCACGCTTCGAAAATGGAAAAGGAAATCCAACCCTGCAGTCTCTCTATAGAATCGCAGATGCATTAGGATTGAAGATGAAGATAACTCTTGAAAAGAATCATTAGATTTCTGTAGATTTTAATTTCTCCCTCAATCTTAAGAAGAATCCTCTCTCTTGCTATGTCAAAAATTCCTCCCGCTCCAAAAGTCCCACATCCTGGCGAATTTTCTCATGGTCGCGATCGTGCAATAGGCGAAGAGTCGGAACAGGATAGGGAGGATCAGGCTGAATTGCTGCGTCGACTTGGCAGGTGGCTTGATGAACTTCCTCAAAATTGCGCACTTGCACTAGAAAATTCGAGATCTTCACGAGTAGTGAGAAATGAATTTGAGAAAATTCTCGAGAGAAAATTGATTTTAATTACAGATCCCGAGCAGCGTCACATAGCGATAGAGAGATTGCGGGATGATCTTGATACAGCCATTGCAAAGTGGAGAGCAGCAGGCGGGGAAGAGATTTTCGAACCCACAGAGGAGCGGGGTAATGAAGGTGGCCCAGACGTAAGAGAGCTTTCTCGAGCAGGGATAGAACAAAGACTTGCAAATGACAGAGCTGGTCTCGCGAGAGAACTCGATCCTAAGCCCGATCGAATCGCAGGAACTCAGACGCTTGGGGAATTTTTTGACAATCTCCATGAGCCTCTTTTGGGTGCGCTTGAAAGTGGAGATTCCGTTAAGGTTTTAAGAGCAAGATTTGAAGCCATATTGGAACGTCGATTGGCGGAGAATGGTCTAGAGAATGACCAAGAGCAATGTCGTCTGGCTCGATCAAGGCTTGAGGCGGATATTGCTTTCGCTGCTGAAGAGTGGGAAAAACAACGAAAACGTGCACAGGAGAGATTTGAAAAAGAAAACGGCATGGCTCCGAGCGACAGTGATATCGTGCTTCTTGCAGCCTTGGAGAGAATTCCTGACCAGAGAAGAAAGCTTCTTGCTGAACCTGATAGTCCTCACAGAAGAGATCGGGAGTGGTATCTCAATAAAATAGAACGAGATCTTCTCGATAAACAAAAAGATAGAAAAATTGAGGCCTTAGAATCACGAGTCAAAGCTTCAGAAGCTGAAAAAGTAGCTCTACAGCCACCAGAGCTCAGTCGCCGATCGTTGATTGGAGCCGTAGGCGGTATTCTCGCTGGGATTGGTATTTCTGTTGTCGGAAATGTTCGAGGTTACGTTAGTCTTCTTGAAGAAGCGGCAGAGATTCGTCACCTCAACAAAATCGAAGCCATGTTTGAGGATCTTCGCGAAGGAGGGGATGTAAAAGATTTCACCTTTGCTCAGCGTGATAAGCGACGAAAAGCCTTTTTGAAGAAGTGGGGACAAAACTTTACTTCTTATTTGGGAAAATATCTTGAGAAAAATGTTCGTCCGAATGATATAGAAGAAATATTCAATCTTCTTACATCGGTAGATTGTCAGGGGCTTTTGTATAAGGCTTTTGAAGAAGGTATTTCTTTGCATTCTTCTGTGGAGGATAATGTTTTTTATTCTTTATCTGATGCGCGTAAGCGCGAAGAAAAAGAAGGTGGTGTAAGAGGTAGTGTATATGGCACTGCAACGTATTCCCTTGAAGGAGGTTGGATGGAAAAAATCGTCCCAAACTATTGGACAAAGCCCGAGCACTATGCTGTTCGTGCCGCAGATTGGTTGCCAACAAGTAAAAGCATCTCTCCCAATGAAATCGATCCGCGATGGAATACGTTTACGAGAAGCGGCGATCCTGCAGCGATACAACAATCAACCGTTGATGTACGAGAGAATACTAAGCGATTATCTGGTTTAGGAGTCCAAATTGCTACGATGCAGGCCGAAGCAGGATGGTCGTCGCCTGAAAGAGTGAGCAGGTTTATGGTGTATTTAGATAATCAATCAGTCCGTGATCATTTGCAGGCATCCGATTGTACGCTCGCCGAAGCATATTCCATCATCAAAGCAGCCGTACACTATGAAGTGACGCATGCTATGGGCTCCTTGGAAGACATTGTTGCGCTCCTTCTTGATCAACGAGAAAGTTTTCGAGGCAAGATGATTTTAAGTAAAGATACACAATCTTTTATACAAGTGAGTTATTCGGCAAAAAAGCGTGAAGACAGTTTTCCTCAAGAAGATCTTGCCCATCTTGCTGATGCTACAGAAGTTGCCTTAGAGCATCGCATAGTGATACATACGCAGCATCCCAAGGCGGCTGTAGAGCTTTGGAATTCTATCGTTTACAGTAAAGGAGATACGTGTATATATTTTAATGCGCATGGTTGGGCAGAAGGAATAGCACTGAATGAAGAGATAAATTTTTCTTATCAAGAACTTGCCTTAGCTTTACTGGAACGTATGAAGAATGTGCAAGATCCGCAAACACTCGGTGAAATGACCGTGATTATCAGTGCATGTCATGGGTATGACTTTATTGCAGAAAAACTTCTCACTGAAATGGCAAGACTGTATAAAAAATCTCCTTTTGCAAAGAAAACTCCCTGGGAAAACATAGCATTGCCAACGATCATCACTCAGACACAGGAAAGAGAATTAGGATGGAGGAACTTTTTGGATGATTTAGTTGATCATGCAGGCGCAATAAAAAAGAGTGGCGGTTTAATGGGGGAGATTTTGTTGCGAGGTGTTCAGCCGCGACACTATTCCCGTGCCGACATGACCTTTTTTGCAGGCGATCCGGGTCAGTGGGCAGAGTTTGCCGCTCGAGACAAGGCGGCACTAGGCGCAGATGAGGTTGTTCCGGTATAATTCTTCCATATGTCTGACGTTCGCATTACCCCTCGGAGTGAAGATTATAGTCAGTGGTACCTTGATGTGATTGCCGCAGCGCAAATGGCCGAGCATTCGCCGGTAAAGGGTTGTATGGTTATTAAGCCGTATGGCTATGCGCTTTGGGAACGCATAGAAGAAATCTTGGATGCTCGTTTTAAAGAAACTGGCGTAGAAAACGCGTATTTTCCTTTGTTTGTTCCCAAAAGTCTTTTAGAAAAGGAGGAAGGTCACGCAGAAGGTTTTGCAAAAGAATGTGCGATTGTCACGCACTATCGGCTCAAAGCCGATGAACAAAATCCGGGAAAGCTTATTGCAGATCCCGAGGCAGTACTTGAGGAAGAGCTTATTGTTCGTCCAACGTCCGAAACCATCATCTACGAAGTTATTAAAGATTGGATTCGCTCCTATCGTGATTTGCCGCTCATCATCAATCAGTGGGCAAACGTTGTGCGCTGGGAAAAGCGCACGCGTCTTTTTTTGCGTACGACCGAGTTTCTTTGGCAAGAAGGCCACACCGTCCATGCAGCCGATGCAGAAGCTGATGCACGTGCGCGGCAAATGCTCGAGCTCTACCGCAACTTTTCAGAAAATGTCATGGCTATTCCGGTAATCGCGGGGCAAAAAAGCGAATCAGAAAAGTTTGCAGGAGCACTGCGAACGTATTGTCTTGAAGCCATGATGCAAGATGGCAAGGCGTTGCAATTCGCAACTTCACATCATCTTGGGCAAAACTTTGCAAAAGCATTTAACGTGAAGTTTACTGATGAACAAAACAAGGAACAGTTTGCGCATCAAACCAGTTGGGGACTTTCTACGCGTACTATCGGTGCGCTCATTATGACGCATGCAGATGATAAGGGATTGATTGTTCCTCCTCGTTTAGCGGCGGTGCAGGTGGTGATTATTCCATTGTGGTTTAAGGATGAACAGCGTGATGAGGTTATTGCTAAGGCTCGTATTGTAGGGGAGGCTTTAAAAACTGCCCACATTCGTTTTAAAATCGACGAAAAAGAAGGTCGTCCCGGCGAAAAGATTTTTGGATGGGAAAAGAAAGGTGTTCCCGTACGTTTGGAAATTGGTCCTAAGGATATTGCGGCAGGGAAGGGCGTTGCAGCGCGTCGGGATACGGGGGAGAAAAGTGATGTCCAATTCGAGAACATGGCAACAGAAATCCCTGCGCTTCTCGAAAGCATTCAGAACACGTTGTACGAACGCGCAAAGGCATACCGCGATGCAAAAATGGTCGACGTCGACACGTACGATGCATTTAAGGCAGCGATTGAAGGCGGAAATTTTGTACGTGCACATTGGTGTGGCGATGCAGAAGTAGAGGCAAAAATAAAAGAAGAAACGAACGCAACCATTCGCTGCATTCCTTTTGATGCACAAGAAGAGGAAGGGGTCTGTGTATATTCTGGAAAACTATCTAAAAAGCGGGTTATTTTCGCGCGATCGTATTAATGCGTATGTCTTATTGGCTCCTTAAGTCAGACCCAGAAGCATATTCGTTCAAGGATCTACTTAAAGATGGCAAAACGACGTGGGATGGTATCCGCAATGCGCAGGCGCGTATCTTTCTCAAGCAAATGCGCCCCGGTGACATTGCATTTATGTACCACAGTCAAGCCGACAAAGAAATCGTGGGAACCGCGCGTATCGTGAGTGCACCGTATACCGATGTAAAAGATGCGGCATGGATTGCAATCGACATCGCAGCACTCGATACATTTCCGCACGCAGTTTCGCTTGAACAAATCAAGCACGACGAAATCTTAAAAGACATGCTCCTTGTAAAACAATCTCGATTATCCGTCATGCCCATCACTTCCGTGCAAGCAAAACGTATCGAGAAACTCGCTCGAATATAGCGCTTCTCGTCATCCCGGGCACCGACCCGGGATCCATCGCATCAAGAAAAAAATAGATAAAAACGATGGATGCCGGATCGAGTCCGGCATGACGAACTTCTCCCCAACTTCATCTCTTCATAACTTCCCATCTTCAAACTTTCCCCTATGTCATCTATCGAAGAAGTAAAAGAAAAAGCAAAAAAGGTTCGTGATGCAACGCGTGAGCAAACACTAGGATTTGTAACAGCCGCACTTTCGCTTGTCGCCGGCTTAGCCTGGAATGACGCAATCTCGTCAACCATCAAAGAAATCTTTCCCGTCGGAACATCAAATATTTTGGCAAAGTTTTTCTACGCAGTTCTTGTCACCGTCATTGTGGTAGCTATCTCGCTCGTGGTAAGAAAAGTGCTTACGGCGGAATCAGCTGAAGAGTCTGGTAAGAAATAATACATCATGTATAGTAGGTATATATGGCAATACTTGCAGTAAAAGTAGCCGAAAAAAAACAAGAGAAAACCTTTGCCGTTGAAGTAAGTGCGGCAAAGTTTGAGCGTCTTGCAGCTGCTTTTGGTTTTTTTGGAAAAGATTTTCTTGCAAGTATTGCGCGTGCCGAAAAAGATATTTATCAAGGAAAGGTAAAAAAGATTCGTTCCTTTGCCGATCTTTTGAAGCGGTAGGTGTATGTTTTCAATCGTCGTCACCGAAGAATTTGAAAAAAGATTTCAAGATTTGTCGATAGGTTTACAGAAGAAGCTTATAAAACAAGAAGCATTTTTACGAGAGAACCCCTTTCATCCTTCACTGCATACGGAAAAACTTCAGCCTAAAGTAAAAGAGTACTGGAGCTTCCGTGTCGATAAGAGCTATCGGGTTCTTTTTCGTTTTACCAAGAGTAATGAGATGACACTGATAACCGTTGGTCCACATGATTGGATTTATCGTATAAAAATGTGATATGCACGCCATTATTCTTGCTGCAGGAAAAGGAACGCGGTTGCGTCCGTTAACCGATGTAACGCCAAAGCCTCTTGTTGACGTATGCGACAAACCCTTACTTGTATACGTGCTTGATGCACTTCCAAAAACAATAACTCACATCACGATCGTGGTGGGATATTTGGGCGAGCAGATTGAAAAGTACATTGGTAATGCATATCGATCTATTCCTGTGCGTTACGTTGTGCAAGAAAAACTCGAAGGAACCGGTGCTGCGCTCGAGTTGTTGCGTCGCGATATTTTTCAGGCGACACTCGTGGTAAATGCGGATGACATCTACGCAAAAGAAGATCTTGCACGACTCGCGCAATTTCCTCTCGCGCTCCTTGCACGTCGTACAAAAGACGCGGTTGCAAATCCTCTCGCCGTGAATAATGCACATCTCTTGCAGGGATTTTTAGCAAAAACAGATGCTCTCGCGGATGAAACGCACTGGCAAAATTGCGGCGCGTACATGATTGATGAAAGATATTTTCTCGAACATCTTGTAGAAGTTCCTGTGCATAATGGAAAAGAAAAAAGTCTTCCGCATACACTTGCAGCACTCGCGCAAAAAGAAAAAGTACATGTTGTAGAAGCAATATCGTGGACTCCGGTGGGAACGCCGCAAGAATTAGCGCACGCGCAATCGCTTTTTTGTTCATAAAATAGAAGAGAACACAACATTCGCACATTTCATTTTGCCCTGTGCATGAATTCTCTTGTGAGAGATGCGCACACGTCCTATGATGATGAGTGTTATGCACATCATGAGTCCAGCATTTGAAGATGGCGGTCGCGTGCCATCAAAATATACCTGCGATGGTGACGACGTAAATCCCGAATTGCGATTTACCGACATCCCAGGCGACTCAGCAAGCTTGGTGGTTATGATTGATGATCCAAAATCACCCAGCGGTAATTGGTTGCACTGGTCGGTGTGGAATATTGATCCTCGCATGCATACGCTCGAAGAGGATATGGTTCCCAAGGGTGCAATAGAAGGCGAAACGGATTTTAGTGAAATTGGCTACGGTGGTCCGTGCCCCAGTTACGGCGAGCACGAGTATCGCTTTATGGTTTTTGCACTCGATATTGCGCTTGATTTACCTCGCGGCACACGTCGCCACATTCTAGAAAAAGCTATTGAAGGTCATATTCTCGCATCTGCAACCATGCAAGCAAAATATCAGCGCGTAAAAAAAGAACCTCGGGTGGCGAAGATGAAGATAAACGCGTTGGTGCATTAGCGTGTCATCCCGACGATAGGAGGGATCTCCCACTTTTGTATCAGGATAGATTTCAACGTATTAAAATTCACACAAGAAGAATGATAAGAATCCTGTGATGACAAGCGGGGGAGATCCCTCCTATCGTCGGGATGACAGAAGACAAAATCACATCTTCATCTCTTCCCAACTTCAAACTTCACAACTTTCCCCATGCTCACCTCCTTCTCCCAATCCGTCTACAACGTCGTTCGCACTATTCCCGAAGGAAAAACACTTACGTACAAAGACGTTGCTCGCTTGGTAGGGAAGCCCGCAGCTTTTCGCGCCGTAGGAAATATTCTCAACAAAAACTACAATCCAGAAATTCCTTGTCATCGCGTGGTACGAAGTGATGGAAAGACCGGTGGATATAATCGGGGAAGTGCGCAAAAGGTGATAAAATTGCGCAATGAAGGGGCGATCTAACGCGTTTGTTTGTATGGATGGTAAAAAACGAGGCGAAGGATTGAGTCGTCGAGATGTGCTTGTTGGATTGGGTGCTGCAGCTACAGAGCTCGCCGTAGAGGGATGTCGTACCGACAAGACCGATGGGTCTAAAGACAAAACACCAGAAGAGCCTTTTGAAGCAGGAAATGCTTTTTTTGATAGCAATCCCGATTTTTTGCGACCGGTAACCGCTAAAAATGGTGAGTACACAAAAGAACAACGCAAAGAACGCAAAAAGATCCTAAAAAATGGAGAAGTGATTTTTGAAGACGTTGGTTTAACGTTTTATTTGGTTAAAAAAGGAGATACGATTTCAGAAATTCGCGAAAAGCTTGGTAAATATCCCGAGTACGCCTATTTGCGTAACCAAACGTTAAAGCTTGAATCTTTCAACATTCCTGCAAAAAGACTTCTTGCAGATTTATGGATTCCTATTCCTACCGAAAATGCCGATCGTTATCTTACTGAAGGACAATTTTCTCAATACGCAGGCTATGTTATTAATGATATGCTCGTGCATCCCGAGTATGGCGATGAGCTTGAAGAGATTCTCACGAAAGTTTCGCCGCGAGAACTTATTGCAACGTTCATGGCAATTGCAAAGCAAGAAGGCGGAGATAGGCCATTAGGTCAATTTGAACTCCATCGTTGGGAGCCTCGGTATAGTGCATTTTCTTTTTCCTATTTTCACATTCTCATGAAAGGTCCCGGTCTCACTGCGCGTCGTAAGCTTAATCTTACCGAAGGTCAGCTCTATCATCCGGTGAATGCGGTAAAACTTTTAATAGGATTTCTTGTCGAAAAAAGTAAAGAATCTCTCAAAAAACCTGTTCGATTTTTCCCACTTCCCCAGCACTACGAAGATTTTGCAAAATTTTACAATGGAAGTTCGTGGAAGAAGACAAATCCTCACTACGTAACCAATGTTCGTCGTTACTATGAAGATGCAGAAAAACAGGTAGCGGATGACGATGGGCATTGGCATGCGTTGAAATAAGAAAATGCGCCGCCCTCCCGGTTAAGAAAAGGCGGCGCAAGTATGGCGAGGCACAGGATGTGGTCACGATCGAATTCTGTTTAGGCGTGTTTGGCAGAATACCGTCGGATACCAGGGATCCCGTTATTCCTCGTCAAATTTTGTATACGATTGCGAGGAGCATTAAACTACGTTATTCTCATTTTGTCAATGTATGGAGCTAAAAGATCTTATCAAACAAAAGCTGGATATTGCCGAAATCATTGGCGAATATGTACAGCTTAAGCCTGCAGGCACCGGTAGCCTCAAAGGTCTTTGCCCGTTTCATACCGAGCGCTCGCCGTCATTTCACGTTTCTCGTGAGCGCCAAATATATAAATGTTTTGGATGTGATAAAGGAGGGGATATTTTTTCTTTTGTCATGGAAATGGAAGGCATGACGTTCCCCGAGGCATTGCGTCATTTAGGTGCGCGCGCAGGTGTAGAAATTCCCGAATTTCGTCCGCAAGATGCGGGATTGCAAGATAAGCGGAAGCGTCTTTTGGAGATGTACCATCTTGCGGCGCAGTATTATGCACTTGTGCTGCGCGAATATCCTAATGGCGCTGTTGCGCGAGCGTATGTTGATATGCGACATATTCCTGTCGATGCGCGAGAACTTTTTCGTTTAGGCGCCGCACCCGATGCATGGGATTCGCTTACCACAACGCTCAAGAAAAAAGGTTTCCTCGAGAGTGAACTTGTTGAAGGCGGAATTTCATTGCAACGGAAAAGCGGCGAAGGCGTTGTTGATCGTTTTCGTAATCGCATCATGATTCCTATTGCGGATGCACAAGGTCAGGTGATCGCGTTTACGGGCCGCGTTATTCCCGGCACGTCAGGAGCTGATGAGGGAGGAAAGTATGTGAACTCTCCCGAAACATTGCTCTACAAAAAAAGCGATGTGCTGTACGGATTGCATCTTGCCAAGCAAGCTATTCGTAAAACCGGAGAAGTTATTGTCGTTGAAGGAAATTTGGATGTTATCGCTTCGCATACGGCGGGAGTTGCAAACGTTGTTGCGTCATCGGGAACGGCGCTTACAGAATCTCAGTTACGTCAGTTAGGCCGCTACACACGGCGTATTATTTTCTGCCTGGATGATGACGCTGCGGGATTCGCGGCGGCAAAACGTGCACTTGAACTTGCACTCAGTTTGCAATCATCCGGAGAAGATTTTGATATTCGGTGTTTGGTTATTCCCGAGGGTGCCGGAAAAGACCCGGATGAAATCGTACAGAAAAATCCAGAACTTTGGAAAACCATCAGCGCGCATTCCACAAGTGTTATTGAATATGTGTTTCAAAAAACGTTCAAGCAATTCTATAGCGGTGAGGGGGGCAGGGGGGTCGATGAACGAAAGAAAATCGTTGATGCACTGTTGCCTTACGTAAAACGCCTTGCCAGACCCGACGAACAGCATTTTTATCTTCTCCAACTTGCTGACGCCACTCATGTGTCGCTTGAAGTATTGCGGGAGATGATGGGTAGTAGGGGGTCGGGGGTAGGAGGTGGTGATCGGACGCCTGGTGTAAAGACGGCCCGTCGGACCGTCTCTGCGACCGCAACACCCTACACTCCACACTCCGTCCCCCTCGCATCACCCCTCACCCAATCCCTCTCCTTTCTCCTTGCTCACGCTCTTTCCGATCAATCCATGACGCAAATTATTCTCGATAAGCTCGTAGGAAAGGAAATTGGCGAACCTTGGGGAAAACTTTACGATGCCTTGCTTCGGGTGTATACTTCCCCCGAGTTTCGTGCTCCTCTTCCGGGTCAAAAACAAACCCTTTTTTCGCAACTTCGGACATATCTCGAAAATACCGCACAAGGCACGCTCGCCGATGCGCTTGATAAAGCGGTATTTGCCTACGACGAGATCGTTGTCGGATTGTTGCAACCCCAAAAGCAAGAAGAGGCACGACGGCAGTTAGTCATGCTTGCTCGCGCACGCATGGAAGAGCAAAAAAAATCTTTAGAAGCGACTATTCGGCAAGCTGAAGCAAGCGGCGACACTGCGCGTCTCACTTCACTGATCGCTGAATATACCGCACTTTTGTCTGAATTCCGTAGAGTGAAATAATCTCTACGCTTGCTATGCCTGTGAAAAATATTGTGAAGTCTGTTCGTTCAAAAATGAAAGCAATAGCGTCTAAAAAAGCTCCTGTTGCTAAAAAAGTAAAAAAGGAGGTGAAAAAAGAAGCGAAACCTCTTGCTCAAAAACAAGCACCAAAGCCGAAGATCCAAAATCCTCCGGCAAAGCTTGTTATTGATAAAAAATCTGCACCTCCTACCGAAGATGCGTTGCAGCGCATGATTGAGCGCGGCATGACTCGCGGTTTCGTTACCGAAAACGAAGTGCTTTTTACGTTTGGCTATATTGAAGACCATCTTGAGCTGCTCGAAGAGTTCATGGATCGGGTAGAGCGGAAGGGCTTGCATTTTGTTGAGATGAAGGAAGGTTTCCTTGGCGGAAGCAAGAGCCGAGATGACGTATACGACAAGCTGCGTATCACGCAGGATAAACGTCCAGAATCTTCCGCGCTTACCTCGGAACTCACGCAAGACAGCATTCAGATGTACTTGCGGGAAATTGGTAAAATTCCGTTGTTGAATGCCGAAGAAGAAGTTGCCCTTGCAAAGCGAAAAGAACGCAATGAAAAAGAGGCAGAGCGTCGTCTTATTGAAGCGAACTTGCGCCTTGTTGTCTCTATCGCAAAAAAGTTCGTTGGTAAGCAGCTCTCGCTTCTCGATCTTATTCAGGAGGGAAACGTTGGGTTATTCCGTGCAGTTAAAAAATTTGAATACCGTAAGGGATACAAGTTTTCTACCTACGCAACGTGGTGGATCCGCCAGGCAATTACCCGCGCGCTTGCTGATCAGTCGCGTACCATCCGTATTCCGGTGCACATGGTTGAAACGATCAATCGTTTCAAACAAGTTGAGCGTCGCCTCATTCAAGATCTGGGCCGCGAACCGCTGCTCGAAGAACTTGCTGCAGAAATGGACATGGCCATCGACAAGGTGGTACACATCCAAAAGATTTCTCAAGAAACCGCTTCGCTCGATACCTCCGTTGGTGATGATGACGACGATTCAAAGCTGGAAGATTTCATTGAAGATGTAAAAAATCTTCCGCCCGATAAAAGTGCCGCACGTCAGTTGTTGAAGGATTACGTGACCGATGCAATGAAGGATCTTACGCCACGCGAGCAAAAGATTCTTGAACTACGTTTTGGTCTTGAAGACGGTGTTTCTCACACGCTCGAAGAGGTTGGACGCGAATTCGACGTCACCCGCGAACGCATCCGCCAAATTGAAGCAAAAGCCCTCGAAAAAATTCAGCAGAAGGATATCATTCAGAAACTCAAAGATTATTAAATAAAAAATCCCCGATGAACATCGGGGATTTTTTTATCGATCCGCACGTTTGCGGTCGGTTTCGGTGAGGTGTTGTTTGCGGATGCGGACGTTGAGTGGAGTGACTTCTACGTATTCATCGCTATCAATATATTCGAGCGCACGTTCAAGGTTCATGTCGATAGGAGGAGTAACGTGCACAATGTGGTCAGCGCTAGAAGCACGCATGTTGGTAAGCTTCTTTTCGCGAACCGGGTTGACGGTCATCGTTTCTTTCATGCTTGCACCAATCACCATACCTTCGTACACCTCTGTTCCTGAGGCAATAAAGAGTGGACCGCGTTCCTGAATCATAGCAAGTGCATATGGAGTAGTTTTTCCCGTAAAGCCGGAGATGATGCTTCCGGTGGTGCGGCGGTTAATTTCTCCCTTATGCGGACCGTAGTGCGAGAAGATGTGAGAAAGCGTTCCTTGTCCTTTGGTATCGGTCATGAATTCGGTTCGGTAGCCAAGCAGTCCACGCGTTGGGATGGAATATTCAAGACGCGTTGATCCGTTTTCGCTAATAAGATTGGTCATCTCTCCTTTGCGACGACCAAGCTGTTCAATAACCGTTCCCGAGAATTCATCAGGAACATCGATAATAACCGTTTCCATTGGCTCTTCAAGAATACCGTTTTCGGTGCGCATGATTACTTGCGGCTGAGAAACTTGCATTTCAAATCCTTCGCGGCGCATCTGTTCAATAAGAATGGAAAGATGCATTTCTCCACGACCAGAAACGCGGAATTCCGCATCGCTATCGGGGAAATCAACATGCAACCCCACGTTAATTTCAAGTTCGCGCTCTAACCGATCGCGAATTTGACGCGAGGTAACGAGCGTTCCTTCGCGGCCTGCAAAAGGAGAACTGTTGGGCATGAAATTCATGGTAAGCGTTGGCGCATCAATCGCCAGTGTAGGAAGCGATACGGCGTTTGCATCCTCAGCAACGGTTTCACCTACGTAGATATTGGGAAGACCTGCGATTTGAATAATGTCTCCTGCAACGGCTTCTTGCACTTCCACTTTTTCAAGACCACGATGCGTGTAGATTTTGGTGATTTTTCCGGTGTAGCGTGTGCCATCTTGCTTAATGGCAGTAACGGGCATCGCAACTTTGGCAATACCTTCTACGATACGACCTACACCCAAACGTCCTACGTAGTTGTCGTACTTCAGGTTTGCAATTTGCATGCGCATGGGCTTGCTTGTATCGCTTGGTGCAGGAGGAACTTGCGCAAGAATAGTGTCGAACAGCGGGCGAAGGTCTTTGTTTTCGTCGGTGAGATGCTTTTTTGCAACGCCGTCGCGTCCGATAGCGTACAAATAGGTGAATTCAAGTTGCTCGTTGCTTGCACCAAGCTCTACGAACAAATCAAAAACCTGATCGAGTACCCAATCAGGGCGAGCGGTGGGTTTATCAATTTTGTTAAGGATGACAATCGGCTTTAACCCCAGAGCAAGCGATTTACGAAGCACGAACTTGGTTTGCGGCATCGGACCTTCATATGCATCAACAAGCAAAAGAACCGAGTCTACCATGCGAAGCACGCGCTCAACTTCGGATCCGAAATCGGCGTGGCCCGGGGTATCAACGATGTTGATTTTCCCTCCATCAATCATGATGGCGGTATTTTTTGCGTAAATGGTGATGCCGCGCTCGCGTTCCAGTTCGTTGGAGTCCATGATACAAATCCCCATGTCTTCTCGATCATTAAACGTTCCTGACTGTTTAAGCATCGCATCCACAAGCGTGGTTTTGCCGTGGTCAACGTGAGCGATAATAGCAATATTCCGAATATCCATAGGAGAAAATATGCCTAAAACAAAGCAAATTTTGTAAATTCTAAAACGCCTGAGGCGGCGTTTTTACGACAAAATAATAGCATTTTCTTCTATCATCGTCAATACGACGCAAGAACTTTGAACTGTGCTTTTTGGCCCTTGCGAATATTTGCGCGTTCTTCCTGCGCAAGTTGGGCAATCTTTTCGCACTCAGACGAGCATGCGCCTCGGGTTTTTACACGACAGTCATCACACTGAATAAAAAGCGCATGACAGAGATCGCTTGTACAATTGTTATACGTATCGGCAGGGCATTTGCAGGTGTAGCAGGTACCGATAACTTCATCCGTTACCGCTTCTGCCATGCGTCCATCAAATACAAAGTTTTTTCCATGAAATTTGCTTTCCAACCCTTCACGTGCAATTTCGTGTTTGTAGTTGATGATTCCTCCGTACAGTTGGTTAACATCTGCAAAACCTTCATGCTTTAAAAATGCGCTTGCTTTTTCACAACGAATACCACCCGTGCAGTACAAAAGAATCTTTTCGTCTTTTTTGTTTGCAAGCAACTGCATGACTTCCTGTAATTCATCGCTGAACGTTTGTGAAGATGGGGTGATGGCTTTCTCGAATTTTCCAATATCACTTTCGTACTTATTTCGCATGTCGACCACGATTGCACCCTTTTCTATTTCCTCGTTGAATGTTTTTGCGTCAAGATGTGTGCCGACGTTGGTAATGTCGTATGTTTGTGCAGGAAGATTATCGGCAACGATTTGCTTTCGTACCTTGATGACGAGTTTCCAAAAAGAAAGCGTGGGCTCTTCAAGCGCAAATTTAAACGGCACACCAGAAAAAGCAAGAACGCTTTCAAGATGCGCGCGAAAATTTTCAAGTTCTGGTTCGGGAACGCTGATTTGTGCATTGATGCCTTCATTTGCTACATACACTCGGCCCAGAACGCCCAAAGCTTCCCACGCTTTATACAACTCATCACGCAATGTCTGAGGATCTTCAAGATTCACATAGCGATAAAAAGAAAGCGTCTTTCGTACGAAAGATTCCTCTGCAAGTTTGGCTTTTGCTTGCGGCGCGCTGAGCGTGTTGCGAAAGGGGTGCATATCGACCATATTTTACTTTCTTTTTGTACTTTTGTCATATTTTCCCATCCCATGCGTTATAGTAGTGTTAATCTTAATGACACTATGCAACGCGATTTTTTTCTTCTGTACGATGAATATTATCCCAAGCTCTACGCTTACGTTTTAGCGTGTTTGCGGCAAAAAGAAGCGGCGGAAGATGTGGTGCAGCAAACGTTTGAAAAGGCGCTTGCCAACCTCTCTACATTCACTCCTCGGGGCGGGGCAACATTTGGATCATGGCTCTTTGCTATTGCAAAAAATGAGCTGGTGAATGTAGTTCGTCAAAACGGTCGTGCAACACTTGTGGGAGATGATGCGCTTGAACGCTCTGCGTCAACGGAATCACTTATCGAAACCATTCTTCGCGATGAAATTGAGCAAGAAGAGCGACACGTATGGAGGAGTATTCTTTCGGCTATAGATACGCTCAGCAACGAAGAGCGTGAAGTGATTACGCTCAAATATCTCGCAGTAATGTCGTATGACGATATCGCCGCACTCATGAAGAAAAAACCGAACACGCTTGCGGTTCTCTTAAAACGCGCACTTGAAAAAATTCGTATAACCATCGATGTATGCAAGAAATAAAAAATCACTTAAAAAATATTGGCGAAAAGTTCCGTGCGAGCAATCCATCTCATCAGGAGTCGTTGCGACAAAAGCTAATTGCAGCAAAGCCTCAGCTCGTTGAGCTTCCGCAAAGGCATTTTGCATGGTTCCCGGTGTTGTCGTGGAGTGCAGCTGCGGTGTTGATTATCGTTGTGGGAGCAAAAACTTTGGATCGATCGGTTGTCTCTACTTCGCATCAAGATCTCGACTCGTATTCGTTTGAAGGACGCAGTGGAGCATCGGATTTGGGGGATGTGGCGGTTGCCGGTACAACAGCTTTGGGATTTGATAACAAAATAGCTGATGTATTGGACGACGCTGGTTTTGCTGATCGATACGCAGAGAAAACAGATGCAGATGATATAAATACACAGGATGATACGATAGGCGACAACGACATTGTGGATTATGAGGAAGAACATGGAACGATGCTTGAACAGTCGGTTGATATTGATTTGTACACGCGAGAAGATGACGCAGCAGAAACGGTCTCTGCACTTTTCGCTTCTCTGGGCGGACATCTCGCATCCATCCGCAACAACGATGATGACTATGCGACAATCAGCGGTTCTATTCCTGCATCGCGGTTAAGCTTTTTTTATGAGCAGTTGGATGCCCTCGTGAAGAATGATGCGTTTATTAAAAAAACACTACGAGGAGATAGTGTTACGAGCGAAGCAATTGATCTTGCCAATCGTGAGCAGGCACTGCGTGATGCTGAAGCAGATGTTACCGCGCAACTCCAAGCCGCAAAAACTGATGCAGAAAAGAAACAACTACAAGAAAACTTGGAAAGTATCTCAGAAGACATGATTCAGCTTACCCGAGAAAAAGACGTACTTGATGATCGTGTGGATTACGTAACCGTATCGGTAACGGTTGAAAAACTGCCTTCATTGTGGGGCGTGCAAAGTGCACGTCAGCTTGAGGAGGTGATTGCAGGATTTGAAGATCCTAACCTCGGCCAAAGAATCCTCATCAACACCTGCACTGTTTTCTTCGTCATTGCAGAGTTCCTCAGTGCAACATTCTGGATTCTCATCCCACTCTTCATCCTCTTCTTCGTGATCTTCAAGCGCAAGAGAACGCTTCGCGAACTTGAATAATCATCTAAAAAGCAGAATCGGCCCCTTCACGAGGGGCCGAGACGAAGTCACTTGTACGAGAGCCGGGGGCTCTAGCCGGTCATGGCTTCCTCGCCCTCCGGGTTGTCGCTGCCGTCGCAGGAGGCGTCTTCGCCTTCGGTCTCGACCAGATCGATCCAGTCCAGAGTCGC
Organism: uncultured Gammaproteobacteria bacterium; assembly: GCA_964414795.1. Classification (GTDB taxonomy): domain Bacteria; phylum Patescibacteriota; class Patescibacteriia; order UBA9934; family UBA9934; genus JAGORL01. The sequence goes on from CAYPWV010000014.1 coordinate 22,459, forward strand.
ATCTGGATCGTCATCGACTTCGCGAGGATCGACCGGCAGCGCCTCCTCCCAGGTCAGCGGAGCAGGTTCGGCAACCTGCTCCGCCGCCGGCATGGGCATGTCGCCGCTGGAGATGAGGAGCAGCGTGTTGATCCGCTGTAGGTCGAAGAGGACTGCACCTCGGTTCGCATAACCGATCCTCTCGTCCCCAAGCACCGAAGGATCTTCATCGGCGAGGCTCGTGAGCGCCTCCGCGTGCAGTGCGAGGTGAGATTGACTGATTGTATCCACCAGTGCGAGCCAGAACTCATCTCGGCTGTATCCGAAGTCAGTTGTTCTGCGGATGACCCCGCCGGCAGAGGGTTCTTCCCGCAGTACTCGAACAGCGTCTTCCAGACCAGTGGTAGGTACCCCATTTTTCGGACACCGAGTCTCATCTTGCTCGGTTAGATGTTTATAAGATTATACGGCAACAAGTGCCGTGTTTTTGTTTTCTTTGAGCTCTCGGAACACTACGGGTGGCATCTTTAGTGCAAGATGAATCCGTTTGTAGTTATAGTACCGTAATTGTTGGTGGATTGCTTCAATGAGTTCTCCGAGGTCAGTGAATCTCGTTACTTTACCAAGCTCTAGCTTGAATTGGTTGTAAAAAGACTCCTGAAAGCCGTTTTCCCATGGGTGACCCTTATGGCTTTGGGATGGCTTTACGTTGAAGTTTGCAAGAAGGAGTTCATATTGCCCACTCACATATTCACTTCCCTGATCTGAATGAAAGATGTGTGGTCGTTTTCCTGTACGCTCCGTTGCACTTTGGAATGCCTCTATAACAAGGTTGGTGGTATGTCGCTCTCCAATATGCCACCCTACAATTTCGGATCAAGCGCAAATCCTCTGGAGCAGTCGAGATATAGCCGTTACAATAGATG
>CAYPWV010000015.1:0-21500 GCA_964414795.1 uncultured Gammaproteobacteria bacterium
GCGGTACGCGAGCTGGGTTCAGAACGTCGTGAGACAGTTCGGTCTCCTATCTACTGTGCACGTCGAAAACTGATGAGACTCGTTCCTAGTACGAGAGGACCGGAACGAATGTACCTCTGGTGTACCAGTTGTCCTGTCAAGGGCACCGCTGGGTAGCTAAGTACAGCTCGGATAAGCGCTGAAAGCATCTAAGCGCGAAGCCGACTCAAAGATGAGTTTTCATAGACACCTCAGAGACTATGAGGTTGATAGGTGGCAGGTGTAAGTGCGGTAACGCATTCAGCCGAGCCATACTAATATGTCGTTCTCCGCCCACTGAATACGCAAAACGCGTTGTTCATGGCTGACGAAGGGCAATACGCAAACATTTTTCATCAAGTATTCAAAGTGAGTGCATTATAAGATCGCACTGTTCTGGTGGTTCTTTCCAAAGGGTCACACCCGTTCCCATTCCGAACACGGCCGTTAAGCCTTTGTGAGCCGATGGTAGTCAAGGTTGGCGAGAGTAGGTTGCCGCCAGAACCGTGCGATTTTATGCAAGAGATCGTCTCGCAAGAGACGGTTTTTTGTTTTCAAGAAGAGAGGATACGTGATAAGATCATGCTATATATGCAGAAAAGATCAGGAGCGGATGCGATTGTTCTTTTTCGAGGAAAAATACTCTTGGTACTTCGAGATAACATTCCAACGATTCCATCACCCAGTATGTGGAATATGCCGGGAGGAGGTATTGAAGAAGGTGAGAGTCCAGAACAGGCACTAAGGCGTGAGCTTCAAGAGGAAATTGGCGTAGCTCCAAATCGCATCACTTTTCTCAGAAAAACAAACTATGATGATGCTGGAGAGGTGTATCGTTTTTTAGGAGAATTAAACGAGGAAGAATTTGTTCGAGTTCGTTTAGGAGATGAAGGTCAGCGTCTGGATTGGTTCTCATTCGATCAGCTAAAAGATATTGAAATTGCCCCAGGAAATAGAAGATTTTTTGACGAAGAAGAAATGTTTAAATCGAGTCGTGGTGCTTAAAAAAATAAATGTATGCCAAGAAAACCGGGAGCAAAAGCAATTGTTGCGTATCGAGGCAAATTGCTTCTCATTCTTCGTGATAACAAGCCAACTATTCCCTTTCCAAATACCTGGAACGCGCCGGGAGGTGGGGTAGAAGAGGGCGAAAGTCCAGAAGAAGCAGTGTGTCGAGAACTTTTGGAAGAGATTTCTATTGTTCCAGCTCATCGGGAGCCGGCGGAGGTAGTAACATACGATGATGGAAGTATCGTCTATCGTTTCTTTTGCATTCTTTCTCATGAGGAATACGCAAAGGTAAAATTAGGAGATGAAGGTCAACGTATCAATTGGTTTACGTATGAAGAGGTACTCGCGCTAGATCTCTCTCCTCACTTGCGCATGTATGTTGAAAAACAAAAGGAGAACATTAAAAAGCTTCTTGAGCGTTCATGTACGGATCTTTAACTTGTGATATTCGTACATTGAAACCATTGTGCCAAGATGATAGTATTTTTTATATGTCTTTGGTAAAAACAGTGATCTTGGCGGCAGGAAAGGGGAAACGCATGGGGTCTACGATTCCCAAACCGCTTATTTCCCTTGCGGGTAAGCCAATGATTGAGCATCTTGTAGAAACGGTTTCATCTTTGCAGGATATGGAGAAGCCAATTGTGGTAGTTTCGCCTTCGGGTGAAGGTTTGTTTAAAGAAGTCCTGGGAGAGCGTGTCGAGTACGCAGTGCAACATGAGCAACTGGGAACGGGCGATGCGGTAAAAGCGTCTCGTAGTCTCTGGGGCGATGCACAGGGCATTATGGTGCTGTATGCCGATCATCCTTTTTTACCCAAGAATGTTTTGCAAGAACTTAACGAGGCATTTATTGCGGAGCCAAAGGCGGTTCACATGCTTACGGCAACCGTTCCGAGTTACGAAAATGAATATGCACTTTTTACTTCCTGGGCAAAAATCTTACGCACCATAGAGGGTTCGGTGTTAGGTATTCGAGAAATGAAAGATGCGTCCGCAGAAGAGCTTCGTATTCGCGAAGTAAATCCAGGAATGTATATTTTTCCTGCGCAATGGTTTTCGGGAGCTTTGGATCGCCTCACGAACGAAAATGCGAGTGGCGAATATTATCTTACGGACGTTATCCGCATGGCGTCGGATGACGGTTTATCGTTGCTAAGCACAACCACGGATGCATTAGCCGTGATCGGAGTAAATACCCCAGAAGATCTCGCAGTGCTCGAAAAACAAAAATCCAAAATCCAAGAAACAAATATCAAATAAATTCCAATGATAAAATTCCAAAGGTGAAAACAGTATCAATTACTTTACCTCCTTCATTGTTTGAACCCTTCATCCTCTTTGGACCTTGATCATTATTTGGCTCTTGATGCTTGGACTTTGATCCTTTTTCCTATGCACCCCTTCATCACCTCCCTCATCACGCGAGAAAAAACATCTCTGCACGAACTGCAATTTTCGCTGAAGAAAGCATTTGATCTACTGGGAAACATGTTTGCTCCACTCTTTTTTTGTGCAGCATGTTTGATGGGTATCGCGCTTCCTTTTTTTGCATGGAAAGGGGGAAGAGTAGTGAATGCATTGTTGGGTGCACGAGGCGTGGGAACGCTCACGAGCGAACTCACGCAAAACATGTGGATGATGATTATCGCGCTCGTAATCTTTTTTGCTGCGCGCATCGTGCTTATGCGTTTAGAAGGAAAGTTGTACGAGGTATTTAAACGTCTTTCTTGGATTGCGGAGATCGTCACGCTCTTTGTGTTTAGCGTAAGTTTCTTTAGTGTATTTCTCGCACATACAATTCTTTTTCTTTTCTGGGAGGTGCTTCAGGAAAAACGTATACGAACAGGTATTGCACTGGTATGGTTTGGGGGACTCATTTGGATGTTTTTCTCGTTCGCCTCGGATGTTGTTTTACGCGTAAGTACGATCGGTGACATGGTAAGCATCCTCGCGATCTGCACGCTCTTTTTCTGCGCAGTAACACGTCCCTTTTTCCAAAAATCATAAACCGCCAAATAAAAAATTTTAAAACAACATCCCTTCTCTTTAGTATGGGCGGAAGATGTTCCGCCCCTTCATCACCTCCCAACTTCATCTCTTCATTGCTTCAGAACTTCCACTCTTCACTATGCGCATCGTTGCTGATCTTCACGTGCACTCTCGATTCTCGCGCGCATGTTCTCAACTTTTGACGCTCGAAAATAATGCACTTTGGTGTCACAAGAAGGGTGTCAATGTTCTTGGCACGGGAGACTTCACACATCCCGAGTGGTTTAAGGAAATCGAAACGCAGCTTGTTGATGCAGAGCCAGGCATGTACAAACTTGCATCAGGAAATCATGCCGACGTGCGTTTTGTGATGACATCAGAAGTCTCGCAAATTTATAAACGCGGAGGAAAAACGCGACGCATACATAATCTCATCTTCGCACCTTCACGCGCCGTTGCAAGAAAGATAAATACTTGGCTCGTTGATTCCGGATTCAATGTGAAGTCAGATGGCCGTCCCATTCTTGGTCTTGATAGCGAAGAATTGTATAAACGACTCAAAGAAATTGATCAAGAAATAATTTTGTGTCCGGCGCACGTATGGACGCCATGGTTCGCACTCTTTGGTTCAAAGTCAGGGTTTGATTCGCTTGAAGAATGTTTTGGAGAAATGAGTAGTGAAGTGTTCTCGATCGAGACGGGATTGTCGAGCGACCCGCTCATGAATCGTGCGTGGTCGCATCTTGATAGACTCGCACTCATCTCAAATTCAGATGCCCACAGTCCGCAAAACTTTGGTCGAGAAGCAAATATTTTTGAAATTCCAGAAACAGAACTTTCTTTTGCATCACTGATACATGAAATTCGTACAAAAGATAAAAAACGCTTTTTATATACGATTGAATTCTTTCCAGAAGAAGGAAAGTATCATATTGATGGTCATGCACAATGCGGATTTTACTCAATGCCTACCGAGACGAAACGCTTGAAAGGAAAATGTCCGAAGTGTGGAGGTGCAATAACGGTTGGTGTACTTTCTCGCGTTTTACAACTTGCAGACCGTGCGCAAAATAAAAATGTCATGCAAGGACACACACCATTTAAAAGTATTATTCCTCTTCCTGAAATCATTGCGCTTGCAGTAGGGAAGAGACCCGCAGCAAAACACGTACAAGAAATATACGAACACATGATTGCTCAGGGAGGAAGTGAGTTCTCTCTTCTTCTTGATGCATCAGAAAAAGATTTGCAAGCATTGAGCGACGTACGAATTGCAAATGCGATTGTGTGTATGCGCGAAGAAAGAATTTCTTGGCGCGCAGGATACGATGGCGTGTATGGAGAACCAAAATTGCAAAAAATAAACGATGTTCAAGAAAAATTAGCATGAGTTATACACAGTATGTGAAAAAAATAATTCTAAAAAGAGAAAATGCATCTATACTATGTACTAGTCGCGAGGATTATCGCGCGTAACGCCACATGATCATTATGGCAGCAAAAAAGAAAGTGGCGGCCCGCAAGCCAGCGAAGAAAGCAGTTCGCAAGGCAGCTAAGAAGGCCGCTCCAAAGCGCAAGGTTGCAAAGAAAGCAGCAAAGCGTCGTTAGTCACACAGTGATGAGCATGTGTCGTGATAAACACGAGAAGGAGATGCTTATCAAAGAAAAAGATCGCAGACGAAAGTCTGTGATCTTTTTTGTATCGAATATTTGTGGCGATGTTATTTATCATTCAACAATCTCTACCGGTGTTCCTACTTCTGCCCAACGATAAACTTTTTCAGCATTTGGAATGCTGACATTTACGCAACCGTGACTCATAACGTGACCAAAGTTATTGTGCCAGTATGCAGAATGGATATAGTAATGATTTCGGAATCGGAGATTCCACAACACATTGGGAAGAGAGTAATTGGCAGGATTTCCTGCGCCGTAATACCAAGAATAATCGTGAATGGGGAGCTTTGCGGTTACGGTTGTTTTGCCAAGAGGAGTGGGATATCTTGCGACACCCGTGGAAACAAGAAAAGAAAATGCAGGAATGCCGTATTCATATGCGGTAAGCGTTTGTGTAGAGATGTCGACGTTAATGTATTTTGGAGAGACATCATTAATAAGTGCGGTCGTTGGCGTTGCGCTGATGCGGTAGAACGATCCGTCGCGTATCTCTACTGCTGTCGTGAGTGCCGAAGTAACAGCAAGTGTTGATCCGTCGGTGCTCGAAAGAGTGAGCGGGGAAGTGAGGTACTCTTCTGTGTGTACATTTTTTAGTACAAGGGTATCGTCTTGATACGCAATTTCTCCTACGAGAGGAGATGTGGAGAATGCTGCAGGTGTTATAAAAAGCGTATCGGAAGCATCGGGTAACATAAAAAGAGACAATCCCGTATTTTGAGGAAAGTCAGGAAGGAAAATTTCGCTTTCAAGATTTCCTATAGCAGAAAAGACTTTGATGTGTGGCCCGCCCGTTGGACCGGGTGTGGTAATGATGTCGGGTACACCATCTTGTGTAAGATCTGCACAAAATACCGAAACTCCACCAAGAAATGTTTCTTCATATGCAAAGAATTGTGTTCCCATCGCCTCACCTGTATGTAAAAAAACACGTACATGAGGTCCGCCGCCAAATCCTGCTCCGGTGACTATTTCGTTTATGCCATCTCCATCAAGATCGCACAGTGCAACAGAAGCTCCACCCGTAAAGTTGGGATCATACGGAGCAAAAGAACCGATGAGCGATCCATCTGTCCGGAGGGCAGTAATTTGTGTTGGTGTACCATATCCGGTAGCGGCAACAATTTCGCTAACACCATCAGTTCCCAAATCACCCAGCGCCAGCGAGCCAACCGAGGGAATATCTGGAGAAAGAAGTCCAATGACCTCACCATTTTTTTCTAAGGTGAGGAGGGGGCCTGTGGCGGCATGGGTAAAGAGTGGCATGCAGAATCCGCACAAGAGGACGAAGAGAAGCTGAGGGAGGTATCGGCGCATATCGCTACCAGTATAAATGAAAAAACCGCTTTGTGCGGTTTGGATCATCGGCCAAGTGTTCTTTTCCAGAAAGTCCTCTTCGCTTGGCTCGCACACCACGTACAGGACGACGCAAGACGTGGGACGAGGATTCAAACGCAGGATATCTCCAGAAAGCGAACCTATTATGATAGCATAAAAATGAAGATTTGTCAATAAAATTGTGCCAATTTCACGTAAAAACCATCCATTCTTGTACATTTTAGCGGTTGAATTCCATCGTGTTCATCGAGCGATTTTGTGGCATTTTGGAAAAGAACGCCTGGCAACACGAAGAAAAAAAGAAAAGCTTCCGGTCGTTTTTGTACGACACGAGTCTTTGCTCTTGCGAAAGCTCGGAAACGTCGATATGCGATTGCAGCGCAATAAAGTCGTTAATCTCACGCTTGCTGCAAAACGCATGAACGGGGTGCTCATCGCTCCCGGTGAGACTTTGTCGTTATGGCGACTAGTAGGAAGAACCTCCCGCTTCAAGGGCTATCTTCCAGGAATGCTCCTTTCGCAAGGCGAAGTGATTGAAGGGATAGGGGGAGGTCTCTGTCAATTAGCAAATCTCATGCACTGGCTTGCGCTTCATTCTCCTCTTGTGGTGAGCGAGCGCTATCATCACAGTTTTGACGCATTTCCCGATTCCGGACGCACATTACCTTTTGGAAGTGGCGCTACCATCTTTTATAACTATATCGATCTCAAACTGTTTAATCCCACAGATCGAGTCATTCAATTTTGTGTTTGGACGGATGAGGATCATTTACGGGGGGAATTGCGTACATATGAGCCTTTCCCCTATTCGTATAAAGTCGTTGAGCGAGATCATCGTTTCACGTACGTTGCACACGAGAAAAAGTATTATCGAGAAAATGCACTCTATCAACAAAAAATCGATCGTCGTACGGGAAATAAGATTAGTGAACGGTTGCTCTATAAAAATCACAGCGAGGTGAAATACATTCCACGGCCTGATATATACGTAGAACGACTACCTTAGGACGTATCTTCAGGGCTGTTATTCTGTTTATTTTTGTGTATACTTTTCATGTATGACAATAACCATTCAAGAACAAAAGGAGGCAATCCTGAAAAAGTATAAGGATCAAGTTCCTGTTCCTGTGGTGAATATTGCCAAGGATCTCAATTTAGATATTTATGAGCTCGATAATCTTGCCGATAATCAAGCAGGTTCAATATTTCCCGATGAAAATGGACGTTTCATTATTTATGTAAACGCAAAGCACAATCCTGCCAGAAAACGATTTACCATTGCACATGAAATTGCGCATTATCTTTTGCATCGAGATAAAATTGCACATGCCGAGCATTTTGACGGAGTTCGACAGCCGGTAAATGCACCATCTTTGCTTCGCGAAGATGGGCGTACGGACATGACTGCAGAAGATAAAAAAATGGAATCTGAGGCAAATTCTCTTGCCGCAGAAATGCTGATGCCCACGCAAGAATTTAAAAAGATTTGGGAAATGGCTTCCTCTATTGAGGAAGTAGCGAAGAGGTTTAATGTCTCGGTATCTGCTGCGCTTGTGCGCGCAAAATATCTCTGTGGTGAAACGATGATTTAAAAGGTATGCAAATGTCGTATGGGAGGAAAATTGAATCTGAAGAGGATCTCGATAGAGATCGCAAAAAGCGAGAGTATGTACGAGTACAACAGGTTTGGGATCACGTAACACGACTGTTTATTATCCTTTGTTACGTTATCCCCATTGGTTTTGTTATTCTGATAATTGCTCTCGCCGTTCATTGGACGAGTGCGGAGCGATGGGACATTTTGACCCAAGTTGCATCGTACACGTTTACCCTGCTCATGGGCATTGTGGTAACGATTGCAGCAAAATTTGGTATTGCAAAATCTGATTTATAAAAATCCCCCAATTCCGGTAAAGGAGAAAGGGGGATTTTTGGTGGGGGCTCATTAACGGATTAGAGCTGGAAACCAAAGGGTTGGTAAAGAAAAGGAGGACTGTCGAGGAATTTTTGCACATCAGACAGAGGAGGAAAGGCACTAATTTGATATTAATGATTTACTTAACAATATCTCCACACTTTTATTGATTTCTACATCACCCTCATTCTTAACATCAAATAATGAAGCATTTTTTATGGGAGCCTGCCTTTGTTGAAGGATGCCTTGATTGCTACTACCGAGTCGGAGCAACGAGGCCTTATAATATTCTTCAATTATTTCAAATCCTATAAATTGCCTATTTAATTTTTTCGCAGACACAGCAGTCGTACCACTACCCATGAATGGATCAAGAATAATCTGGTTATCAATAGTTGTTAGTTTTATTAGAAATTCAATTAGTTTTTCAGGCTTTTGAGCTTCGTGAATTTTTTCTTCATTTTTTTCAAAACCAAATTCAAGCAAATTTGTGGGGCTTGATCCATTAATTTTACATTCTTCAATATTCATTGCCCCGACACCATTTTCTAAAATATTGTCTGTAATTGTGTGTTTATAAGGCTTAAAAAACCAAGCAATCGGCTCATATATCGGCGCCAAGTTCCCTAACCTCCATCCATCCCATTTTTCAGCTTCTTTCTGCATTCCTCGCTTCTCTAAGATTCCACTAAACTTCTGAGCTCTATGATGAGCTATTGGTTTTTTCCATGCGAGTACATCTCTTAATAAAAAACCACTATCTTCAAATGCAGCAATAGCTCTATGTAAAGTTCTTCTAGCACCAAAAACAAACAGTGATGCTCCTTCTTTCATTTTTGGAAAAACTAGCGATGACCAGCTATAGCACCACTCCTGATACTCCTTGCCGATGTGTTTGTCTGCCTCATTCCACCCGTTTATAGGCTTTCCTCTTTTCTTAAAACCACTTTTACCTAATTGAGCAGGAGACTGTCCAAGTAGTGCTGAATTAGTGTTCTTATGGATTACATCCCATTCATCCAAATTAATTCCATAAGGAATATCTGATAAAAATAAATCAATTGAAAAATCATCCAATTTTTGAAGATGGTTTTTACAGTCGTCGTTAATAATCCGATTCAGATATTCTCTATTCATAATTACTTATAAAATACTAAACAGTCCATTGTCCGAAAGACGCTGAATAACTCTAATCTTGTTATCAATTTTATTGATTTTGATAAGTTCTTTCAGCGCTTCTTGATGACTCATTCTCATGATTTTTTCTCGCTCAGCGGCAAGAAATGCTAATCCTTCTTCTTTTGCAATCTCAATAGATTCTATCGATGCCAATTTCTCTGTCTTCCAAAGATCTTCAAAGCCTTTTGCTTTGCCAAGAATTGTTTTATTAACAACTTGCCAATAATCATATGCGCTCTTTGATGGATTAGAAGATTCAATATTTTTAAATATTTCGAAAAGTAAATTTTCCGCCGCCTTTTTCCCAACAGATTCGGCATAACGGACTAAAAATGCGAGGTGTGAATATGTAAACACACAAACATTTCTCGTCGTGGCTTGATGATAAATTTGACTACTATTTCGTGGCAATTGATAAATCGGACAGACAACCATCGCGTAGGGTTTACCATGCTTCCATCTGTCCATTGCCTGAACCTTAAAATCCTTCTGATTTTTAGCTGTCCTACTCAACCTGAAAGCCTTCGCATCCGCAACGAAACTATATTTATCAGCAAAAGCCTCTACATCAGCGACATCGGCTCTTTCTGTAATAACAAGACTTTTTAATCCCAATTTTTTATAAGTGAAGCACAATAAACTGTCAGTATATTTAGAGTATAATTTTTCCTCACTCGTATCATGTCCATAAGATTCTGGGATATTTCCGCACAACCGCAAATGATCTAGTAAAGTTTTCGTTCCAAGCTGATCAATTTCAAGCTCAAGTTCTTTTTCAAGACTTGTAAAATCTTCGGCAAAGTTTCCATTTGCACGTCCAATTTTCGCAATCCACTCCTTTCTAATTTGAATAGCGCAGCTATCTATTATTTTTAGATCTAAATTGGTTGACTTTAAAAGTTTTGCCATAAAATTATTTAATTAGTTCATCCAAAGTAATGCCAAGCCCCGCCGCAATCTTTGCAATCATCTCAATCGACGGATTTTGAACAGCTCCCGATTCTATTTTTGTTCACCACTCCTTTACCTTAAAACCAATTGTTTTCTCACTGGTCATAAGTGGTGGTAAAACTTGGTCACATTATAGCGCGATGAGCTCTATTTACAAACCTTTCTTGTAAAGTTCATTTCAAAAATCCCCCAATTCCGGTAAAGGAGAAAGGGGGGATTTTTGGTGGACCCTATCGGGCTCGAACCGATGACATCCACATTGCAAATGTGGCGCTCTACCAACTGAGCTAAGGGCCCGTGTAAGCGGGAATACTATACAACGAGCAAAAAAACCTTGCAAGATGGCTAGTGGATCAGGTTTTCGGGCTTTTTTCCGGAGATGTAGGCAAGAATATTCCTTGCCGCACAGACGCTCATAGCATTGCGTGCTTCATGGGTGGCGCTGGCTGTGTGGGGAGTAAGAATAACGTTCGAAAGCGTGCGAAGTTCAAGAGTGTCAGTAGGATCGCAGTCAATAAGTGGCTCGCATTCGTACACATCAAGCCCCGCTCCGCCGAGCGTGTTTTTACTGAGCGCTCTCGTGAGGGCTTTTTCGTCCACAATAGGACCGCGGGAAGTATTGATGAGAAATGCAGTTTTTTTCATGAGCTTGAGTTCTGCGGTGCTAATGAGGTGGCGTGTTGAAGGAAGAAGGGGAACATGGAGACTCACAAAATCACTTTCTTTGAGAAGTCGAGAAAGCGTCATGTACGTCGCATCATATGCAGTCTCAAGAAGGCTGTTGCGTCTGATATCGTGATACACAATGCGGACATCAAATCCGTCGTGCATACGCTTTGCAAGTGCGGTACCAATAGCTCCTCCGCCAATAATGCCGAGCGTTTTTCCTGCCACATCATTCCCAAGAAGCATTTGCGGGCCCCAACCATGATATCTTCCTGCACGAGTAAATGCATCACCTTCCACGATGCGATGTGCAAGTCCGAAGATGAGAGCAATGGCATGTTCAGCAACCGTTTCTGAAACTTCGGGAGCAGGAGTGTTGGTAACAGTTATTTCTCGTTTTGCTGCCGCAGGAAGATCGATATTATCAAATCCAACGGCATAGTTCGCAATCATTTGCAGATGCGGTGCGGCATCCATCACTTCTGTATCGATACGATCGGTGAGGAGCGAGAGGAGAATATCAGCATTTTTTATGCGCTTGAGCAATTCTTTGCGAGGCATTGCTTCTTCACCTTCGTACACATCAAGCACAAGTCCGCGTTTCTTTTTCAGAAGCGCAAGCCCTGCATCGGGGATGCGGCGTGTAACGAGAATGCGGAGAGACATAGAAGAAGTTATGAAGTAATGAAGTTCGGAAGTTGGGAAGTCGTGAGGTGAAAGACGGCAGACGACAGACGGCAGATAGTGAGGCGATGATGGTGCCTCTTTCTCTATCTTTTATCCGTCTGCTGTCTGTTATCTAAATGCCATCTTAACCACGTAACCCTTACTCAATAAGTGAAAAATCCAATGACGAAAGAAAGGCTTGCTGTTCATCGGTAGTGACCAAAGAAAGGGGAGACGCAGGAACGGCAACGACGGTTTGTGTGGTCGTGCCAAAGAAAAGCACGTGCGTAAAAGACCCCGCAGGATCTTGTAAAGAAATGCCGGTAACGATGTATTTTATACCGTTCTCGAGCGTTTCTTTTTTGATAACGCTGTCAGAAATGGCTGTGTACAGCGATTGTACGTATGCGTCGAGCGTTTGATCTGCGGTAAGTACAAAGGGTTTTGTAGTCATTGTGGCGAGGGCATTCTTTGTGCATATTGCACAGCTGGTAAAAAGACCCGGTGCTCCAAGGATAATGGTCGTTGTAGCTTCTGCTGTATCTGTAGCTACAATCGCATTCCATCCAAGAGGATAAGAAAAACCTGGATTCGTGGTTGTGGGAGAAACGGTAACAAGATTTTGTTTCTCCTCTGTTTGCGGACAGATAGGCGCTATCCGTGTCGCGTCAAACTGTTCTTTACACGATGCAGCAATATCTTCGACGGTAGGCGTTCGTAAAGCGCCATTGATGATAAATGCTACCGCCGCAAAAGAAAGTGCAAGCGTGCACAGAAGAAGAGGGATGGTTGAGCGGATGGAGATCATAGCGCGGTCGATGCTGAGGAGTTCATTGCGTCAGCGCACTGCGTTGCGAGTTCTTCTGAGGAAATGTAGTGTCGCGTAAGGGTAAAAAGATAAAAAAGCGCAATGCTTAAAAGCGCAATATTCCACACAAGAAGCATGGTGATCCACGTAGAAAACTTTGCGGGAATGGGAGAATCTTTTGCCATAGCGTTTAAAAATGCATTGTAAAGATGCTCTGGAAGGTAAGCGTAAAAAAGGCAAAGAGTACAAAAAGTATTCCTAAAGCAATAAGAAGGATAAGCACTTCCATGGCTTTATGACTTGGGTATCGTGGGGGAGTTACGAGCGCACCGCGGTGACGCGGATGCGTGCGCACATTGCTTTGCTTGGCCATGCACGTAGTATACCAGTCTTCGCGCCTACGTGTTGGATGACATTTTCTGCATTGAGCGTAGCTATTTGTAGTGCGACCGGTGTGTCCATCTCTGCCAAAATCGCCGCAACAAATGCTGATCCAAACGCATCACCTGCACCCGTACGAGAAACGGATTTCACCGAAGAGGTGCGTGCAAACCAAAGAGAATGAGCATCATGCGCGTAGCTCCCTTGATTTCCATCGGTAATAACCACGAGCGGACAGTGTTTATGGAGCGTTGCGGCAAGCGTGGGAACGTCTGCATTCGCTTTTGCGGTAAGGAGTTGCGCCTCTTCTTTGTTGAGAACGAGGAGAGAGACGAGCGGAAGGAGGCGGAGAAGTGCCGCTCCTTGTTTGAGCTCTGCAGATCCGGGGTTGATGGCAACGCGAATATTCTTCTTTTTTGCGCGATCGAGTATTTTTTCAAGAACCGCAAGATTGCCTCCAAGCGACGTAATATAGAGCGCACTCAGCGCATCGGGCAGAGGCGGAACGTCACTCTCTTTCCATTCTGCGCTCACGCCACGAAAAACCAACACCGACCGCTCACCGTCGCTTGTGGTGAGGAGCGTGCTGTAGCCGGTGCTTCCTTTGCGTTCCTTTTTAATGTGTGTTGTTGCAACGCCGTGTGCATGCAGATCGGCAAGAACAGCTTCTCCAGGCTCATCATTCCCAATTTTCGCGAGAATACTCGTGGAAAAACCTAAATGAGCAAAAGTTGCCGCGGCGTTTGTTGCGCCACCGCCCGTTGCAAAAATACAGTTCTCAACATCTATTTTTGTTCCCAGCGCAACGCATTCCCCGTATCCTGTAGAAAATTGAGGAGAACGAATAACGGCAAAGGCTGGAGAGGTAAGAAAAACATCTCGCACTGCAGATCCTATCGTAAGCACGTGGGTATTCTTCATACAGATTTCCAGAGAGTCATCATGGAACGAAAATGATCTGCAATAGCATCAACCACCGCACTTCGTTTTTTCTTTCCTGCAAGCAAATTGCGTAAATCATCCGCAAAAAGCGTGCGACCAATAGCAAATCCATCAACCACCTTGCTTGTTGCAGCAATGCGGACAGCATTTTCTACATGAGCTCGATCTTCTCCTCGGCCCAATAAGAGCAATCCTGACGATGTATGAAGAGCCTTTCTTACATTTTTCCATGCATGTTCCGTGGGAAGGCTTTCCACCTTCCAAAATTCAGGAACAATACCCATATCATGCGCAAGACCGATGGTATGGAGAAGAAAATCTTCCCGTTCCTCCTCTGTTCCTGCGGAGAGAAGCTCAATAAGAAGACGTTGGCCGGATTTGGTAAGTTGTGCGTGAATAGATTGGAGCGTTGCGAGCTGGCGATTGTTTTTTTCGGGATTTTCCGAAAAACGTAAAAGCACTTTGCCCATAGAGGCACCCATCATGCGCAAACGTTGCGCGGACTGATCGCCATACTGCAAGCGAAGTTCGGGTTCGCCGCTCGCCTCGAGCGTAAGAATATGCATAACGCCTTTACGGTGCGCATCGTGGAGAACATTCGATCCCGTTTCTTCGTCAACAAGAATACCGAGCGTGTCGTGCGGATGCTCTTCGGCGTATACCTTAAGAAAAGCATCGTAAATAAGCTGTTTGAGCTCTTGCGCGCGCTGCCGATCGGATTGCGAAAAAGGGTAGGTTGTTTCCATGATTTCTTTTGCAAATCCGGTACGATGATCGAAGGGAAGGAGGAATGTGGGCATAGAAGGGTGTTGGGTGTCGCGTAGGGGCGGGTTTAAAACCCGCCCGTACATTTCGCATCACGATCGCGTTACGATTTTTGCACACGATATTTAGGTTCGTCACGCAATCGTTTTTGAATTTCAGAAGCCGTAAGAAGTCCAGCTGTTGGACCGACATATTCCACAACCGAAGCAGCATTTACCGATCCCCAGGCAAGGGCATCGGCAAGCGTATGGTCATGCAGAAACGCGCCAAGAACGCCTGCAGAAAAAGCGTCGCCAGCACCCGTAGTTTCTTTACGTGTCGCAGGAAAGATGGGCGCAAAAAACACGCCTTGTGTATGTGCGCCGTAAGCACCTTGAATGCCGTCGGTCATCACCACGGTATGTGATCCAAGTTTCAACAGCGCGCCGAGCAGCTTTTTTGCAGGAGTTCCCAAAGGAAGCTTTGTGAGCAGTTCTGCCTCTTTTGTATTTACAAAAAGCACCTTACTTGCCTTGATGAGGGTAAAGAGTTCCTTGGTTCGTTCTTTAATTTGAAGCACACCCGGATTGATACTCAGGGGTGTTTTTGTCTTTTTCTGATACGCCAAGATTTCTTTGAAAATGGTGGTATATCCATCGCTTATTTCTGCAATGTGGAGAAGGTTGTGTGCAGGAAGTTTTTTAGGAAATTGGTGACTTGTTTCGTTATGAGAAACAAGTTGCGTAGATTCGCCTTTAAAATTGAGTACCACGGCCTGCGTCATCTTGTGCGACTTTTTTTGAAAGAGATAGTCAGTGTCGATGGCATTTTCCTTAAGGAATAAACGTGCGTCATTGCCATCCTGATCTGTTCCTACGGTGCTGATGACACCCGAGGTAAGACCAAGTTTTGTAAGCCCAAGAGCAACGTTCGGAGCGGTTCCTGCAATTTGTGAGAAAAAAGCGCCTACGGGAATTTTTTCCCCGTATGCAAAGCACATCATGCATGATGCATCATGTTTTTTACACAAAAGACTTGCGTCAGGAAGAGCAACAAATGTGTCTCGCTTAATATCACCAAGAGTAAGCGTGCGCATGAGCGTAGTATAGCAGGCGCATCATGCACGAAACGCATCTCCACGACATATGTGCAACGGCAAGCAGCCTTCTTGTTTCTCTGTACGATCAGGAACAAAACCTTCCGGAGCCCAAGCCTCAAAAAGAACCGTTGCGTTAGGCTGCGTACGATGTAAAACGGTTTTTGCAATACGCGTATGTGGTTCGGGCATCATGAATACAAAGATGAGATCTGCGGGTGAAACATCAACGGTATAAAGGTTTTTCCATTGTAAATGGACGTTTTTGTACTTTGTTGGAGAGAGATATTTTCGTATCCACCCAAAGCACAGTGGCGCAAGCGAGACATCGTAGCCATACGCGTGTATCTCAGGCCTCTCTTGCGCAAGCGCAAAAAGAAGTGATCCCGTTCCGCATCCAAGATCAATCGCGTAAGTGAATTCCTGTCCCTTAAGAATGTCGAGCGCTTGCTGCATATCTTTTGAACGCGTAGGAACCCAAGGCGCACCCCGAAATCCCGCGTATGCAGCGGTGAGGAGAAAAATGGAGAAGAGAAGAAAGAGAAAAGGCATAAGATTTTATTTCCCAAGTTCACTAAGCAATTCCTCTTCTTCCTCATCCGTCAAATGCCTCCAATGGCCAACGGGCAAATGATTAAGTGTAATATGCATGACGCGTTCACGGCGCAATTGCAACACGTCATATCCTTCCGCCTCGCACATTCTGCGAATTTGGCGATTGCGTCCTTCGATGATGGTAATAAGAAACGCATCTTCATCCACTTGTTCAACATGTGCGGGAAGCGTTTTTCGGTCATCACCTTCAATAAACATGCCTTCCTGCATATGCTCAAGCGCAGATGCGCGCAGTTTTTTATTTACTCGTACGAGGTATTCTTTTTCATGCTTTGTTTCGGCGCGAAGAATACGATTTACGATATCTCCATCGTTCGTGAGCAAAATAAGACCCGATGAAGCAACGTCGAGTCGTCCAATATGGAAAAGGCGTTCAGGATAGCCAATGGCATCAATAATATTGTCAGCCGCCTTGGGATCGCTCGTGCAAATAATGCCAACCGGCTTGTGGTATGCGATATAGACTTTTTTTGTGACGGGAACAACCAGTTTTCCATCAACGGTAATTTGCTCATCTCCTTCAATTTTCATGCCGACGGTTGCAGGTTCTCCATTTACCAAAATGCGCCCCGCTTCCATGAGGCGATCAGCTTCGCGGCGAGAGCACACGCCAATGTCGACGAGATGTTTGTTTAAGCGGAGAGGCATAGAAGAAGGGTGTTGGGGGTAGGGTGTTGTAGCGGCGGATCAACGTATCCGCCTTCGTATCGATCTCGTGTTCGTACTAATGATTTAAGAAAAGGATCAAATTCCAAGATTCAAAAGTCAAATAAATGCCAAAGTCCAGATTGCAATTCGTGAAAGACAAGGAAGGAGCCGTTTGAGAACTGATACTTGATCACTGACCCTTATTTGGTTTTTGATGCTTGAATTTTGAACTTTTTACTCATTTCACTTCTTCATTCTTATCACACGCAGCGCAGCTTTGACAATGTGCGGCGCAGTGAGACGATAGTGTTCAAGAAGTTCGGTTGGCGTACCAGATTGCCCAAAAATATCTTCCAAACCTATGCGTTCAACAGGAATGGGGAAGTGACGGCAAACAAGTTCAGCAACTGCGCCTCCAAGACCTCCTGCAGATTGGGCCTCTTCAACGGTTACGATTGCTCCGCACGTTTTCGCAGCATCAAGAATCGTGTGCTCGTCGAGTGGCTTGATACTTGCGGCATTGATAACGCGGGCTTCAATACCTTGTTCGGCAAGCATTTTTGCGGCTACAAGCGCTTCGTAGAGCAGCGGACCACACGCAACAAGCGCAATATCGGTTCCTTGGCGAAAAACCTCGGCTTTGCCAATGGCGAAAGGCGTTTTTTCCGACGTAAAAACCGGCGTACTTTCTCGTCCAAAGCGTACGTAGACAGGCCCGGGAGTTGCAAGCGCGGCAATGATCGCTTTGCGCGTTTCAATGGCGTCACACGGTGCAAGAACCGTCATATTCGGGAGAACGCGCATGAGCGCAATATCCTCGGTCATTTGATGTGTTCCACCATCGGGGCCAACCGAAACGCCCGAATGTGCACCGGCAATTTTTACCGGCATTTCCTGCAAACAGGCGGTGGTGCGAATTTGCTCCCAATTTCTTCCGGGAGAAAATGCGGCATAACTTGCAATGACTGGAATTTTTCCCGCAAGCGCAAGCCCAGCCGCAATAGCCGCAAGCGACTGTTCAGAAACGCCCATCTGAATAAAACGTTCGGGAAATTTTTGTTTGAATGCTTCAACGCGGGTAGATTCAGTGAGATCAGCACAGAGAACGACGATACGATCGTCTTGCTCTGCCGCAAGAACCAATCCCTCGCCAAATCCATTTCTCGTAGGAATCAAAGGAATGTCTTTTTTGAAAAGATGAGGAGAGAGTGTGGGATAGTTTTTCTTGAGAGCCATAGGACGTTTTTCGTCATGCTGGACACCGATCCGGCATCCATCGTCACGAGTTTAGTAAAATTGCGATGGATCCCGGGTCCCTGCCTCGCCGGCAGGCAGGAAGCCCGGGATGACGAGAACTTACAGTGCTTCCGAGCTAATCTTCCCCTCAAGCGTTCGCAATTCCTTCAAGGCCTTTTTCAAATCATCCGGCTTGGGAGGAATGCCGTGCCAGTGATAATCATTTTCCATGAAATCAACGCCCTTACCGGGAATGGTGTGGGCGATAATGACGGTAGGTTGTTCATGAGTTGCTTCTGCCTGATCGCAGGCGGTAATAAATTCACGAATATTGTGTCCGTCAATTTCAAGAACGTTCCAATTAAACGCAACAAACTTATCGTGAAGCGGCTCAAGTGGCATGATATCCTCGGTGTTTCCATCAATTTGGATGTGATTGCGGTCGATAATCCACGTAAGATTATCGAGTCGATATTTTCCGGCAAAAAGTGCAGCTTCCCAAGTAATACCCGCCGCAAGTTCGCCATCGCTCATCACGCAGTACGTGCGCCAATCGGCTTTATCCATTTTTCCCGCGTACGCTGTTCCTGCAGCTTGAGAAGAGCCATCGCCCAAGGGACCGGACGTATGCTCGATGCTCGGGAGAAAGCGATATTCCGGATGCCCTTGAAGGCGCGAGCCAAATTTCCGGAGTGTCTTGAGTTCATCTTTCGGAAAGTATCCCGCATGCGCCATGGCGGTATAGCGAATGGGAACAATATGGCCGTTTGAAAGAAATAATCGATCACGTTCTTCCCAAAAAGGTTTTTTGGGATTGTGTGTAAGAACATGAAAGTAGAGCGCAGAAAAAATATCGGCCATGCCAAGCGATCCAGCGCTGTGTCCGCTACCTGCGGTGGTAAGCATGCTGAGCGTATCTTTGCGTAATTCCATGGCTTGCAATTCCAAATCGCGGAGTTTTTTTTCGGAAAGAAGTGCAAGCGTTTGGCGTGACATAGCGTTAAAAGTATAACAGAAAAACGACCACCGGGCAGGCGGCCGTTTTTCTGTTGTGTCGCCCTACAACGTAGAGCAAGTTTCTACGTAAATCGCACCGGTATTGCCACTGTCGTATCCGTCGTAGAACGTAACGGTTCCTTCCTCTTTAAACTTGCGAATAAACGTTTCGCCCGAGAGAAGCGTTCCAGATCCCCAAGTAAGATCGTCAGACGTTGCGGTATGTTTATCATCGCCATCGTTGCTGAACTTTACATTCTGACCTACGCAGATGGTAACGTCGATAGGATCGTAACCATTGTCGGTGATGCTAATTTCTTCTGCGGCAATAAGGCCTTTATCCTCATTGATAGAATCTACATCTGCCATTTCTGATGCAGGAGTCCAATCACTATCAAGATCGGAAACGGCATCGTCAGAAATAGTGTAGTTGCCAAAGTATGCGTCAGGAACGTCATCGATTTTTTTGCTCCACGTGCTGCCATAAAGAGAGGAGGCAACGCTTTCACTATCAACGTGATGCAACGTTCCGCCTTCAGTAACCACGTATACACGGGGATCAGTATTGATTTTTACCATTTTTACGCCAGGTCGGTACGTTACGTTACCGCCCATTTGAATATCGGCAAGTTCTGCATCGGCGATAGTAACAACGTCGGAAAAATCGGCATTGCCATCTGCATCTGAATACCATGTTTTGTACGTTTTCTCGTTAGGGAAAACATAGCGGAATCCATCAGCGCCCATGTAGTACACGGCCGAGAACGTGGTTCCACGAATCAAATCGCCCGAAGAGATGGTCACCGCACGAGCAGATCGAATACCTGCACCAAAGGTGCCAAGAAGAAATGCCATCAGTACTGCGGAGCCGAAGAAATTTTTCATCATAGAATAGAAAATATTCAAGAATACTATAGCACAACTTTGGCCGCCTCTTGCAATGCCCGCTGTGCATCGCACGGAGATGCAGATTGCCACAGCGCAGAATTGGTAATCACCCGCGTAACCCCTGCCTTTGCAAGTATTCCTATCATATCCTTATTTACCCCTCCGTCAATTGCAATATCTACCGTGGGAAAAAGGACGCGCGTACGCATGATTTTCGCTAATACTTCTTCGCCTAAAAAGGTTTGATGAGATGCGCCGGGATGCACGCCCATAATAAGGATTTCGTCGAGTGCGTTGAGATAAGGAACGCAAACGTCGGGCGGTACATCGGGATTAAGGGTGAGCGTTATCCCAAGAGAAAGTGCTTGGGTTTGGCGAAGAAGAGTTTCGAGACGAAACGCATCCGCATCAACAAGCACGCGGCGAAGCGTAGGAACCGCACGATGCCATGCGAGAATGTGCGCAAAAGGATCTTGTACCATCAAATGAAGCTCGATTTCCGGCAGATCAGGAATGTCGCCCACAATGTTCGCATCATGCCAGCACGTTACGTTGTGCATCGAGCCATCAAGAATATCAATATGCCAACGACCTTCAGGAAGCTGATGCGCAAATGAGATATAGTCGCGAAATTCCTTTTCGTCTTTTGCGAGAATAGCGGGGGTGATGAGCATAGGGGAAGGGGCGGAACATCTTCCGCCCTTAGTGAAGGTTTGAAGTTTGTAGTTGTTAGTTTGGAGTGAATGGATGTTTTTATTGAGTAGGATCCTGAGCGACAGCGAAGGACCTATCGCACGTATAAGGAAATAATCTGCCTTTCATCTGTAGTCTATTCTCTAAATTTCCCGAATCCTCCGCGCATGTCTCGCCTCACCCGAAAACGGCGTTGCTAAAAACGTTTTCACGATTTCAAATGGATCATCATCAATAACTAAACGTGCAGGCAAGCAAAGAATATTCGCATCATCGTCCGTGCGCATGGATTGCGCAGCTTCTTGCGAAAAACCAATACCTGCACGAATGCCTTCAAATTTATTCGCAGCAATACACATGCCCTCCGCACTTCCACACAGCAAAATCCCCATGCTTCCGGGATGCGTCATAACCGCATGAGCAACACGTGCGGCATATTCGGGATAATCATCATCCGCAACAAGCTCATGCGCCCCCAAATCCTCAACCATATAGCCCCAAACATGCAGCGAATCTTTTAACGCATTTTTGAGAAGAAATCCCGCATGATCGGTACCGAGAAAAATGGTGGGAATCATACTCGTATCAAAAGTATAGCTTATTCGTATCAAAACGATACGAATAGAGGTACTAAATGATACGAAAATACATTTTTGCCTTTTCTTTTGTAGTTCGATATCATTGCACGTCGGTCTTAAGGTTCCCTTACCCCGAAAGGATCGAGGTGAGTGTGAGCTTTTTCCCCGACGAAGGAGGCGGCTATGAATGGGGACGATCGTGAGATGCTTCGGAAGTTGGAGGAGCGCGGCGTGGGGAGAAGGGAAGACTTTGAGGTAGGAACAAAAAAGTGGTGTGAGCACTGCTTTATTCCGGCTAAGATGATGGAATGGATATTAAACAATCCGCATCTCGTGCCCGAAAAGTATAAAAATAGAAGATGGGCTTTTCGAGGCGAGATTGTATGGATAGTTGGCACGGAGCTCTATGGGGTTACCGTTAACTTTTGGGTGCGTTTATACCAAGAATTTCAGGCCATTGAGCCTG
>CAYPWV010000016.1:0-17904 GCA_964414795.1 uncultured Gammaproteobacteria bacterium
GAATATCCATAGGATGCAATTATACAACTGAGGGGTATATGGCAACGGGTCTACTTGTCATGATTTTTCAAAAGCCCAATAAACGCTGTGTCGTAAAACTGAAAATGACAAGTATACTTTGCGTCTTTTTTGGTTTATATACACCCCATCTCTTTCCCCTTCTCATACCAAATCGGTCGATATATTGATCGACCGCTACCACGTCGGTCGCGACCGACGTGGCTACAATCGCCCTCCCTTCACCCCCTACTTCTTCTCCTTAATCCTTATTTCTTAATTCTTTCACCTCGCTTTTTTCTTCTTTAAAAGACTCAGGATTCTCTCTGTGACAAATGGGTGCGATGGGTCCTTCGCTGTCGCTCAGGATCCTGCTCAGTAAAAAACTACCTTTCACTTCAAACTAACAACTACAAACTTCAAACCTTATCATGGGCGGAAGATGTTCCGCCCCTTCATCACTTCTCAACTTCATAACTTCATCTCTTCCCAACTTCACATCTTCCCTAAATATTCCTCACTTCTTCACGAAAATCTTCTCCTGCAGTAAATTCATTTTCAAACGGTTCGCCAACCGGACATCCTGGAGAAAAAAGCACCACATCGCCTCGGGATGCATGTTTTCGCGCCGTTTGCACAGCTTCTTTCATTGTTTTTATGTGATCAATGAGCACCCTTCCTAACAGCACCTTCTCAAGCGCGTCACTTCCCGATCCCGGCAACAACAATACCTGCTTACACATCGTTGCAATAACCGGCGCAACATTCGTAAACACAAGCTCTCGCGATGCGCCGCCCGCAATAAGCACCACGCGCTTTTCGGATCCGAGCGTTTCAAGTGCAGCCTTAAGAGCATCGGGCGTTGTGGATGCAGTGTCATTTACATACGTTACCTCATCAACCTCGCGTACCATTTCTTGATGATCCGCAAGACCCACAAATGTTTTCAGTACCTGTACCACGCCAGCCAAAGAAACACCGCGCACCAACGCGCCACACGCTGCTGCAAGAGCATTTGAAAGATTATGCTCGCCTTTAAGCGCAACATCAGAAACCGCAATAAGATCTTTTACCGAACCATCACGTCGATATTTAATAATGCCATGATCTACAAAACAACCGTCTTCCGTCATCGCCGACGTACTAAACCACAAAAGCTTCGACGGCACACGCGCAGCCATTTCTCGTACCTCTGCATGATCTTTATTTAAAATGGCAATCTGATCAGGACGTTGATACGCAAACATGATCTCTTTTGATTTCTTATACGCCGCATAATCGGGATAACGATCCATGTGATCGGGATACACGTTTGTTAAAATCGCAATATCCGGACCACGACCCATATCCGCAAGTGCATAGGGCAAGCTCAGCAACATCCACGAAGAAAACTCCAGCACCACCGGAATCTCTTCTTTCTTTTCAAGGAGTTCATCTAAATACTGGAGTGGCGATGCCTGCACATTGCCCGCAACGATAGCGTTGGAATTGAGTGTCTTGAGCATCTCTCCGAGCATTTTTGTGGTTGTCGTCTTCCCCTTTGTTCCCGTAACCGCAATCGTTGTGTACGGAAAAAAGCGCAAAAAGATACTCGTGTCCGATTCAATGGCAACACCGGCATCAGCGGCAGCTTGCATATAGCTCGACTCACTCGGCACACCCGGATTTTGCACCACATAATCTACATTCACAAAATCCTCCTTACGATGCTCACCCAACACAAACACCGGCGGATATACCGCAGCACCCGGATGCGCCGCACGGTACTCGCGGTAAAACTCCATAAGCAAATGGAGCGACGACTGCAAATCCGCTTCGGTTTTCAAATCGGTAATGACCGTTTGCGCTCCGTGCTTCATGAGCCACGTTGCAGTTACAAAGCCGCTTCCCTCTTTATATTTCCCAAGGCCCATCACCGTTACCGCGGCATCTTGAAATTGATCGATACGTTGCAATCGCATATAGCCGTATCATACCAGATGTGCACATGGGAAAGGGGTTGATTTTCTTTCGCCCTGAAGCTATACTGCGCAACGTTATTCAAAAAGCTCAACGAATGCTTCTAGAAAAAAATATGCGCTGGTAGCTCAGTGGTAGAGCAGGGGCCTTTTAAGCCCTTGGTCGCGGGTTCGACCCCCGCCCAGCGCACCACGAGAATCTGACGAGAATATCGTCGGATTTTTGTTTTGCCTTCACATAAAATGTTGTAAAAAGAAAACGCGCCCGGAAACGTCCACGGGCGCACTTATACAATATAAAGAACAAATCTACTTCCTGCTGCCACCAGCCACAACGCGATCAAGCGCCTCTTTCCACACTTTCACTTCTACGTCCCGTTCCTTGATTGTGTCCCAACCCCGATCGCGCTCTCCTTTAAGCCTACTGATCTCGGCTTCTTTTTCGGTAATGGTCCTTTCAAGTCGCGCGGCCTTGATCTGCAGCTCCCCGTTCTCAGTCCCAACCTCTGCAACCTCCTCCTGCAACGCTTCATTCGACCGCTCCAGAATCGCAGTCCGCGCCGACAGTTTCCTGTTCTCCTCCTCAAGCAGCCGAACCTTCTCGCCCAACTCCGCATTCGCCCGTTCAAGACTTTTAGCAAGATCAGCATCAGTCATCCCTCACCTCCCTCTCCGAACCATCGACACGATGGTAAACGGAAAAAGTATGATACAAAAAAATCAAACTTTCGTAAAGAAAAGCCGCCTCATGCAAGGCGGCAGTCAAGGAAGTGTCAATGAAAACGATTGCGACAGACCCTACCAGCCGGTGTCGTAGGGAAGGGCGAGATCGGTGTCGGTACCGTTGTCGACGGGGTTGGTGGCACGAGGAAGCATCCCCGTACAGGTCCAGATGACGACGGTATTGCTCGGCTTTTTACACTCCACATACACCTCATCGCCGTGCTCGTTCCAATCTTCTTCGGCAACATCATCGCAGTCGGCCATCTGAGCATTGCACTCCTGCACCAGTACCACGTCAGTGAAGGATCCAGAAACCAGAAAAGGATAGTATTTGCTGCAATTGAACCAATGATCAATACACCCATCGAGGTTAACTTCCTCCCTTACCCCAAAGATATTCCCTTCCGACGGGCAGCCAAGGCTTCCGAAGGCGAAGGTGATGAGCAGCAGTGCGGAGAGAAGAAAACGCTTCATGATGGAACCCCTATCTTGGCCTGCAGACACACGCCACGGAAAAGCCCGTAGTAAGAATTATTTAAAGAAAAAATCTCTTTTCGTCAATAGTCCATGCTATGTCGTACAAACTTTTCTCGTTTTTCGAGTGAAGAAGTCGCTATAGAAAAAGACCTCGTTTATTCGAGGTCTTTTTTGGTGCCGGATATGCAAGGCAATCGTGGTTACCTTTACCATCACAAGCCCCTGCAGAGATCCGGCATGGAAACAAAAACTCCCGCAATTCCAAATAAAGGAATGGGGAGATTCTGTGAGACCAGGAGAACCAAAAAGGCTACCTGCGTGTTTCTATTTCACCATGGAAAAATCTCTTTTCGTCAACTGTCTGTGGATATCACGAAAGTCAAAAAAATACAAAGCTACCTCTTCAGCACTTTCAAATATGCTTCTCCGGGGATTTCTACGCTGCCGACGCCCATGGCCATCATTTTTGCCTTGCCTTTCTTTTGCTTTTGCAGAAGTTTTAATTTGCGAGTGTAGTCGCCGCCGTAAAGACCACCGGTCACATCTTTGCGCATGGCAGAGATACGTTCACTTGCCACAATTTTTCCGCCAACAGAGGCTTGCAGTTTAATCACAAACTGCGTGCGAGGAATCGTTTCTTGCAAAATCTCCAGCACACGACGACCAACGCGCTCGGCATCCTCGCGATACACGAGCGACGCAAACGCATCCACGGGAGAATCAGACACGTTGATATCAAGCTTTACGATATCCGCTTCCCGATACTCAAACACATCATACGTAAGCGACGCATATCCCGCCGTTGCACTTTTTAACTTATCGTTAAAATCCACAATAATCGCTGCAAGAGGCAACTCGTAATGGAGCATCGCACGACCTTCGGAAAGATATTCGGTATTGAGGTACACCCCTTTGCGCTCTTGGCACAACTGCATCACGTTTCCAATAAATTCCGAGGGCGTGATGATATCGACACGCGCCCATGGCTCTTCGATGCGATCAATATGCGCCGGATCAGGCAAATCAAGCGCACCTTTAATAACGCGATATTCGGGATTGCCCGAAGAAAAAACACGGTACGCAACCGACGGAAGCGTCACCACCAAATCCATGTTGTACTCACGACTTAACCGTTCACGCAAAATTTCTAAGTGCAACATGCCCAAAAATCCACACCGAAAACCATAGCCCAGCGCAGGAGAATGCTCAGGTTCGTACACGAGTGCCGCATCGTTCAGCTTTAAACGCTCCATCGCATCACGCAGTGCAGAATATTCATCACCCTGCGAAGGAAACACGCCGGCAAACACCATCGGCCGCACTTCGCGGTAGCCCTCAAGTTGCGCAACAAGATTTGATCCCGTGGTAAGCGTGTCTCCCACACGGCATGCACGAATATCTTTTAATCCCGTAACGATGTAGCCAATTTGTCCTGTTTCTAAATACTCGAGCGGGGAAAACTTGGGCGTAAGCGCACCAAGCTCTAAAATTTCGCCATCAGCCGCCGTTGCCATCATGTGCAACTTTTCTCGCTTGCGAAAAATGCCGTCGATAATGCGAACGTACGCAACAACACCTTTGTAATCATCGTAGGCGGAATCAAACACCATAGCGCGCGGCGCAGCATTTGCATCTCCCGTAGGGGAAGGAATACGCTCAATAACGCGATCAAGAAGTGCAGCAACACCCTCACCCGTTTTTCCGGATACCGCAAGCACATCTTCTTCTTTGCATCCAATCAACTTTACAAGCTCAGCCTTGCGCCGAGGAACATCTGCGGCCGGAAGATCAATTTTGTTGAGCACCGGAATAATTTCCAAATTTTCCTCCATCGCCAAATATAAGTTCGCAACCGTTTGTGCCTGCACACCTTGCGTTGCATCAACCAAAAGAATTGCGCCATCAACTGCAGCGAGTGAACGAGAAACTTCGTAATTAAAATCAATATGCCCCGGAGTATCGATAAGATTGAGTGTGTATTCAACAGCGTTCTTGGTCCATTTCATGCGCGCCGGAGCAAGCTTGATGGTGATGCCGCGCTCACGCTCAATATCCATGGAATCAAGCAACTGATCCTTCATGTTGCGCGTTTCAACGGTTTTGGTGATTTCAAGCAAGCGGTCAGAAAGCGTGCTTTTGCCGTGATCAATATGCGCAATAATGCAAAAGTTTCGCAAGCGTTCTTGAGGAATCATATTCGCTACGCATGCTACCAAAAATCCCCCAGAAAAAAAAGCCGCACCCGAGTTGCGGCCTCCTCGTTGGCCGGGATCGGGTGCGCGTGACGTTGGTCAGATCTACAGGGACATCGAAGGAAGTGCGCACGCTTTTCCCTCGCGAACCTTGATGGCATCTTGGGGTGCCCACACCGCATCTACAAAAACCTGTCCATCTCCCTCGTATGAGACAACAGGGATATCCCCCCATACGCTGGGGTGATAATTGTGCTGCGCCTCATATCCCGCCAAGCCGAAGGGGTGGTATTTTTCGTAGTCGAGCGCCATCACGAACTCGGGATACTGCCACACCAGTGCGAGCCCCACGTCGGAAAGTCCGCGCTTCTTCTCTACTTGGGTTGCCATGATGTCGGGAATGCTCACCCAGCGCACTCCCGGCTCGTGGGTTTCGTCCCCATTGTGCAGACGAACCCCATCGAGCAGTTGCGAAGCACGGGATCTGTTTGTGAAGATGCTCTGTATGGCACGCATGTGCGCATCCCAGGTCCGCCGAACACCCTCACTCCCCGTGCCGAGGCGCACCTCGAGGGCGAGAAACGCCCGTGGTCCACACGGAAACTTGATGGGATCTCGCGCGAGCCGCAGCATGGTTGTCCCGGTAATTCCCCACCCCCATCGCTCATCATGCTCCTGCAGTGCACGAAGCAGTTCAGCTCTGCTCTTGCGGAAGGGGTTTTTCCGAAAACGGTTGATGAGATTCTGAATTCCCATGATGAACGTCCTCCTTCACTCTCCAAACGCTCTCAACACGAGAAACGATGGAAAGGAACGCTGTATGAAACCTGAAAAAAGCCAAAACGTCAATGTGCGCTACGAAAGAGCTTCTCGAGAAATCCGTGATCGAGAAACAAAGAAGGCAATGCCAAGAATGATAATGGTACTAAGCGGCGCAGACCATTCGGGAATATGCACCTCAAAGCTTTCAAGAATCATCATCATGCCAAGAGCTAATAGCGAGTACATCGCACCATTTTTGAGGTAGATATATTTTTTAATGCGATCGATATTTCCGATAGTCAACTGACGCACAACAAGAGCGCCGATACCGTTTCCAATCAAAATAAACGGAACGGACATCGTAAACGCAAACGCACCCAGCACACCGTCGATAGAAAACGTGGTGTCGATGGCCTCAAGATACAAGATTTTACTCATATCGCTTCGTTGTTTATTGTCAGACAACAATTCTTTCTCCGCCTTTTCTGCGTTATCTTTAAAACCGTGGGTAATGAAAAACGCCGTTGACCCCACCACTGCGCCAAATGCCATGAGCGGATGTGTTTCGAGAGAAAACCACACAATCACCGCAAGAAGAACGGAAACGATGGCATAAAACCACAATCCCTGACGCGCAAAAAACTTTTCATGCGGCAATCCGTAATGTTTCTCTTCCAAAAAAAGCCAGTGCAAAAAAAGAAACAGGAGAAAAACGCCACCCCCTGCAAAAAGTACCGGGGTTGAAGCATCTACTGCTGCATGCACTACAGGATCGCTACTCATGGTTGCAAAAAATGCACCCACAGGGCCCAAACTGGGTACAACTCCCCACACAATCAACCACGGCAATATCCCTCTTACCACAAACACCGCAAACAACATTCCCCAAAGAAGAAACCACTTTCTTCCCTTTGGACTCATGGTATGCAGCACCTCGGCATTAATAACCGCATTATCAATGCTTGAAACTACCTCAAAAAGAACAAGACCGACGATAGTGAAGATGGCGGAGAGCATATTTAAGACATGATAACACCACTCCCCAGTAACTCTTCCCCATCATAAAACGCAATAAATTGTCCAGGTGCAACCGCGCGTTGCGGTTGTTCAAAATTGACTTCGAGGGAAGTCAGGTCATCCCGGACTCCGATCCGGGATCCAGCGTCATTAAGAAACGATGGATTCCGAATCAAGCCCGGCATGACGAATCTACACGCCGCCAACGGCTGACGATAACGAATACGCGCCTGCACAGAACGATGCACAAACTTTTCCAAGTTTCCCGGAATGGTTTCGCTCAAATTCGCCGCCGTTAATGTTGATCGATAAAGCGCAGGATCTTCATCTCCCACCGCAACGACAATTTCATTTGTTTCTGGTCGTCGTTCAACGATGTACAGACGGTCTGTCAGACCGTCTCTATCACCCCCCACACCCGACGCCCTACCCCCAATCCCCAACCCCTCCCGCTGACCAACGGTATAAAACTCAAAACCCTTATGCCGACCCAAAACCTCTCCCGTTGTGGTGACAATATTTCCCGCATGTTCGGCAATACGCTCACCCAGAAAATCTTTCATCGCAACATTTCCTACAAAACAAATACCCTGACTATCTTTTTTATCTGCAACGACGAGATCATGCGTGCGTGCAATTTCCCGCACGGCACTTTTTTCTAAATGGCCTATGGGGAAAAGTGCGCGAGAAATTTGCTCTTGCGTGAGCTGACAAAGAAAATAACTTTGATCTTTATTTTTGTCGATTCCTGCAAGCAGGTGAGTAGTACCCTGGTCGTCGACCATAACGCGGGCGTAGTGACCTGTCGCAACAAAGTCACACTCAAGATCATTCGCCGCACGTAAAAACAAATCAAATTTCATGTACTTGTTACAAAGCACGTCCGGATTCGGTGTTCTACCCGCCTTATATTCAGCAATCATGTACTCGTACACTTTCTCCCGATACTCTTTCTCAAAATCAAATGTATGAAAAGGAATTCCTAACTGCGCCGCAACACGCATCGCATCGCGACGCTCGGCTTTCCATCCGCAATCCTCACTTGTACGGGCGGGTTTTAAACCCGCCCCTTCATCGCTCCAATTCTTCATAAAACCACCGATCACCTCATATCCTTGTTCCAACAACAAAATCGCGCTGACACTAGAATCAACGCCTCCGCTCATGCCGAGAAGAACTTTTTTGTTAGACATAAAAAATCTCCAACTCCGGCTCCGCAACAACCATCACCGGTTCTCCCGTAATAGGATGCGCGAAAGACAAACTTCTTGCAAAGAGCGCGATGTTACCATGCAAGCCTTCTTGCGCACCATATTTTTTATCGCCAACGATAGGCATGCCAAGTGACGCCATTGCCACACGAATTTGATGCGGACGTCCGGTTTTGGGATGGATTTCTACGAGTGCATACGCATCTTTTGTTTGCAAAATCGAATACGTGAGTTCTGCGCGTTGTGAACCAGGAACTTCACGATCGTATGCCGTAACGACATTCGTCCGTTCGTTTTTGATAAGCCATTGGATGACGGTACCTGATATTGCGCGTTGGTCGGCGAGACGGTCGATACGTTGATCGACCGCTACAACCGTCCAATACACCTTCTGAATCGTATGCGTACGAAACTGTTCTGATAATCGTGCGGCACCTTTGGATGTTTTTGCAAAAAGTACTACGCCACCCACCGGACGATCAAGCCGATGGAGCATTCCCAAAAATACGTTTCCCGGCTTTTGATCGCGTTCTTTAATAAAAGCCCTTACCGCATCGAGCAAATTTTCATCTCCCGTTTCATCTCCTTGCGTCAACATGCCGTGCGGCTTTTGTACTGCGATGAGATGGTTGTCTTCGTATAAAATCTTCATAGCAAAAACTTACCACGTTACGCGAACGACAACTCCTGTAGGCAATAAAAATCCACGTTCATTTTGTTCTTGAAGCGTCAGCTCCACACTCATCATCTCAACCTTCCAGGGGAAAATACTCCGCACCATATTTTCAATAGCAAGTGCGGGATAACCAAGCGAATATGCGTTTACAAGCAACATGCCATGTTCTTTATTAAGTACTTGCACGCACTGCGCCAAAAGCTTTGGCAAGTGCTCTTCAAATTTCCAAATCTCACCTTCGGGTCCCCTGCCAAACGCCGGAGGATCCATAAAAATAGCATCGTACACACTCTCTCTGCGCATTTCTCGTGCTAAAAACTTTTGCGCATCATCCACAATGTACCGAATAGGCCTTTGCGCAAAACCTGAAAGCTCAGCATTTTCCCTGGTCCAAGTTACCACAGGCTTGCTTGCATCCACATGCGTTACATCTGCATCGGCAGAAGCTGCGGCTACCGTTGCACCGCCGGTATAACCAAATAGATTGAGTACGCGCATTCCTGCCGTAACATGTTTTCTGATGTACTGCCAATTACTCGCTTGCTCGGGAAATAATCCCGTGTGCTTAAACGATGTAGGGCGAATACGAAACACTAAATCTTCCCACAGCATCGTCCACGAATCAGGAACAGGCTTTTTGTACGTCCACTCACCCTCTCTTCCCTGTCGTGCATACGAAAGATGCGCATCAGTCCAGCAAAGAGCTTGTGCGTTTTCTTTTTTCCAAATGGCTTGCGGATCTGGGCGTACCATCACAATATCGCCAAAACGCTCACTTTTTTCTCCGTCACCGGAGTCAAGAAGCGCATAGTGTTTCCAAGGTGCTATTTCGCGAAGAAGCATATTTTTTTTCACAACCCCCAACCCCCTACACCCAACACCACTATTCCCAGCACTATCCTATACAACGCAAACCAACGCAAACCTCCCTTATCAATAACCGCAAATAAGAATCGAATAGCAAAAATACCTGTTATAAATGCGGTAATACATCCAATAATAAGAGGAGCAATCGGAACATCAAGTCCTGTTTTTACCACATCAAGCGCCGTCACCGCTCCCGCACCAAGAATGGCGGGGATGGCGAGAAGAAAAGAAAACGTTGTAGCGGTTTTTCTATCAAGACCAAAAAAGATACCAGCGCTTATACTTGTTCCAGAACGTGATACACCTGGGATAAGCGCGAGCGCCTGTCCTACGCCAATAAGCATTGCGGTTGAAAAAGAAATTCGCTCGTCGGATAACACTTTACGCTGAACACGAACAGAAACCACATCAGCAGCATAGAGCACAACTCCCCAAGCAATGAGCATAGCCCCCACCACAGGGAGCGTACGCTGCGCCTCAAGCCAATCGTGCGCAAGTACGCCAAACAATGCCGCAGGAATCGTTGCAAGCGCAACATACACCGCCAATCGTTGCGCTGCCCTGTTTCCCTTGCGTATTTCTTTTACCCATGCAGAAATGCGCGGCAAAAGAGCAACAAACACCGCGCCAAGCGTTGCAACATGCAATGCAACGTCAAAGGCAATACTATCCACCTTCCAACCCAGCAATGCAGGAAAAAGAATAAGATGCCCAGAACTTGAAACCGGAAGAAACTCGGTCAGACCTTGCACGATGCCCATGAGTATCGCTTGAAAAATGGTCATAGCACAATAGGTGAGTCATCCGACATCGTGGGATGTGGCGTGTCGTAGCGGCGGATCAATGTATCCGCCGTAGTATCTAGAGATCGATCCCCTTGCGCGACATGAGAGTCTCCCGTACGCTTTTTTCGTTTTCTCTTGCGTTTCTTTTTTTCGCCTTCGGTGCCAGAAACAACACTTGCAGGAGTAATACTCGATGACGAAAAAGAAAGCGGTGGCGCAACAGGAACAGACGCAGGCTGCGGCGAAACAAGTGCTTCTTTTTGCTCAGAAGAAGGAAAACTCAGCGCCGCAAGAGAGACGGGCTCTGCAACAGGCCGAGGAACAATTTCGCCGTCTTGCACATGCACCGGAGGCGGAAGCGCAGAGGCTTTTGCGGGAACATCAAAATACACCGCACCGGGTCTACGAACCTCGGTTTTCGCTTTTCCACGCTGGCGTTCTGCATCAACAATCGCCTTACATTCTTCGCAGTAAATAGGACGAGACTTATCAAGCTCAACGGGAAGTGAAAACTGTTTTCCACATCTTGTGCAATCATACGTAAAGCCATACTTTGCTTTCTTTGCTTCTTTTTTTGCGTCAGAAACTTCTTTCATTTTTTCAGCCAAATCCACATCATCGCCAAAACCACTCCACTCCATCACCCGATCTTCAATCAACTTTCTGTTCCCAGAATAGCGTTCACGAGACTGCTCAATCACCTTTTGCGTACTTCCCACGCTTTGCCCAATCGGCGGAAGCGTTGAAGCTGAGAAAGGCTGGCTGGTCACGCCATCAATCATAAGCTTGATGTACACACCCGCACGAGGAAGTTCAATAATATCCTGCGCTAAAAAGCGCGGCATAAACTCCGGCTCCAAAAAAAGTGCATCAGGAGAACCTACGCGAAACGAAATAATCGTTCCTACGTTTCCAAACACTGCATCACGCACGGGCTCAGAAAGCTGAGCAATGTATTGATGCGCAAGAATAAGATTCAAGCGATACTTACGCGCCTCGGAAAGAATGCTTGCAAAAGAATCTACCGCAAAGTTTTGAAACTCATCAACGTACAAATAAAAATCTTTTCGCAACTTTTCTGGCGTATCAATGCGCTCCATTGCCGCAATTTGAATTTTAGTAATAAGCATGCCACCGAGCAACCGCATCGCTTCATCTCCATTGCGACCCTTAGACAAGTTCACAATAAAAATCTTTTCGTTATCCATGACGTCACGCAAATTGAGCGAGCTTTTTGCTTGCGCGACAATATTGCGGATAACGGCGGAAGAAATAAATTGTCCTACTTTGTTTTGAATAGGCGCAACTGCTTCAGATGCAAACTTTGCATCATATGCTGCAAATTCTTGTACCCAAAACTGCTTCACAATCGGATCCTTTACATTGCGCACAATTTCCAAACGATAATCTTTATCGGATAACATGCGGTTAATGCCGAGAAGCGTTGTTCCCGGTGTATCCAGGAGCGCCTTTACCGTATTGTTCATGATGTACTCCATGCGCGCACTCCACACATTTTCCCAAATTTTCTTAAATACCGATAACAGCGAAGAAGAGATGCGCTCCTTTTCTTCCACAAGTAAATCGTGCGGTAACTCATGGTTCACCTCAAGAACGTTAAAGGCAATGGGATGATCAAAATCCGCAGGGTTAAAATACACTACATCGTTAATGCGCCACGCCGGAATAAAATCGATAAGCTTCTCGGCAGTATCGCCGTGAGGATCGATATAACAACAGCCATGCCCTGCAAATACATCGGAAAGAAACATGTTCTCGAGCAGGGTACTTTTTCCCATGCCCGTCTTTCCAATCACATACATGTGCCGCCTGCGGTCATCAGTTTTAATGCCAAACTTCCGCATTTGATTGCGAAAATTGGTTTGCGCAAAATGTGTAACATGAGTTTCGTGATCGTACGCAAATGGCCCAGAGTGGTCTGGAGCATGCACAACCGGCTCATCGTGATCGTGTGACATACGCTAGATCGGCAAATTATCAGGCGGGGCGTTATCGTCATCATCGTGATGCGGCGTAGGGGCGGGTTTTAAACCCGCCCGTACACCCGCATCAACAGGTGGTTTTTCGGGAATTTCTGCAGGAACCGCATGCGTGGTTCCTTGCTGTACACGGCGTTCTAAATACACGCGACGCCAATCATCGTGCGAAGGCTCAGCAATCGGCTCAGTACCAATACGGCCAACAGGCGCAGAAGGAAGTGTGTTTGGTGCTTCAGAACGACGGGCGCCCATAGCTGTAAGCACCGGCGTACGCGCATCTGCAGAAGGAAAATGAAACAACGTTGCAAGCTCCTCAGCATTCAAAATACATGGCGTTGCACCCGCACCGAGAGAGCGACTTGCATAGCGCTGTGCAAGAATAGACTGCTTTTTTCCATACGACCACTTTTGCCAAAAGTAATCATCTTTTGGAACAGAAGGACCATGTCCTGCAAGTTGATTGAGAATAGGGCTATTAAACGGCTGAAAAGAACCCTTCATGCCCGAAGCAAAAACCCCTTTCCGGAACGTTCCTCGCGGCCCCACGCCAATCCAGCGAATTTTTGCACTCCATCCTACTTTTGAAATCTTCTCCGCAACTGCATCAATTTGCATCTTCTCTGCAGCATCCAAGCGGAACATTTTAAAATCATCCGGCTTTTTCTCTCCTTTTTCTGCACCACCTCCCAAATGAGAACCCATCACCTGATCGATAATCCCGAGCGGAAACCAAAAGAGTCCATCAATCATACTCAAAATACCACTCTTTTTGGGAGCTTTCTCTTCCTTTCCCATAATCTTTCCCAAAAATGCCAAACCTTCTTTTACCCATCCATCATCCGGTGGACGAATAATAAGCTGTGCCCACAAATGCTCACCCGGCTGCATTTTTCCCATGAGTTCAAGCAAGGAAAGCAAAGGATCTTTAAATCGATTTTCTTTTTCTCCTGCATGCTCAAAATCCTCATACGTACGAATGGGGAGATACGTGGGCTTTGCAAGAACGATTTCCCCTCCAAATAAATCCTGATCATCATTAGGAAACTTTTTCGCAACCATGTTCGTATAATCCGGCACTTCAAGAATCTGTGCCTCGGGATACTGCGCGTACAAATCCGCTTCGAGAATATCACGATATTTTTCCTGCGCACGAATTACAAACGAAATATCGCCTCCATTACTTACAATTTCAAAAGAAAAACGAGCCTGCACCTTTCCTAAGAGCCAAATTTCCTTCCAACTTAATCCACTTTTTGCACCGGCGAGATTGGAAAAAAAGTTTTCCATGCCCTTTGGCGTTTGGATACTCGTTTGCGGAACACGAACTTCAAGATTAACCCATTTTAAATGATGTTCAAATTGCTCCTGCTTGTAATCAAGCCACAGATGAGAAAATCCCCATACAATAACACCGATAATAGGAATAGGACCTACGATAAGAAGCGCGTAGGCGGCCAAAACATCAGAAGGCGTTGCGGCAAAAAAGTGTGCCGCAGCAGGAGGAAGATTGAAGACAATGCCAAGCATATTCATGACATAGGATAGCATAGTGTAAACAGAAAAAAGACCACAGACAGCAGAAAACAGAAAAGAGAGCCCGAAGCCCTCTTTTATCTGTTGTCTGCTTCCCTCGAAGTTCCTTCCCTTTGAGGGTCCTCAGGGCACTGCGGTCGGCAAAGCATCTCCCTCAGGATGACACACTAAAAATAACATCCTTTCACTTCAAACTAACAACTACAAACTTCAAACTTTCTTCTCACTTCTCTCCTGCCACAACACGAGCAACGGACTTGCAACAAAAATGGAAGAATACGCACCCGAAAGAATACCCACAATAAGCGCAACCACAAACGGACGTGTAGAATCTCCACCTATAAAGAAAATAGCAAGCAAGGGGAAAAGAACCGCAAGCGTCGTGTTCACCGAGCGAGCAAATGTCTCGTTCACACTCGTATTTACGATCTCACGAAATGATTTATCTAACTGCTTACGTGCAAGATGTTCACGCGTACGATCAAATACCACGATCGTATCGTTGATGGAATATCCCAAAATGGTAAGAATTGCCGCAACAAAGGCAGTATCCACTTGATATCCCCACACCTTTCCCAATACTGCAAAAACACCCAAAGGAATAATCACATCATGTGCTGCGGTAACAAGCGTTGCCACACCAAACTTCCACGAAGACACTCGGCTTCCCACGTTACGGAATGCCCACGCAACATAGAGCGCAATAAGTACAAGAAGAAGTACAACCGCAATCATTGCTGATCGACGTAATTCAGCACCCACCGAAGGACCTACAAACGTATACTGCGCCTCGGTTGCATCACCGTAGGAAGATTGAATGATAGCGAGAAGCTGTTGATGTGCCTCTTCGCTTAGCGTTTCTGCGTGGACAAACACCTGCTCACCTTCACCGGCCTGCACAGTCATTTCCGTGTATCCCGCGGCATCAAGAACACTGCGTAAGTTATCGGTGTGCTGAAGGGATGGAATGCGCAGCTCAACCAACGTTCCTCCCGTAAAATCAACACCGTATTGCAAGCCAAAAACCACAAGCGCCACAAGAGCCAAAGCCACGAGCGCTCCCGAGATACCCAGCCACAACGAACTAAGACGCATGATATTAAAAGACTTCATACAATGTTAGAGACCAAGGAAAAAGATCTTCTTGCGAACCGCTTTTGCACGAACTACAAATCGCAACATACCCTTTGTTACCACAAACGCCATAAAGATAGAGAGAAGTACACCGATCGTAAGTGTAAGCGCAAACCCCCGCACAAATCCCGAGCTCATAAAGTACAGCACTAACGTTGCGATAAGCGTCGTGAAGTTTCCATCACGCACCGAAGGCCATGCCCTGCGATACGCCTCTTCAAGTGCCGAAGGTACATCGCGACCCGCACGCAACTCTTCCTTTAAACGCTCGTACACGAGCACGTTGGCATCAACCGCAATACCCATGGAAAGTACCAAACCTGCAATACCCGCAAGCGTAAGTGTTACGCCTAAGATCTTGTACAAAACTAAGTTCAAGCCCGCATAAATAGCAAGAGCAATAACCGCGAATACGCCCGGAAGACGATAGTACGCAATCATGAACACGGCGATAAGCAAGAATCCAATAATACCCGCTTGTACACTGAGTGTAAGCGACTCAAGACCAAGCGTTGGACCAATCGTTTGCTGAGAATCGAGCGAAATAGGAACAGGAAGTGCTCCCGCGGTAAGACGCTGTGAAAGCAATTTCGCTTCGGCAACAGAGAAATCACCCGTAATACTTGCCTGACCTCCATAAATAGCCTGCTGCACAACGGGCGTCGTAATAGGCTGACCATCAAGGAAAATGCCGATTACTTCCCCTACGTGTGCAGAGGTGATATCAGAGAACAACTGCGCACCTTCATCATTAAACGTAAGGGAGATAAAAGGTCTTCCCGTCGTGCTGTCCATGGCAACCGCAGCGTTTTTGATGTGCTTTCCGGAAAGTTCGGTATTTTCCCAAGGATCTATAGAAACTACGTCAGAAACGGTTGTCCAAGGCATTTCAATGTGCGCAATTTCATACGCCTTTGTCGTGCGATCATCTGCACGGTAAATAATGTGATAGCCAAATTCAGTTTCAATCACTTCTGAAATCACTCCATTGCGCAAGTCAAACAATGTACTTCCAAAAGGTTCCACCATGTCACCCTCTTTTACCCATCCCAAATCTCCGCCCTGCTCTGCACTTCCCGGATCGGTGGAATATTGCTTTGCAAGATCAGCAAAGTTCTTTGCCGTTGCCTCATCGTGAACAGTTTGCGCAAGCGCACGAGCATCTTCACGAGACATTGTTCCCGTGCATCCCTTTGCACCCAAGAAACAAATGAGGATATGGGAACCTTCTACCTCAGTTTCATCTTTCGATCCTATATATTTCACAATGTGCATGCGCGAAGTTCCCTCATACAATCCATCAATAACGCCCACACGCAAACGATCTGAAGCAATGCGATCCGCAAGTCCACTGTACTCTGCATCGTCGGAAGTAATGAACCCTACGTATCCGTTGGTATCTTTTGTTGCGGCGTCAATAGAATACTGCTTTGCGAGCGCAGAAAAATCAGCATCTTTTACAAGCGCTTGATCAAGCACCACAAGCGCATCAGCACGCTCGGCTTCTTGTGCAGTTGCAACTACTGCTTTATCTGCATCAGTTGGCTCAACAGAAACATCTTTTTTAGGAATTTTAAATTCAAGCACCGGCGTTTCGCCAATTTGCGCAACCGCATCGCTTGCATTTGTTACGCCAGGAAGATCAACAATAACACGATATCCATTTGCCGATGTTGATTGCACAACAGGTTCTGCAACACCAAACGCATTTACCCGACGCTCAATAACATCGCGCACACCTTCAAGTGCCGCCGAACGATCCGCATCAGCAATGCCCGACATGTCCGCCGTATACATAAGATGCACGCCACCTTGCAAATCAAGACCAAGTGTAAGAGGCGTTTCGGGAACGCGAGGAAGCGCCACATGTGTGGTGTTCTCTACCCATCCTGCAAAGGCATTATATGGCTGAGGATAACTTCCGAGCCACGCCACTAAAGCAAGCACCAAAATTCCCGAAGCGACAAAAGCATTTTTACGCTTCTCACGAGACCGTTGAGCATTATACGTATTCATAGGTTTGCGCAGCATTCTATACAAAAAGGGGCCTTTCTGGGAAGCCCCTCAATGTTAACTCTTTTTAAATGAGACGCGAAACGCAGGAACCCACCGTACATTGTAATCATCGGTAATTTCAACCGGTTCGCCCTGTACATACATCGTAAGCGCAACGTCCGAAATCATTTCGGTGTCGGTTTTGATGTCGATATTGAGCTCTTCAAGCTTTGCACGATCCATTTCTGTTGCCAAAATTTCATTCTCAATAGCCTTCTTTTCAATGCGCAATTTGAGCATTTCTTCAAGAATTTCCTGATAGCGTTTGTTATTTTTTAGCGCATCTTGAAACGTTGTTTTCAAATCTTTGCGTTCTGCCTTTTTCATTTTCAAACGGTTGTACAGTTCGTGGATAGATTGCATAGAGAAGTGATGTGTCATCCTGAGGGAGATTCTTGTCGACCGAAGGATCTTCGGGATGGGAAGATATTCTCAAAAGACATCTATTAATAAAGTGGGATGACTAAACCACTACGGGCTGAAAGCCCGTAGGTTTATAGAAGCTCGGACTAAAAGT
>CAYPWV010000017.1:0-16681 GCA_964414795.1 uncultured Gammaproteobacteria bacterium
GAATATCCATAGGATGCAATTATACAACTGAGGGGTATATGGCAACGGGTCTACTACAACACCAAACGGATTCATTCTGCACACCGAATGCCACCACTGGTGTTTCGAACAAAAATTGAACACAAAAACACAGCCCTGACGGCTGCATAATCTACTAATTATTTTTGGGATGAAATGAGAAAGAGTGTCTAAAAAATGGGGTCCTTGCCAAGGAGCCTTGATGGCTCGTCTCGATAAAGCGGGTCCACCGCCGTTTCGAGCGTGCGATTCTCTTCGGCAAAAGTCAGGAGAGCCCCTTCGTCTCGACGGAACTGCGGAGCGTACGTTGACGGTACGACGAATCTTCTACGTCGACGGGAAGTGGGAGGTCGAATTCGTTGAACTCCCGCTGTTCGATCACGAGGGGCGCATTTGGCCCCGCTATCCGGCAGAAAACTTCGAACTCGTAGGGGGGTGAAGTATGTCACTCGGAAAAGTACATATCTCACTGCCCGCTGGTCGTCGCAAAGGAGACGAAAAGTGGGCTTTACGGGATGCGGAATTTCTCGTCAGAGGGATCGGTGGCGAGCCTCGAGGTTCTCTGAAGAAGTGGATTGGACCGGCATCCGGCATCCATATCGATATCCAGCTTTTCGACGATCGGATTCGAATTGCG
Source organism: uncultured Gammaproteobacteria bacterium (assembly GCA_964414795.1). Taxonomy (GTDB): domain Bacteria; phylum Patescibacteriota; class Patescibacteriia; order UBA9934; family UBA9934; genus JAGORL01. The sequence goes on from CAYPWV010000017.1 coordinate 656, forward strand.
ATTGAGATTTATGAACATCACCGCAGACCTATCCGGTCGACGTCGAGATACATGGATATCGAAGTGCAGGACGAAAATGTGCTTCTTGCGATGATTTTTGCGCTGAGTTTTCTATCGCTTGCTTGGTTTGGCGGAATACTTCGTATCAGCGAAAATCGCATCAATACGGGACAAGACGGATTCGTCTGCAGCTGGGAGTCTCTGAACACCTGGAGCAGCAGTCGCGATCTCAGCAAGTTTTTGGCGTGATTACGAATTCCGCCTTTGTCGCACTCATCGCCGAAAACGCCCTGCCCACGGGTGCCCTCGGCTCGTGGGTGCGTTTTCTTTTGTACGAAAAAACATCCATCGACATGAGGCTGATGGATGTTTCTTATGTAAAATATGTTTATCCCCTTCGAGGAGATTGGGGATTTGGTACTTGTTTTACGTTTGCAGCCGCAGGTCTTTGGAGGGGGGGTAGAGTTATCTCAGGTTCATGAACTGCTCTTGTTTTTGTATGTTGAGCTGGTTCACTAATAAAAACTTTTGCGGGCGCAGCTTTTTTAGCGGGAGCGGGAGATGATTGGGGCTCTTCTTCATCAAGTTCAAGAGGCTCAACATAATCCTCGTATTCATCGTCCTCTTCTAATGTGGGCAATGCCCCGACATCAGCGGGGAAATTTTCTGCCACTTCAGTACTTAATGATCTAGCTACTTCAATACGTTTACTGCCAATAGCAACTTGGCCTTTACGCTCTCTTTCTATTGTTCTTTCTTCAGCTATTCGGGCTTCTTGTATTTTTGCCTCTTCTGCAGCAAGAGCTGCTTGTCCTAGAGCTTTTGTGCGTAATTTTGCGAGTTCGGCTTCTCTTGTAGCTTTTTCTTCTGCAATTTTTGCTATTGCGGCAAGTTCTGCTCTTGTTGGTTGTGGACGACCAAGTTCAGTCGCAGCCATATCAGGCTGCAGTAGAGCTTCTAAACTACGATCTTTTCTAGAAAATTCTCCCATATATTTTTCTTAGTTAAATCTTTTCTCTAGTATATCCCATGCAATATTTTTGAAAAGCACTTGTACATAGTCTGCCTTTTGCGCGGGAAGATAATCGACCATAAAGGCGTGTTCCCACATGTCCATGGCAAAGATGATACGAAGGCTGGCGAGATGGCCAACTTCGTGATCGCTCACCCAGATATTATGGAGCGTATTTGCCTTGGGATCGTGGACAAGGAGCACCCAGCCGATACCGCGCATTGCACCCATGGCTTGAAATTCTGCCTTCCATGCATCAACTGAATCCCAACGTGCCGTAATTGCGCTGACCAGGGAGCCGGACGCAGGAATTTCTCCTTTTCCGCCAAGTGCTTCGAAATACAGTTCATGCAGGCGCATGCCGTTAAATTCAAAGCCAAAGCGTCGCATGAGTTCAGCAAGAGCAATGGCGTGTGTTTCTGAATCTTTTTTATATTCGACAACTTTAGCAAGAATAGCGTTGGTATTTTTTACGTATCCTGCATAGAGTTTGAGATGGACTTCCAGCTGTTTTTGGGAAAGGCCTGTGACGTTTGTGAGGGGAAAGGATTGTTCTTGGTACATAAAGTGGGGCTAGAAGGCTAGTGGGCTAGGTAAAGATGTAAAGGGGGGGTGGGCTAGTAGTCTAGGTAGACTAGTTTTTAACAGCATACCTAGCCTTCTAGCCTCACTAGCCCGCCTTTCTACTTCCATGTTAGCATGATTGATATATATGGTAAAAATTCTTGCCATTGAATCGAGTTGTGATGAAACGGCGATTGCATGCGTGGAAGGTGCAGGCGATCGGGTGATTTTGCGTTCTTCGGTTGTGCGGTCGCAGGTGGATATTCATGCGGCGTATGGTGGTGTGGTGCCCGATATTGCTGCTCGGGAGCATATGGAACTTCTTATGCCTATGCTCCATAAGGCAAAGGCGGACGGGTTGTTTGAGGATTTGGACGCCATTGCGGTAACGGCAGGCCCTGGGCTTGCGCCTGCGCTGCGTGTGGGCGTGGGGGCGGCAAAGGGGCTTGCATGGAGTTTGGGTTTGCCGCTTACTCCTGTGTGTCATTTGGAGGGGCATATTTATGCGTCGTGGCTGCGAAAAGATGAGTTGCTCCCGCAGTTTCCTTTGGTTGCGCTGATTGTTTCGGGCGGGCATACCGAGCTTGTGCTCATGAAAGATCATGGAACGTTTGAGCGTTTAGGAGAAACGCTTGATGATGCTGCGGGTGAAGCATTTGATAAAGTGGCAAAAATGCTTGGGCTTGGATACCCTGGTGGGCCAAAGGTTGATGCGCTCGCAAAGGAGGGTAATAAAGAAGCGTATGCATTTCCTCGAGGAATGGAAAAGAGTGGTGATTTTTCGTTTAGTTTTTCGGGCGTAAAAACGTCGGTGTTGTATACGTTACGCAAACTTGCTGATGTACACCAGCTTACTGAGCAAGCAAAGGCGGATGTTGCGGCATCGTTTCAGGAAGCTGTTGTGGATATTTTGGTAAAAAAGACGATGACTGCGGTTACAAAGTATCGTCCTGCATCTGTGGTGTTGGCGGGGGGAGTTGCAGCAAATGTGGTATTGCGTACATGTCTTACAGACGCATGTGCCGCACAAAGTGTGCCTTTTTTTATGCCCGAGTTTCAGTATTCTATGGATAATGCGGCGATGATTGCTATTGCGGGGTACTTCCGGTTTTTGCAGGGGGCTGCAGTTGATCCCGAGAAGGTGTTTCCAAATCCCAATTTGGATATTGTATAGATATGCAAATAATCACCATCACTCACTCAAAAGAAGAAACGCAGCAAGTTGCTGCGGATTTTGCGCGTACGTTGCGCGGTGGGGAAGTGATTGCGCTTGTTGGAGACCTTGGTGCAGGGAAGACGACCTTTACCCAGGGGCTTGTTGCGGCACTTGGAAGCACCGTGCGAGTGAAATCTCCCACGTTTGCGGTGTTGCACGAGTATCCGATCATCGATCACCCTACAATCCGTACTATTGTGCACATCGACTTCTATCGTTTTTCATCACCCGAAGATGTGCGTGCGCTTGAGCTTGAAGCGTATATACGTCCCGACACGGTGATTATTGCAGAATGGCCAGAACTTGCGGGAGATCGGTTGTTGAACATCTCTCATCGCATTATGTTTCGAGGGATGAGCGAAACGGATCGTGAAATTAATATCACACTTACGTAAGCAATTTTGCACACGCCACAATCGCCGCCGTTTCTGCGCGCATAACTAGAGTTCCTACGGTGACAATGTGTACGTGCTGTTCTTTGGCGAGATCGATTTCTTGGAGAGAAAATCCGCCTTCGGGGCCAATAAAAATAGCGATGGGCATGGTTTTTTGCAGGGAAGGAAGTTTTTTTTCATCGCCTTCTTCATGAAAGAGAATACGTGCCATTGCTTCGGTTTTTTTGAGTGCTTTTGTGAAAGAGAGGGGCTCGGAAATGTGCGGAATTGTTGCGCGTCCGGATTGTTCTGCCGCCTCTTTTACGATTTCGTTCCATCGTTTGTGAATTTCGGGTGTTTTTTTAATGGTGCGATCGGTGTGAAGGGGTATGAATGTTGAGGCGCCGAGTTCGGTGCATTTTTGCAGCATCCATTCAAAGGTGTCACGTTTTGTGATTGCTGCACATACCGTTACCGCAGGTTGGATGGCGGGAATAGTTTTTGATCCCGTAATCGTTCCTACAACGGTGTTTTTGGTGATGTCGGTAATGCGGCATTCGATTTCTTTGCCGGTATTGGGAAGGAGGGTAAGCGCATCGCCATTTTTCATGCGCAGAACTTGCACGATTTGTTTGTGGAGCGGTCCGGCGGGAAGGGAAAATGCTTTTGCATCAAGCGCAATCCATTCAGGAGGAACAAAAAAACGTTCAGTACGCATACGAAAAAGAAGATTAAAGTGCTTGCAAATCGCTTTTTATAATCCTACCACGCGCTGCACTTCCTCAATAGACGTAAGACCTTCCGAAGCTTTTAGTAAACCGTCTTGGGCCATGGTAACCATACCTTGTGCTTTTGCAATATCGCGCATTTCGTATTCTGAGAGCGCGCCATTGCTTTTAAGAATTGCTTGTTCAAGATCTGCATCTTTTACGAGCACTTCGTATACACCTACGCGTCCTTTGTAGCCGGTATTATTGCATGTTGCGCATCCTTTTGGACCGTACCAGGTAACGTGGTCGGCATCGATTGCTGTTTCTTCGGAGCTTGGAGGGATGTTTGCGAGTGTTGTTTTTACGAGCACAAGCGTTTCTTGAGAAGGCACGAGAGGTTGTTTACAGCTGCACAATTTGCGAACCAAACGTTGTCCCATAATGGCATTGAGTGCAGGTGCAAGAAGGTGCGGTGCAACACCCATGGAAAGAAAACGAGGGACGGCACCCGCCGCATCGTTGGTGTGAATGGTTGAGAGGAGCATGTGACCGGTGAGTGCGGCTTGAATGGCGGTTTCTGCGGTTTCTAAATCGCGAATTTCTCCCACCATTACGATATCCGGATCTTGACGAAGAATGGAGCGCAATCCTTTTGCAAACGTATAATCTTTACTTGCATCAATTTGGCTTTGGTTAATGCCTTCGAGTTTGTATTCGACCGGATCTTCGAGCGTAATAATTTTTACATCTTTTGTGTTGAGCTTGCTGAGGATTGCGTAGAGTGTGGTGGTTTTTCCGGATCCTGTGGGGCCGGTAGTTATAATCATTCCGTTCGGGCGTTCTACTTCGCGAATAACTTTTTTAAGCACGGCTGGACGAAAACCAAGTGCGTTAAATGAGAGAGAGATGGCGTCTGGATTGAGCAAACGCATAACAACTGATTCTCCGTATGCGGTGGGAATCGTAGAGACGCGAACGTCGATTTTTTTGTTTTGTTGGAAAATGGTGAAGCGACCGTCCTGCGCTTGGTTGGTAACGTTGATTTTTAAACTCGCAATGAGCTTAATGCGGTTGATGATTTTTTTCCATTGCGTTGCATCAATATCTGCAATTTCTTGCAACATGCCGTCAATGCGCAAGCGTACAATAATGCCTTTTTCTTCTGCTTCAACGTGAATATCGGAAGAGTTGAATTTAATAGCTGCCGCAATAATAACGGTAATCATGTCGGTCACATTTGCTTGAGAAATAAGTGTTGCAACGCTTGCAACGTCAGCCATGGATTCTTGATACTTTTGTAAATCCGCTTCGGTAATTTCTACCCCTTTTACAATGGCGGTGATTTTAGGAAGCGCATCATACAGTGTTAATGCGTGTGCAAGGCTTTCTTCGCTAATAACGTACAACTTGCCGTTTGTTTTGTGACGTTCGGTTAATTGAAAAAGCACCTCCTCTCCTTGAGGATTTTCTGGTTTTGTGGTTCCAAGGCGCAATTCTGCACCGTTAAAGAAAAAAGGAATAATGCCCAGCGCTTTTGCCTGTGCTTCGGGAACAAGTTGGAGGGCATCGGGGCTAATGGGAAAGCCTTTGAGAACGATGGTGGGAAGCCCGAGGGATTTTGCGCGCCGCGCGGTTTCGTCTTCTGATTCACGCTGTGCAATGGCGGTCATTTTTTCTTGTAGTTTTTCTGTTATTTCTGTGCCTTCGCTGATGTGCATTTTTCCTCCGGGAGTTTGTAGGCTGGGAGAAGAAATGGAGACGCGGGAAGATGAAGGTGTAGATGTAGGGGCTGGTTTAAAACCCGCCCGTACTTGTGAAGCCGAAGAATCCGCGCCAGGTTGACTGCGGCGGGCGAGGAGTTCTTTAATGGAAGGAAGTTGTGCCATGTTGCTTAGCCGAATAAATGTTTTGCGGTACGTTTTGCATGCACTAGTCCGCGTGACGATGCATTTTTTTTGAGCGATTCAAGGGATTCGGTAAGCGAAGTCCAGCTGAGATACGTGACGAGCGTTGAAAATCCTGCACCGGCAACTGCCCAAACCGTTCCTAAGAGCACCGTGCAGAATGTTACCAACGTTATCCCAAAAAGGGTTCCTTGTGCAATGACCATGCCAAAGAAAGGGATGCTTAAACTTCCAATAATAATAAGTCCCACAATGGCAATGAGGGCAATGGCGAACGTTACGGCAAATAACAGCAAAGAAAGTTCAAGACATGCAACGGCATGTATTTTCATCATGCGCCACGACGCTTCAAAAGCGTGTACGAGGGAAACATCTTTTTTTACCACATGAATGAGGGCAAGCATTCCCCATACATTGCACAAAAAAGCGCACAGCAGCACTCCCGCAGAGAAAATAACTCCAAAGAACGCATCAAAAAATGATGTGAGAGGATGGAGTTGTGCAAGAAGCATTCCTGAAAGAATAACGGCGTTTAGAATGAGAATTTTGATAAACGCATCAATTACCAGAATGCGGAGAATGCGGGGATGTGCAGCGTCTTTGGCAAGTTCGTGAAGGCTGAGGGGAGTTTTGCTTGTACTTGCATGATGACTGGCGCGCAGAACGATGTGCTGACACCACGAAAGAAGGAGGGTTGCAATAAAAAGAATGAGGAGAATGATGAGGAGTGTGATGATAATTGCCTGAGGTGTTTGAGACACAACATTTTTGAGAATGTCGCGAAGAAAAGAGATGCTTGTAAGAAAGGTAAGTGGATCGGCATCGGGAAGTGTGGAAGAAAGACGCGCTTGGGTAAGTACGTCGTTTATTGCTGCGCCCATGCCTGCAAGCCCGGCAATTGCTGCTAAAGGCCAAAGCTCGCGGTGATACCACGCATGGGCAACCGCATTTCCTATAAGCGGCCTAAAGAATGCTTTTTTCTCCTCTTTTTTTACGGGCATATTCCTCCATGTGAATTATGCAAAGTATAACATTGTTTCGTTCCGTCATGCCGGACACCGATCCCTCGGCCGTTGGCCTATGGGCAGGCCGGCATCCATTGCAATTAAGAAGACGATGGATCCCGGGTCGAGCCCGGGATGACGAGCTGAATAAAAAACGAACGTATGATACGTTCGTTTTTTAGATAACCTTACGCAACCTTGGGAATCATGAGAGGGGCTTTTACTTTATCTCCTACAAGTTTCTCGAACTCTTCCTTTTCAATGGTTTCTTTTTCAAGAAGTACGTTGACGATTGCGTCCATTGCTTTGCGTTGTTCGCGCACGATGCGTGTTGCGGTGGTAAGCGCGTCAGCGAGCAAACGTGTAATTTCTCCATCAATGGTTTCTGCAACTTTTTCTGAGTAGTCGCGATTTTCGTGGATTTGTTTGCCAAGGAAAATCATGTCTTCTCGTTCTCCGTATGTGCGAGGCCCAAGCGTATCGCTCATGCCGTACTGGGTGATCAGTTCTCGTGCAATGCGTGTTGCCTTTTGTAGGTCATTGCTTGCGCCGGTGGTGAGGTCTCCAAAAATTTCTTTTTCGGTTACGTATCCGCCGAGGGTCATGGCCAAATCATCGAGGAATTCTTGGCGAGAATGCATTTTTCTATCTTCGTTCGGAATACTCATCGTGTATCCTGCTGCGCGGCCACGGGAGATGATAGAGATTTTGTGCACATCATCGCAGTGGGGAAGCATGTGGCCAACGATTGCATGTCCTGCTTCGTGGTATGCGGTGAGTACGCGTTCTTCTTTGGAGAGAATGTGGCTCTTGCGTTCGGGTCCGAGCATCACTTTTTCAATGGCATCAAGGAGATCACGTTGCATGATTTCTTTTTGATTACGACGTGCTGCAAGAATGGCACCTTCATTCATGATGTTTGCAAGATCTGCGCCCGACATACCGATGGTGCGTTCCGCGATACGCTGCACATCCACTTCTTGTGCAAGAGGCTTTTCTTTTGCATGGATTTCTAAAATTGCTCGGCGATCTTTTAAATCTGGGCGATCGAGTGTTACGCGACGATCAAAACGACCTGGACGCAAAAGTGCCGGATCAAGTACGTCCGGGCGGTTGGTTGCGGCAATGACGATGATGCCGAGATTGGGCTCGAAGCCGTCCATTTCTACGAGGATTTGATTGAGCGTTTGTTCGCGTTCATCGTGGCCACCGCCCACACCTGTTCCGCGTTGACGACCCACGGCATCAATTTCATCGATGAATACGATACACGGCGCTGCCTTTTTTGCCTTTGCAAAAAGATCGCGTACACGTGATGCACCCACACCCACGAACATTTCTACAAATTCTGATCCGGAGATGTGGAAGAAGGGAACGTTTGCCTCTCCTGCAACGGCGCGTGAAATAAGGGTTTTACCTGTTCCTGGAGGACCCATGAGCAGCACACCTTTAGGAATTTTTGCACCTAAATCGGCAAACTTTTTAGGGGTTTTTAAGAACTCTACAATTTCACTCAGTTCTTCTTTTGCTTCTGGATTTCCTGCAACTTCTGCGAAGGTGATTTTATTTTTCTTGCCGTCAACTTCGCGTGCATTTGCTTGGCCGAACGTGAGCGCCTTTCCATTTGCACCTTGCATTTGACGGTAGAGTATAAAAAGGACAAATCCTACGCCCAGCACCAAGATAAGTGTAGGAAGAATGCTTTGCAGGAGGAGTGCACCTGCAGAAGGTTCTTTAATATCAATGCTGATATTGGCGAGGAGATCGGATGAAATACCGTAATCGGTGAAGAGTTCAGAAACGGCTTGAGAATGTTCTTTTTTTGTAACGTACGTTGTGCCGTTTGTGCCCACGCCGGTAAGGGTGTCCTCTTCAACGGTTATCGCAGTAACGTTTCCTGTTTTTATTTCATCAATAAGCGCAGAAACAGGGACGTGTGAAATATTTTCAGGTTTTGTGCTTATAACAGAAAAAAGGATGCTGACCGCAACAAGAACGAGTAAAAAAGAGATAATGTTTCGAGAGAGAGGTTTCATAGGCAAGTGGATACAGTTTGGCAGAAAGAAAAGTGTTTTGCAATACAAAAACCCTGGCGTGTGCCAGGGTTTTTCGTTTATGCCTTTTGCTCTTCAGCTTTTTCTGTTTTTTCTGCTTTGTCAGCTTTCTTTTTGGTTTCTTTTTCCTCGCGGAGTGAGAGACCAAGACGATGTTCATTGGGTTCAATAGAAACCACACGGAACTTCATGATATCTCCAACGGCACCAATGGTTGTAGGATCTTCAACCGGCTTATCGGAAAGTTCGGAAACGTGTGCAAGACCTTGAATATCGGTATCCAGTTCTACAAAGAATCCAAAAGGATTTACTTTGATAACCTTTCCTTCAACCCAATCTCCTGCCTTAAAGCGTTTGGTAACGGTTTTCCATGGATCGTTGGTAAGCTTTTTCATGGAAAGGAAGATTTTACTTCCTTCGATGCCGATGATTTCTGCACGTACATTGTCGCCAAGTTTAATAACATCCTTAGGGTGGTCAATGCGCTGCCATGCAATTTCGGAGATGTGTACCAAGCCTTCAAGTGGCACGCTTGTGCCCGTAGGAAGGAATTTTACGAATGCACCAAAGTCCGCAACTGCAGAAACTTCACCCGAAATAATATCGCCAATGTGGCATTGTGCAATAACGCTCTTTTGCTCTTCTTCCCACACGGCCTTTTCAGAAACGATGAGCTTGCCATCGTCTTCTTGCATATCAAGCACACGCACACGCAAATCAATACCTACAAAACTCTTTAACTTATCAAAAATCTTTTGCTTGTCGCCACCGGCTACGCGAGGATAGTGTTCAGGAGCAAGTTGAGAAACCGGCAAAAAGCCTTGGACGTTTCCGAGTTTTACAATAAGACCACCCTTGTTGGCGTCGGTTACCTTTACGTTGATGACTTCGCCGGTTGAAGAGAGGGAGGTAATGTCTTGCCATGCACGCTTTGCGCCCGAAGCACGGAAAGAAAGCTCCACTTCGCCATTTTCGTTTTCTTCATCAATAACGGATGCTTCTACCTCATCACCTACCGAGAGACCTTTTGCAAATTCCGCATCATTGCGAAGTTCGCGACCACGCACAATGCCTACCATCATGCCCGCGATGTCGATGGTAATTTGGCGTCCGAGGGTGGAAAGCACCTTTCCTTTTACAATGTCGCCTTTTTTAGGAACGGGTAAAGAACTGTCTTGTTCCAAGAGCTTTTCAAGCTCGTTTCCTGAGGTTTTTGCCATAAAATATTCCTTTCTGCGGCACATTCCATATAAAACGGACTGCAATGCAAACAGGTACTAAGAATAAGTCAACGGGGGAGAGTGTACGGGAAAGGGGAAAAAATGGCAAGGAAAACAGACACCCACCTCGTGCGACGAGATGGGGTGCGGGGGGAGCGTGCGGTCACGGTTTTTTGACGCTTTTCTGTTCCGACGGATCTACCGGCGGAATTGAGAGCGTGTCAAAGCTCCGTTGCATCACAACTTCTGGAAGGCTGCCGCGTCTTCCCTCCGCTTCGTCGACGAAGAGAAGACTCACGTCCTCCCACGTGATGTGGACTTTCTTGTCGTTAGTCTTGTCGACTTCGAGACGTACGCTGAGAACGCGAACTGGTCCGAGGGCGATGAGTGTCCGCATCAACACACAGGCGCATTCATCTTTTGGATTAATAAACAGAAATGGCCCAGACGAGGCTGCAGTCGGTACCTCCATGCTGTTTATAGAGTCTGGCCAGACGCCAAGCATCTTGAGCGCCTGGAGCAGAATCGGCACATTTTCCGGTTTATATGCGATGATTACCGTCCTGCCCGGGAAAGGCGGCACTTTTTGATCCCGACGGAGCTTTTGTCCGCGCGACCAGAGCACCGCTTTCCCCCACCGGCTCATGAGAACCCGGATCACGTCAAAGGATTTTATAAAATCCAGGAACTTTTTCACTTTCCCTCCAAAATCCCAGTGATATTGCGAAGATTCGCAACGTAAGAGTGTAGGCCTCTTTGCATTTATGTACAAGTCCTAGAGACGTGTGTGAGGAGAGGCAGTATTGTATGAGGCGAAAGACCCTGACGTTAGGAAGGGTCTAGAGAACCCATTTTAGAAGAACTCCTCAGTCGTCCGATAGGTCCTTCCTATCGTCAGGATCCTACTCAGTAAAAAAATATCCACTTACTTCAAACTAATAACTTCAAACTTCACCCTTTCACTAAAGGGCGGATACGGTGATCCGCCCCTACGACCAATCCACTGCGCACTTCCTTCCTCACATCTTCACCTCTTCACTACTTCATAACTTCCCCAAAAAACCTATGTCTCACCTCCACCAATACCTTCTCGACGAATACCGCATTTCTATTCATAAGCTTGTTCCACTTACGCCGCAGGATATTCGGGATGAGGCGGAAAGGCTTTATAAGGAACTTGCAGAAAACGAACATGCATCTGAACGCCAAATACAGCAGGCGCTTGTTGAAATAGGAAAGAAAGAATATCCGTATCGCAAAGCGTATGCGGCGCTCTGTGCAACTGATGAAGAACGCCGGCTTGAAGAAGCAGCTTTTACAAAAATGGATGCGCCCGTTGCAGAAAAAGTGCGTGCGGTAACCATGCATGGTGTGCACATTACTGATTACGTCAATAGCAAGCTTTTTGAATCTCAACTTACTCCCGAGGAGCGCTATCACGTTGAGCAGGCAATTTTATTAGCGCATGATGTGATTAATCGTCAGTGCGATGAACGTGCACAAACGCGCAAAGAGAATTTTTCTACGCTTGTCGCCGAATGGTCTGCAAAGCGTGATGAAATTCAGCGGTTGATTGAGGAATTGCGCAACATGGCGAGCCGAAGTCCTGAACTTGCGGGTGAGATTATTGGGAAGGCGGATGCGTTTGAAGAAGGATGGTCTATTGTTTCTCGCGATCCTGAGGAACGTGAGGTGCGTGAGGCGCTTGCATCATTTGCTACACAGCTTGAGGAACAATCGGATGACGACATGCTTACCCTGTGATACCCTTCGGATCGTATGCAGATTTCATGGAATGGCTTAGGATGTTTTACTTTGCTTACCAAGCCCGCGCAGGGCGAGGTGACGGTTGTTACCAATCCTTTCAAGGCACAGGATGATCTAAAACTTAAGGGAGGTGTTGCATCGGTTATCGTGCAATCACATGAAGGAAAAGATACGGATAATTTTTCTGCCTTTGAACCCGAGCATCCCGAAGAAGGGAAGAAGATTTTTATTGTGAAACACGCGGGAGAATACGAAGTGCAAGGTGTTTTTGTGACCGGTATTGATGCGCCAAAAAAAGATGGTACACCTCACGCAATCTACCGTATTGCTACAGAGGGTTTACATGTAGGCTTTTTAGGAGCACTCGATCGTCAGCTTACTGCAAAAGAAGTGGATGTGTTGGGTACGATTGATATTCTCATCATTCCTGCAGGGGGAAGCGATGTGCTCAGCGCATCTGACGCCGCAACGCTTGTGGGGCAAATTGAGCCTCGGCTTGTTATTCCTTCGTATATAGGAAGCGGAAGTTATGCATCGGTTGAGGTGGTAAAACGCGAAATGGGTTGCCCGGTTGATGAAGTGCCAAAGTTGAAAATTACTCGTGCGCAACTTCCTGAGGAAGATATGCGTATGGCCATTTTGCAGATGTAATGTATGAACCGCATGCGTCCTTCAAAAAAAGTATGGATGATTTTTGGAGTGGTGGTTTGTAGCGTGATCATTTTTTCCGTGCAGATATTCCTTACGCTTCGACAACATCATGGACGTGCGGTTTCTGATGAAGTGACTGAGCGCTCCCGCGAGCTTACGGAACAAGTAAAAGAAACGTTAGAGAAAAATAAATAGCTATGGCAAATGAAATGCAACCTGGATCAGATCTTCTTCCCATGGGAACGATTCTTCAGCAAAATATTACGGAAGAAATGCGCCGTGCGTATTTAGATTACGCAATGTCGGTTATTGTTGCGCGTGCGCTTCCTGATGTGCGTGATGGCATGAAGCCAGTGCACCGCCGTATTTTGTATGCGATGTGGATGCTCGGACTGCGTTCTAATGCGCGCTTCCGTAAATCGGCAACTATCGTGGGTGAAGTACTTGGTAAATATCACCCGCACGGTGATCAATCGGTGTACGACTCTATGGTGCGCATGGCGCAAGACTTCTCGTACCGCTATCCGCTGGTGCATGGCCAAGGAAACTTTGGTTCCATGGATGGAGATTCTGCTGCTGCATATCGTTATACCGAGGCAAAGCTTTCTTCTATTGCGGAGCAAATGCTTATTGATATTGAAAAGAAAACGGTTGATTTTCGTCCAAACTACGACGGAAGCCATGAGGAACCTTCGGTTCTTCCTTCTAAACTTCCCAACTTACTGGTGAACGGCATGCTGGGTATTGCGGTGGGTATGGCAACGAACATTCCTCCGCACAATGTGAAGGAAGTGTGTTCTGCGGTGTTGGCGATGCTTGAAGATCCTGAAATTTCTCTTGAAGGACTGCTTGAACACATTCCTGGTCCAGATTTTCCTACGGGCGGTATTGTGTATGGCGTTAACGATTTGAAGACGGCTTATGCAACTGGCAGAGGCGGTGTTGTGGTGCGCGCAAAGGCCGAAATTGTTGAAGGAAAGAAGGATTTGCAAATGATTGTGGTTACCGAAGTTCCGTACATGGTGAACAAGGCAACGCTCCTCGAGAAGATTGCGGATTTGGTTCGTGAAAAGAAAATTGAGGGTATTCGTGATTTGCGTGATGAGTCGAACAAAGAAGGTGTTCGTGTGGTTATTGAATTGAAGAAGGATGCGTATCCTCGCAAGGTGCTCAACCAGCTCTATCAAATGACGTCGCTGCAAACCACGTTCCACTACAATGTTCTTGCGCTTATCGATGGTCTTCAGCCCCGCATTTTGAACTTGAAGCAAGTGCTTGAAGAGCACATCAAGCATCGTAAAGTGGTGGTGCGTCGGCGTACGGAGTTTGATTTAGAAAAGATCAAAGATCGGTTGCACATTTTGGAAGGACTAACGATCGCACTTACCAACATTGATGAAGTTATTGCGATTATCAAAAAATCGAATGATAAAGATGCGGCTCGGGAAAACCTCATGAAAAAGTTCAAGATGACCGACCGTCAGGCGGTGGCTATTTTGGAAATGCGCTTGCAGCAGCTTGCAAACTTGGAGCGTTTGAAAATCGAACAAGAATACAACGAAAAGCTTGCTATTATGCGCGCGCTTGAGGAAATTTTGGGATCCGAAAAGAAACTGAATGCCGTTATAAAAAAAGAAGTTGAGGAAGTAATGGTGCAATACGGTGATGAACGTCGCACGAAAATTGTAAAATCGGGTGTAAAAGAGTTTTCGATGGAAGATCTTATTCCTGATGTGCAAACCATCGTGCTCATGACCAAAGATGGCTACATTAAGCGCGTTTCTCCTGATGCCTTTTCTCAGCAGCATCGCGGCGGCAAGGGCGTGATGGGGCTTACCACGAAGGAAGAAGACTCGGTTGAATCGGTGTACTCCACGTCTACGCATCAAGACATGATGTTCTTTACATCGCGTGGTCGCGTGTTCAAACTCAAGGCGTACGATATTCCTGAGGCATCACGTACCGCAAAAGGCCAAGCGATTGTAAACTTCCTCAATCTTGGACCGGGAGAAAAAGTGACCACGGTGCTTTCAGGAGATCTGAAAAAAGAAAAAGCAAAGTTTATTGTGATGGTTACGAACCGTGGAACTATTAAGAAAACTGAAATTGGTGATTTTGATAACGTGCGTAGTTCTGGATTGATTGCAATCAAGCTGAATGACGGTGATAATTTGAAGTGGGTTCGTGCATCAACCGGAAAAGACGAAATTGCGCTTGTGACCGCAAACGGTATGTCGATCCGTTTTTCGGAAGATGATGTGCGCTCAATGGGTCGCGTAGCAGCAGGTGTTCGCGGTATTAAGCTGAAGGGTGAAGATGAGGTGATTGGCATGAATCTCATTACGCCTGAGGATTTGCTGCAAAAAAAGCAATTGCTCATTGTGCTTGAAAACGGTTACGGAAAGCGCACGCCTATTGCGGAATATACGTTACAGGGACGCGGAGGCATGGGTATTAAAACCGCGCAAATTACCGCAAAAACCGGAAAGCTGGTGATGGGAACGCTCATGGCAAAAGATGATGTGCGCGATTTGTTTGCGGTGTCGGTTGGCGGACAAGTTATTCGCACGCCTGCAACCTCGGTTTCTGAACTTGGACGTGCAACGCAAGGCGTGAAGGTGATGCGTTTTAAAACTGCAGATGATTGCGTTGCTACCGCAACCCTTATGGGCGGTGCAGATCCTCTTGCAGAAATTCTTGCCGAGGAAACAGAAGAAGTAAAAGAAAAAGTAAAGGCAAAAAAGGAAGTCAAAAAGTAAAGTAGAGACGCCATTCATGGCGTCTCTTTCGTTGCGTTATAATACGACCATATGTCTTTTGATGTACCGCGATGGCACGAGATGAACGAGGAAGAGCGTAGGAGGAGACAATTGGCGCAAGACTGTCTTTATATTCTTGAATCTAAATTATGGCACCTTCCTTTTTCTGCAGAAGATAAAGATCAACCTCCCAAGCTCGAGGAGGCGGGTTTGATGGAGTTTGTTGGTGAATTTCGTGAAATTCTGGATAGCGAACAAGAAGGTGATGATGAGATTGTTGCATCGGTATTGCGAAAAGTATTGTCAAAAGGAACTTTTGTAACCCATCATAAGCCCAATGGACGTCAACGCTTGATTCGATTCTTAAACGAATCTTCTATCGCTATGGACGAGCGAGAGCTCGATGAGCTTAAGCGTTTTGCGCTTGATTTTTACCAAGCCGCCGTACCCGAACATACATTTCCTCAAAGAGAACGTGGAACGCTCGTACGTACATTGCGTGATGGTATTCAATTAGCTGAAGAATCGCAGACGTTTGAACACGAGGGGGAAGAAATGAGATTGCAGTCTTTTACCCCAGAAGATGCTGATGAAGCTCGCGAGCTTGCGAGGATGCGAAAGGATTACGAAACACTTATTGAAAGATTGCAATTGGAAGATGATGGAGAAACACTGCGCACAAGATATTTGCATTCACTTGATGCGGGGAAAGAGCTTTCTGCAACGGATCGGAGTATTATAAACTTAGTCTCCAGTTTTTAACGCAACGATATTATTAATGGTTTCTTCTG
>CAYPWV010000018.1:0-16610 GCA_964414795.1 uncultured Gammaproteobacteria bacterium
AGGCTCAATGGCCTGAAATTCTTGGAATAAATGCACCCAAAACTTAACGGTAACGCAAGAAACCATCGTACTGCTTTTTTGCTGGTTTTCGTTACTTCGGGCACAGAGCACCTCCACCCCACGTCGGGGGTAGTTCGAACGTTTAGGTAACAAACTATCATAACACAAAATACACTTTTTGTCAACCAAAAAAGTAACTATATTTGGCTAATATAAGCTATTTATCTTGTTGATATCTCAGCGCAAAACACCGCCTGTTTCTTGGCGGTGTTTGTTCTTTCTCTTTATTAATTCACAATCACCGTCACTGACCGTGCGTCTATGCGAGAACCGTCGTTAAGCGTGCCTGTCGCAGAAAGAGTGTAAGCGCCAGCATTAAGCGGAGGAGTCCAGGGAACGCTGAGAATCGCACTTGGGGAGACGTAGGAGGCAATGGGCGTCACGACTCCCGTGTTTAATTCTGTTGCGGAAAGGGTGAGCGCGGCAAGATGCGTATTACTCGGAATTTCTATCACCACGGTATACGTGCTCAGTTCAGCAGACTTGGTAATTTGTTGCCCTTCGAAGGGATTGGTAATGGTGAGCGAACCAGAAGTCGCCTCATCATTTACTTGAATAGTAACGTCGTCCGAAGCGCTATTGCCTACGTCGTCATAGATGGTAGTCGTCAATGTATGGCGTCCAACGCCAACCCAAGAGGGAAGCGAAACGTTTCCTTCATCAAGCGAAGAGCTGGAGGCGACGTACGTGTTATCGATAAGGAACTCCACGTGTCCAAAAGAGCGACGAACTTCGCCCGAGTACTGCACAGTAAAGGTACGCTCGACTTCATCATTGTTATCTGGAGAGGTAATTTTTATTTCAGGTTCATTCTTTTTGATGTGCACATCGTCTTCTTCGGTAGGTGCAGTGCAGTTTTCTAGGGCAACTTCTCCGGGCTTAAGATTTGCGTTATGTGTAGTGATGTAATTTTGAATACCCGTTTCCCATGCGATGTATTGGGTATCTCCCTCTGGATTTTTTGGCGCATCGCCAAGCGGATTGAGAATATCAATGTATTTTAAAATACTATGGAATTCTCCGCAGCTCAAAGTCTGTCTATACGCATTGGGCGTGCGATCGGTTGCAAGCTTTCCTGATGCGCGATCAATAGTGACCGTTGTTGCAGCAATCTGCCCATCCAGAACATTTTTTCCTGTGGTAGGAATTGTTGGTGCAGAAAAGCCTTCAACAGTCGTCCCTTGGAGCGATCGCTTCATAAACTCATTCCAAATAGGAGCAGCAATTTTCGACCCGTCGGCACCTGCCTTCATGAGCGCACCGGATGCATTTCCCACCCACACACCCGCAGTAAGCGAAGGTGTGTAACCCATCGTCCACGCATCTTTATAGTTGTTTGTGGTTCCTGTTTTTGCCGCAACCGGACGATCTGCAAGGGTGAGGTAGTTTGAAGGACCAAAAACGTACGCACGTGCGGCGTTATCAGAAAGAACGTTTGAAGTAATGGCGGCAATATTTGCGTCAAGTACATTTTTTCCGACAGGATGCGCTTCGTCAAAAACGAAAAGCTCTTTACCGTCCGCATCTTCAACACGAAGAATTGCTTGATAGTCGTGGTATACACCGTTGTTTGCAAGCGTACCATAGGCGCCTACATGATCAAGCATGGTAACTTCTGCACCTCCCAAAACCATAGAAAGACCAATACGTGACCGATCGGTAAACGTGGTGTATCCAAGGCGTTTTGCAAAGGCGATGGCATTATCAATACCTACAAGATAGAGCGTTTTTACCGCAGGAATATTGAGCGAACCTTGAAGCGCCGTACGCATAGAGACCATGCCGTGCTCGCCGCCGTCATAGTTAAACGGGGTGTAGGGTGTCGTCTCAGTAGGAAATGTAGTGTTTACGTCCCAAAGCAGGGTGTTGGGTGTGTAGCCTTTTTCAAAAGCCGCAGCATAGACGATGGGCTTAATGCTCGATCCTGGCTGAAGCGGCTGAAGCGTCACGTTTACCTGTCCGTCGATATCGTCGTTTGTAAAATCAGGAGAGCCCACCATGGCAAGAATTTCTCCCGTACGAGGATTTTGTGCAAGAAGACCTGCATTAGTAAAATTATACGAAAAGCCATACGTTTCTACGCCGTGCGTTACCGCTTCTTCCGCATACGTTTGTTTATCGTAATCAAGTGTGGTGATGACCTTGAGTCCACCTGTTTCCACGGTACTTGTACCAAATGTTTCTTCGAGCATACCTTTTACCCACATCACAAAGTGCGGCGCCGTAAATGATCCTTTTGTGGTGATGTGGAGCGGTGTATCCTCAGTCTTTGCAGCGGTTGCCTGTTCTTCAGTGATGTAACCCAAATCTGCCATGCTATCCAAAATCCAATCACGGCGAGCACGGAGATCATCGGGATTGTTAATATAATACGTAGGAAGTTGTGGAAGGCCGGCAAGCGTAGCGGCTTCGGCAAGCGAGAGCTCGTTTACATTTTTCCCATAAAAGTTCTGCGATGCAGATTGAATGCCGTAGTACGTTGATCCGTATGGAATTTCATTAAAGTAAATTTGGAGAATTTCATCCTTAGAATATTTTCGTTCAAGAGCAACGGAGAGAATAAGCTCTTTTATTTTGCGAGAAAGATGTTGTTCGTTTGTAAGAATGGCATTTTTTACAAGCTGCTGCGTGAGGGTAGACCCTCCACCGCGCTTTCCAAGAAAAATCACCGCACGTAAAATACCTTTTACCGTAAATCCATTATGCGAGCAGAAGGCACGATCTTCTGCGGTAAGCACTGCCTGCGTCATGAAAAGGGGAATACCTTCGGGATTGGTTTCGAGACGGTCATCATCTTTGCAAAACCCCTCCTGCATCTTTACAAGCGTTCGATTCTCTTCGCCGTAAATTTCATAAAGGAGATGTGTTCCGGTTCGGTCATAGATTTTCGTTGCTTGGGCCACGTCTCTCTGGAGGAGCTGATCAGGATTAGGGAGATCTCGTGAGTACCAAGCAAAAAGTCCCAAAAGAAAGATGCTTCCCAGAAGACCCAGAGCAATCGCAAGAAGGATGAGATTTTTAATAACCGCTCTTCTATCCATACGCTCAAGCCAGCGAGAAATGCCTTGTAAGGTGAGATTTTTGGAAGATTTGCGATTTTGTGCGTAGCGAAACATAGAAGGGGATATTTGCGCATATCATACCCCGATTTCATCATCTCGGACACTGCAATTTTCGTCACGTCTCGTCATGCCGGACTTGATCCGGCCTGCCTGTCCGGTAGGCAGGCATCCATCGTACTTTGATGCGCTGGATCCCGGGTCGGGGCCAGGGATGACAACCTACATTTTGCTAATATAAGCCAAATAAGTACGCTTTTTCATTGACAAAAAGCCCAAGAAATGGTATGATGGCATGTCTTATGAAAAATACCTCTCGTGCCTCAGTGAAGCGTTTAACAGCAATTATCAAAAAGTCTCCTACAGACATCGCGATAGTAGCCGTACTGTTTCTTGCGGTGCTTGGTGCGGTATTCCCTGTGTATGCCTCTGCTACGCCTGGTCAGTCTTCTGCCCAAGATCGTGCACTTGCACTTGAAATCGAAGCGATGCAAAACGTGAATGCTGATGAAGGTACCTTCACGCCTGCGGCTCTTATAGAAACTCCCGACCGTACCGTGTCGGTTTCTATGACCGCCTATAACTCCCTTCCCGAACAAACGGACGGAAATCCCTTTGAAACGGCTATGGGAACCACAACTCGTCGCGGTATTGTTGCAGCAAACTTTGTTCCCCTCGGAACCTACATCAAAATTCCTGAACTCTACGGAGATGAAATCTTCGTTGTGGAAGACCGCATGAATGCGCGCTATACCAATCGTGTTGACATCTGGATGGAAAACTATTCCGACGCAATGAAATTCGGCGTAAAGCACGATGTGACCGTTGAGGTATATTACGAGAAATAGTCTCAGAGACAGCAGACTGCAGACAACAGAGAAAAGAGGGCTTCGGGCTCTCTTTTCTGTTATCCGCAATCTGTAGTCTTTTTGTCTGCATCAAAAATACGCTACAATTGCTTCATATGAACGAATCCGGACGTCGATATTCTGAAAAAGTCCCATCTCGCGAAACGGAAGCGAAGGAATCTTTCTTTCGTCGCACATATCGTATCGTCGATCAAGCTGTGCGCGACACCCTTCGTCATCTCGACAGGCAGAAAGAGTCTAGCTCGGAGATTCTCGCTCGCATTCAAGACGCACTGCGTGAAAAAGGCGTGTCTCCAGAAGGCGTCCGTTGTTCTTTTGCAGAGGCAACTGGACTCCATCAAGAAGCAACGATTGAGATCGGAGGGTCTTCGAGAAAAGCATTTCGTCCAAGAAAATCAGCACAGACGATCGCGTCGCCCTATCGTGTAGCACTTTTCGGAGCACTGCTTCTCGACGCCGGACACGTCCAAGCTTCGACTGTAACTCCCGATTGCGGAGACGCAAGACCAGAAAACGCTCCTCTTGAATGTGGAGTACAGCAGTGGAAAGGGTATTCGGAAACAAATCCTGCAGCAACGGCGTGGATGGCAATTGCAAATACGGGAACAGAAGCATGTCGCGTAACAATCACGCGGCTTGAATTGAGTTATCACACGCAAGAAAGCAAAGAACAGCATCTCCCGAGAACCGTCCTTTCGCAGGATATCAACGGCGTCCAGCTGCTTGCCGATGGAACGCAGGAGGGAGAATGGTGGGGAAAATATCTTCACGATGAATCGGTGGAAAATGACTTTACCATTCAGCCTAATACGCATGGATATATACATCCTTTTGGTCCAATAAAAAAAGTTCCCGAAGATGCGATTGATCTTGCGGTAACCTTTTCTGCAGAAATTACCGAAGGTTGTGTCGCGTCAGCAGGAATAGATACCTACGAAGAAGTGCGAAAGCCAACAATCGAACCGCCGTATACGCAAAACGGATCAAAAACGGATTTTATTAAAGAGGCAATAAAAACTCCTTGGGTAACTGAAACGGTTGATTCAGAAACGCCCGTGTCGTTTTCTATCGAACGCTTGCCGCGGAGCGAGCGTACAGGCTGGTCGAAGGAATAAAAAAACATCGGAGCGTTCATCCGATGTTTTTTCTTGATTGTAACGTAATCCCCAACGAAGCTCCGTTAGGAGCGAAGTGGGATGGAGGCCACAGTGAGGATCGAACCCACGAATAACGGTTTTGCAGACCGTCGCGTTAACCACTTCGCCATGTGGCCCGAGTAAGCGTGAGAGAGAGTAGCATTAATAAAGATGAAAGACAACAGACTACAGACTACAGACGGCAGATGGGGAAAGTGATGTGACAGATCCTCTCCGTTCACAATCTTCTATCTGCTGTCTGTAGTCTGTCTTCTGCTACAATGTTTCTATGAAAAAAGTGGAGGAGCGTTTGGCGTTGAAATATATTTGGCAGATGGTGCGTCCGGCATTTGCAGGAACTGGTTTTCGGTATGTAATAGTCATTGTATTTCTTGCGATTGCGTCGCTTGGTTCTATTGCCGAGCCGCTGTTGTACGGTCGGGTTATCGATGCGGTCGTCAACGCAGTAAACACGCAAACATTGAATCTTTTGTGGGTCACGATTATTCCCTTTTTGGCGCTTTGGATGGGTATTGATGTGGTTGCAAGTGCATCGCGTGAGATTGCAAATATTGTTGCATGGAGAACGGCGGATGGTGTGTGGTCACGCTTTTGGAAAACAACCCTCAAACGCGTGCTTTGGTGGGACCCGCAACGTTTTACCTCCATTCCTGTAGGTGGTCTTGCCAAGCAGCTTGATACTGCAGGAACGGCAACATGGTCGCTATCGGGCAACATCATTCAAAAAGTATTTCCCATCTTTTTTGGAGCGATTTCATTTTTTGTTGTGGGCTTTTTTCTTGATTGGCGCATGACGCTTGCGTCACTTGCGGGAATTCCGTTGCTTTTTATCATGTCGCTCGTCGCCGAACGCAGGGTAGAGAAAAAACAAGATGCAACAAACGCGGCATGGGAAGACTTTTTGCAAAAGTTTATTGAGATTCTCTCAAACATCGTTCCTGTAAAATCATTTTCCGCAGAAGAGCGCATGGCAAAGATGCACATGGGAATGGGAAATGAGGCAATGATGCGTCAACGAAAAGTGCATACACTTTGGGCGATGCTTGAATTCGGCACCTCGTTCGCGCGCTTTTTTGGAAGGTTTGTTTTGCTTGCTGCCGGCTTGTATTTTATCTCGCAAGGCACATTATCGCTCGGCATGCTCGTCACGTTCATGGGCATGCTCGATATTGTGCTCGCGCCTTTTGAGCATCAACTTGCCGATCTCATGAGAAAAATTGGCGAGATACGATCGGCATTTGCACGCGTGTATCCCGAACTACAAAGAGAAAATGATATTCGAGAATCAGCAAAACCAGAGTCAATAAAAAGCGTTCAAGGAGAAATTGCTATTTCACAGCTCTCCTATCGCTATCCCGAGAAAGAAGATGACGCACTGAAAAATATTTCCCTCACCATTCCCGCAGGAAAAAGCTTGGCACTTGTCGGGCCTTCGGGCAGTGGAAAATCAACGCTGGTAAAGTTCTTTAACCGTTTTCTCGATCCCACGTCGGGATCGGTTGCGCTTGATGGAAAAGATGTGAAGAATGTACGTCTTGCAGATCTGCGCAAGGCGATTGGTTTTGTGCATCAAGAATCGGTTTTGTTTAACATGTCGATTCTCGAGAATATGCGTTTTGCAAAGCCAAGTGCAACGCGCCAAGAAGTTGCGAGTGCATGTAAAAAAGCCCAGGCACATGAATTCATCAAGCATCTTCCAAAGGGTTACGACACGCTTGTGGGAGAACGGGGTGTGCGTTTATCAGGAGGAGAGCGCCAACGTTTGGCAATTGCTCGCGTGTTTCTTGCAGATCAACCCGTGCTTATTCTTGATGAATCAACAAGCGCACTTGATTCTGAAACCGAACTCAAGCTTCAAATTGCTCTTCGTAAAGCCATGGAAGGAAGAACGACAGTCATCATCGCGCACCGCCTTTCAACCATTTATATGGCAGATGCTATTGCGGTGATGGAAAAGGGAAGCGTGGTTGAGTACGGCACGCACGACGAGCTTTTAAAAGAAGGTGGACTGTATGAGCGATTATGGAAAATGCAGTCGGGAGGATATTTGAGTGAATGAACTCTTTCTCCTCATCCTTCAAACAAAATCCTCACAATTGGTCCTTCTTCCATCGCAGAAAGATTTTTTGGAACAAGGCGATAAATGCGTTTTGCGAGTGTTTCGGGAGTATGTTGTTGAAAAAGGGGGCGATGAATTTCGGGCACGCACACAAGAAAGGTGGAGCATTCGTCTTTTTTGAGCGCCTGCTCCATGCGGTGACGAACAGTATCGAAGAATGCTTTTACAGATTCTTCGTCGGACGAAGAATCAGCAGCGGCTTGGATCATTTTTTGTTCGCAAAAATCACGTTCGTACGCAGAAAAAATACGCGCACGTTCATGGTTCATGATGACCACAAGGGTTTTTTCTGGAAATCCAGCGTAGTGCCCCGAAATTTGCATACATGATTTTTTTCATCATAGCTGCATCGAAGGATTTTGTGAAGAAAACTATCCCAATGAAGGGCGTGTAAGAAAAGGGTATACTATACGCAACGTATGCAGTTTCGTAAGCGCATTTCTGCTCACATCCGCGAAGTGGTTTTTGGATTAGAAGATAGTTTTGTTTCCACGATGGGCGCAGTTTCGGGCGTGGCGGTGGGAAGTGGCAGTGTGCATGCGGTTCTTTTGGCGGGTACCGTTCTGGTCGCCGTTGAAGCGCTTTCTATGGCGGCGGGAAGTTATCTTTCTTCAAAAGCCGCAACCGAGCTGTATAACGAACGCATGCGCCAAGACATTTCTCGCGTACTTGCCGAGCGTTTAAGCGACGATGAAACACTCAAGCAATTTTTTCATCGAAAAGGGTTAAGCGCAAAAGAGGTTATTCTTGTGCACGACGTCATCATGAAGGAACGAAAAATGTGGTTGAAGGAGGTGCAACGATGCGAATATAAAATGTCGCCTGCCGTAGGAGATAATCCGCTTGCGGCGGCGGGGGTCATGGGGGCTTTTTATTTTATAGGAGGAATTCTTGTGCTTTTGCCGTATTTTTTCTTGCCTCTCGCATTTGCATTACCCGTTGCACTGTTATTGACGGTTGTTCTTTTGTTCTTTTTGGGAGTGTGGAAAGCATCGCTTGCAGGAATTAATCGCGTGCAAAGTGGTATGGAGATGGTGGTCGTGTCTCTTGGCGCAGCAATTGTGGGTATGGCGATTGGCCATTTTTACACACAGCTTTAGCATATGCTCGTGCATACCTATGGACGCATTCGCGCTCCCGAATTTCCCGCAGACAGCACGTGGCTACAAGGCGGTCCGTTCACCATGCGCGATCTTCGAGGAAAAGTCGTTCTCATAGATTTTTGGACGTATTCATGTGTAAATTGCATTCGTACCTTACCGTATCTCAAGCGCTGGCACGCAGCATACGAAAAAGAAGGTCTGGTGATCATTGGCGTTCATACGCCCGAATTTTCTTTTGAAAAAACCCCTCAGCATGTAAAAGATGCACTCGCACGTTTTGGCATCACCTATCCTGTACTCGCCGATAACGAATATGCGGTGTGGAAATTGTATGCAAATCGTTCATGGCCGCGAAAGTTTCTCATCAATGCCGAAGGAACGATCGTATACGATCATGCAGGCGAAGGAGCGTATGCCGCAACAGAGCTTGCCATTCAAGAGGAGCTTCGAAAGATTGGTGCACACAGCCTTCCCGCAATAGGACCCGATGCCTCGGTAGGAGGGAAGGTGTGTTATCGCACGACAAACGAAACATACTTTGGATTTTTACGCGGAAAAATAGAAAACACGTGCAACGCACTTCCCGGTGAAGAGCTTGCGTGTACCGATGACGCAAGTTTGCAAGCTGAAGGAACGGTCACGTTACACGGCCATTGGAAAGTACACGATGAATGTGTAGAACATGCGCGTGCCGTTTCAGGAACGTACGAATACATTCGTTTACAGTATCGTGCCTATGCGGTAAACGTGGTACTTGAGGCGCCCGATGAAAGAAGCGTACGAATCGAAGTGCTCCACAACGGCGCGCCGCTTATTGCCGATATGCGTGGAGAAGATGTAGAAGAAGAGGGCGGAAAAACGTGGATTACCGTTACCGAACCGCGTATGTATAGCATCATCAAATCAAAAACATATCACCAAGGAAGTTTGCGTCTCGGCATTTCGCACAAAGGCGTTCGTTGTTATGCGGCAACGTACGGAAGTTGTGAAGATTCAGTATGAAGCGCATTTACCTTGATTACGCCGCCGCAACGCCGGTCGACCCGCGCGTGTGCGAAAAAATGGAGCCGTACTTTTCGGAATTTTTTGGTAATCCCTCAAGTATTCATACCGAAGGTCAGCAAGCACTTTCCGCTATCAATCTTGCACGAAAACAGGTCGCAGAACTCCTCTCTGCGCAGCCAGAAGAAATTATTTTCACGAGCGGTGCAACCGAGTCCATCAATCTCGCACTTTTAGGCGTACACAAAAAGCTCGGAGGAAACATCGCTATTCCCCCTACCGAACATCACGCCGGTCTCGCACATCACGATCAGTTCGTTCTACTCACGCCCGAGAAAGATGTTGCGGCGCTCCTTGCCGAAGACGTAACTCTCATCTCATCACTTTGGATGAATAACGAAACAGGAGACATTGCAGATATTCATGCACTTGCGGTGCAACTGCAAAAAGCAGAGCGGGCGCATGGCCGTCGTCCACTTTTGCACTCCGACATTTCGCAAGCCATTGTGAGTGAAGAAATTTCGTGCGAAAAAACACCGGTTGATCTCTTAAGCTTCGGTGCGGCAAAAATGTACGGTCCAAAAGGTGTTGGCGCCCTGTTTGTACGAAAAGGAACACCCATCGCAAAATTATGGAGTGGCGGAAGCCAAGAGCAGCGCTTGCGTCCAGGAACAGAAAATGTTCCGGGGATTGTAGGTTTTGGAGAAGCGTGTGCGCTGTTGCACGTTGAACGTGCGCAGCGAAAAGTGCATTTACAGGCATGTAAAGATGCCTTTTTACACGCACTTAAAAAAAGCGGCATAGAAATGCGACTCAATGGTGTAAATAACCTCAGCGCACACATTGCAAACATCACCTTTTTCTTTGTCGACGCCGAAGAACTCGTCCTTCGCCTTGATGCGGCGGGAATTGCCTGCTCGGCAGCGTCGGCGTGCAAGCGCGAGGGGGAGCGCAGTCATGTACTGCTTGCGCTCGGTATGCACGAGGCGGAAATTCGCACCACCGTTCGCTTTTCCTTTGGAAATCCACTGAGCGTTCCCGACGCAGCACGTGCAGGGACGTTGACGGCAGAAGTGGTGAATCGTATGCTTTCGCTATAGTCTATGAAATATCGTATCGTTGTTGATCCCGATTTGTGCATTGGTGCCGCAAGCTGCGTAACGATCGCCCCCGAAGCGTTTACGCTCAATACCGAAAACAAAGCCGAAGTGCTCGATCACGGCACTGCACCCGAAGGCCCATCGTATGTGCGCGAGGTTGAGCTCACGCCCGAAGAGCTTGAAAGCGTGATTATGGGCGCACAATCTTGCCCAACCCTTGCTATTGAAGTATTCGATGAAACAGGAAAGAAATTGTATCCGTAAACATGCCAAAAAGTATCGTCATCATTGGCGGAGGAATTGCGGGAGTGAGTGCCGCAGAAGAAATACGCGCGCACGATGCGGAGTGCGACATTTTTCTCATTGAACGCGAGCATAATCCGCTCTATTCTCGCGTGCTTTTGCCGCACTACATCAAAGGAGTGATTCCTCGCGAAAAAGTTTTTTTGCGCAGCGAAGCGTGGTATGTGGAAAAAGATATTACCTATCTTTCAGGAACCGAAGCAACGGAAATAAATACAAAAAATCAATTCGTCCGGATTTCCGATGATCGAGAAATCCCGTACGACGAACTTATCATCGCAACGGGCACTCGTCCGCGTCTGCTTATTGATGACGCAAAAGGCGTACACTATATGTACACGCTTGTGGATGCAGATGGTATTCGTGCGCATCTTGATCAATCCTCCGAAGGAGAAAAAATGCTGGTGTACGGAAGCGGATTTATCGCCTGCGAATTTATCAACGCACTCGTAAAGGCGGGAAAAAATCCTGTTCTTTTGCAACGAGGAAAAGGATTTTGGTCCAAGATTCTTCTTGAAGAAGGTCAGGAGTGGCTGCGGAATGTCTTACAAGAAAAAGGAATCAAGCTTTACGAAAACGTAGGAAACATCGAGATCCGCAAAGAAAAAGACGCAATCATCGGCGTTGTAGATGCATCAGGAAAAGAATACAAGGGAACGTTTTTGGGCGTAGGTATTGGCGCCGAACTAGAAACCGATCTCGCACGTGACGCGCACATCGTAAGCGAAAAAGGCATTGTCGCCGACACAAACCTCCTCACTTCTGCGCCGCACGTGTATACTGCGGGAGATGTTGCGCAAACGTTTGATGCACTTGTGGGGCGATCGTGTATTCACGGAAATTGGGCACATGCCCAGCAAGAAGGAAGAAAAGCGGGAAAGATAAGCACAGGACAAGAAGGCTCACCGGCGACACTTTCGCAATACACGACTGATCTTCTCGGGTGTAAAATGGTCTTTATGGGCGATGTGCAAAGAGAGGTCGCCGATGAGGTCCGCATTCTCCAAGCAGAAAACGGTTATACGCAAATTTTTCTTCGCAACAACATTCTGGTAGGGTGTGTGCTTCTCCAAAATATGACAGATCGTATGCGTTTGGCAGGTATGATAGGTAAAACGTGGACTTTTTAATGTATGCATATTCTTGATGACAATCGCGTATACGCACAGTACGATCCCGAAGATACGGGTTTTGGCATTGATCGCTTGGCTGAACAGGTGCGCATGGCGTGGCACGATGCACAGGAAGTTGCAGTACCAAAAACGCACGCAAAAGCAAAGCATATTCTTGTGGTTGGCATGGGCGGATCGTCGCTCGCCGCACATCTCGTTCAAGATCTTTTTTCAAAAAAAAGTAAAATTCCTTTTTCTCTTACGCGAGATTACGTAGTTCCTGCATGGGTGAATGCCGATACGCTCGTCATCCTCTCAAGCTACTCCGGAACCACTGAAGAAGTGCTCTCTGCCGCAGAAGATGCTCGCAAAAAGAAAGCAAAGTTGCTCGTGATTTCCGCAGGAGGAACGTTGGCTTCTTGGGCAAAAAAGCACGAGGTTCCTGCGTATGCGTTTGTACCAGGAGATTTAGCGAAGCAACCTCGCTTAGCGGTAGGTTTTTCGTTTGCAGGAATTCTCGGACTGTTAGCGTCTGCAAAACTTGCTCCCGTAAAAGAAGAAGATATTCGTCGCAGTATTGCAGCGATGAGTGAGGTAACCGACTTGTGCGCAAATGACGTAGCATTTGAAGAAAATCCCGCAAAACAAGTTGCTGCAGCAATTGCGGGAAAACAGGTCCTCGTCATCGGCGCCGAGCACCTGAGCGGCAATGCGCATACCTTTGCAAACCAAATGAATGAAACTGGTAAACAATTTGCAGCGTATTTTGTTCTTCCCGAATTAAATCACCATCTCCTTGAAGGATTTTCACATCCAAAAACGTTTAAAGAAAATACGGTGATGTTGTTTTTACACTCCTCTTTGTATCATCCCCGCACAAGAAAGCGTTTTACGGTAACGGCCGACATGGCAGAAGAAGTGGGCATTGCCGTAGTGGATTATGTTGCACGCGGTAAAGATCTCCTCGAAGAGTCGTGCGAAGTGCTGCAGTTTTCAAGCTACGTTTCTTGGTACCTCGCAATGATGAATAAAGAACTCACTACCTTAATTCCGTACGTGGATGCATTTAAGAAATTGATGAAGTAAAGAGTCCACCCGTCCTTGCGAAAAGTGTCTTATCTCGATATCATTTTTGCGCCCACTATATGGAGAGGTCGCATAGCTGGTCTAGTGCGCGGCACTCGAAATGCCGTGTACCCGCAAGGGTACCGAGAGTTCGAATCTCTCCCTCTCCGCCACCCTTCGCTCCAAAAAGAAGAATGACTAAAGTATGGATAACTCCTTGGCTTCAGAGCATCGGAAAATTCCCGTCACTATTGATAAAAGCCATCTTATTACTATTGGTGAACGGCTATATGGAGAAAAGATGAGTTTCATTCGCGAACTTGTGAACAATGCGTACGATGCTGATGCTACCCAAGTTCGTGTTGAGATAAATCCTGAAAATATTATCATTTCGGATAACGGCACAGGCATGGATGAGTTGGGTTTACGGGGATATTTTACTATTGGTGGATCCATTAAAAAAACCGAAAATCTCAGCCACCGTTTAGCCAGAAAACGCATAGGAGAATTTGGTATTGGAAAATTTTCAGCGCTGGCCGTTTGTAGAAAATTTACTATCACAACGCAACGCGGCTCTTTTCGTGCCGTACTTGTTTTTGATAAAGAAAAATGGTCGCAACAGGATGATTGGCATTTAGATATTGATATTTTACCGTCCTTGCCAGATGCGGACGATGGAACATCTATTGCCCTTTCTGAAATTTCTACAACGTTTCATCCAGGGAATGTACGGCGCTATTTGGCGGAGCGGATACCCATACATGCGCCAAATTTTTCCGTTTTCTTAAATGGTGAACGTGTGGTAGAGGATTTTATTGCGGGAAAAAATATCCCGGTGCGTATTAAACTTCCTTTTGGTGACGTGAGCGGGAATTTGATTATTGCTAACGCTGAACGGCAAGGAAGGCCTCTTGGTATTGCCATTCTTGTAAAAGGAGTTTTAGTTCGTTATGAATCATTTGGTATTGATCGCTTGCGTCAAGCGGGAGCCACGCGATTAACAGGACGTATTTCTGCTGATTTTTTACCCATCACAAGTTCGCGCGATGATTTTCTTCGTGATACTCCTGAGTTTTGCGCGTTGTCCGATGCGCTGCATGGGGAAATTCGGAAGGCCTTAAAAGTCATTCGCGAGGATGTTGATCATAAAGCTGATCTTCAATCATCACGAGTTCTTAAAGAAGCTCTACAAAAAATTGGTCGAGCCATGAAGCGGCGTAAAGGATTTTTTCCCGGAGCACAGGTGCCTGTGGGTTCAGAGATGTCGGAGAATGATGATGGAGCATCGGCTGGATATTCTATTGGTGAAGCGGTGTTTGTTCCTTCTGATCAGTCATCACTTCCACCTGATATACAAAAAAGAATAGATACAGCGAAAAAAACAGGAAAACGTATAACGGGGATACTTGGCAAGCGCACTATTATACGAACGCTTACCGTCGCCAATCTTGACGTTGCTGTCCGCTTGGAGCATTTAGGTGGAGAGGAGGAGTCTTTTCTTTCAGGTGGAGTTATTTATTTGAATATCGATCACCCTCTCTATAAATCTTGCCGTCATGACGATGGTCAGTTGACGTTGCATATTGCGAGAGTTATTACCAAAGAACTCGCACTTCAGTCCGGCATTTCCGATCCGCGCCAAGCTTTTACGTTACAAGCCGATCTTTTAGCTGATGCATTGCAATAAAAATCAAATAAATTTCTCTCCATTAATACTTTCAAGCGTTTCTAGAGTAAGTGCAACGG
This sequence comes from uncultured Gammaproteobacteria bacterium, assembly GCA_964414795.1. Lineage (GTDB taxonomy): Bacteria > Patescibacteriota > Patescibacteriia > UBA9934 > UBA9934 > JAGORL01. The sequence goes on from CAYPWV010000018.1 coordinate 14,696, forward strand.
AAGGGTTCTCTGTGTGAATCAAGCTAAGCCTTGTACCAAGAGTACGTTGGAGAGGCGTGAGAAATTCGTCGCCCCAGCCAGGAGCGAATGTGCTCACTTCTGAAAAATCAATAATGACAGACTCATTTTCTTTCACATTCATAAGGGAAGACAATGCGATATATGCTTCTTTGCCAGCCTGACGTGATGTGAGAACATCGCCAAATTTTTTGAGAGAAATAATCACAGGAGATATTTACGTTCTTCCAAAATCGTCACTAATACGGCGTTCATCGGCATCGTTTGAGGGATGATTGGGAAAAACATTGCGGGAGATTTCGGCAACAATAGTCCATCCATCAACCGCTCCTAATCGATGCCGCATGAGTTCCGGGACATGTACAAATGCACCTGCTTCCGCAATTGTGGGCGTCGTTTCTTCATCGGTTGGGTTCATGTAGACGTGCAATGTTCCTTGAAGATTGCGAAGAAAAGCATCTTTTCTTTCATGCACATGCCAGGAGAGCCTTTTTGATGGCTCAATAGCTAAAATCTTTGGTCCAAAGGGCCGTTCAAGAACGGCTGAAGGAAGCTCTGTTGTTTCAAAAAAAATTGCTAAAAATGCAGGAGCATCATTTTCGTTGATTTTGAACTCAATTCCCCAAGGCTTATCGCTTTTTATTTCAGAAATTGCAAGATGATGTGCGGCGAGGGCGTTTTGTACCAAAAGAACCAAATCGTCTTTTGTATGAATTGTTGAAAGTTGTTCGTGAGAAAGAAGGGATTGCATAGAGGAAAGAGAATATCATCTCGAGTATAGGCTTATCCCAAAGAAAGTGTAAAATAAAATCACTATGGAACTCACAGAACGCATCACCCAACATCTCCAAGAAAAATATCATCCCGAGGCGATTATCTTGCATGGTTCACGTGCTCGTGGAGAAAATAGAGAGAATAGCGATTGGGATTTATACGTTTTTGTGAGCGACAAAAATGTGCATGGAGGCCCAGAAACGTTTGAAGATCAGCAGCTGGACATTTGTATTCTTGAAGTTCTTTTTAAAGAGAACAATGTAATTGAGCTGTTTGGACCAAGACTTCGTTATGCGGTTATTTTACATGATACGAAAGGATTTGCTGAACGTTTACTTGCGGATGCCGCCACGTTATACAAACAAGGAAGGCAGCTTTCAGATGCAGATGTTGAAAATCGGAAGCGAAGATTTATGCGCATGCTTTCGCGTATTGAAGGTTCTGTGCAAAACGACACACTCTTCTTTTATCACGCAGGATCATTTTTCGAAGCCGTTGTTCGTTATTGGTTTGAAATGAGAAACGAATGGTCCGAACCGCCGTATACAGCTTTCCCCATCATCAAAGAAAAAGATCCCGCATTTTTCTCTTTGCTAGAAATCATTGCAAGTCGAGCACCCAATGCCGATCGCGCAGCTGCTTTTCGCGAGGTGTATCAGCGATTATTTTAGTTCTCGTGTAGAATAGAGCAAAATATAAAATCGATTTTTCGGAAAGAGTAATTTTATGGAAATGAGAAATGGCATGCATGAAAAACGATTCGTTTCATTCGTATCTCAAGATGATGAGAAGTTTCGTGCTGAAGAAAAGAATATTGCAGATCAGACCAAGCGAGGAAAAGGTGACATGTCATTTGGTGCACAAGATTTGAGTTTTCATCGATCAACAGAAAACTCGGTTCGACGAATGCAGGATCGTGTTGCGTCAGGAGACTTAGAACCCGAAGTTGCAGAGGAAATGATAAGAAAAGACCGAGAAAGAACAGGAGAATCTCTGCACAGGGATTTTGAAGTACTTTTTGCGCGACGCGAACGGTTTCCATTTCTCAAGGCAGATATTTCATTAATGCTTAGAGCCTGTTCAACATCTTTGCAACATGATTTTAAGAAACGCAAGCGTCACC
>CAYPWV010000019.1:0-15687 GCA_964414795.1 uncultured Gammaproteobacteria bacterium
ACATCTAACCGAGCAAGATGAGACTCGGTGTCCGAAAAATGGGGTACCTACCACTCACGCACCGCAAATGCGCCGAGCTCACAGTACTGCGCTGCCGTACGAGCCGTGCGAAGAAGCATGTCATCAAAAGTCGCCCAAGGGACGAGTCTTTGATACATGCTGCTGCGCTGATGCGTTTCGCTCACTAAACGCTGACGCACGGTCACGTCATCGAGCATACGTACCATCCGAGCCTCGGAATCTTCGTACAGCGTCGGCATAAGATCCGACATCAGCACAACCTTCCACGAACTCGGTACACGACTCTCCGAATCCGTGCGCGACCGATGAATCAGCTCGAGAAATGCATCTTCGTCGATGCACAGCTTGTCGCGAATCGCTTTGTCGAAGCGCTCCACGTCGGCATACACGAGCGTCACGTCCTTGATGCCGAGCTGCTGCAGAAACTGGATCTGGAGCTGTGCGAGAAGTGACGTTCCACCCCGCACTCCACGAAACGTATACACGCCATTTTCGTGCGTGTAATCCGGACACGCGGGTGCGATGATGAGCAGCCCGTAGCGCATGATGTGCTTACCCAGGTGCACAAGCCGAGCACGCGAGTACGAGTCTTTTTCCGCGTGTTCAACCACACGAATGAGAAACGCTATCGCCTCAGCAGCGGTCATGGCGGTTGTGTGTTCTGGATGCCTGCGCACTTCTTGAGTAAGCGCAGTCTGAATACGAGCGAGGATGTCTTTATGCACGATCTCTCCAAACGAAAAACCCACCCGTAATTGGGTGGGCTCTAATTTCATTTCAAAAAAATAACACAAGAGCTCACCCCAGGTGGGAAGCTCCGCGCCAAGCGCCGTAACTTTGTGTGTATCGCTTGTCCATATCTTTTTTCATCATAAGCGAAAGAAAATATCTGTCAAATTTTGTGTATTGATTCGTTTTTGTTACTGTAGAGCAACACCAGGGAGTGAAGATGACAAAGAAAGATCCTCGGCCACCCAACAAGCGCCAGGGAGATATTCTCGCTGCCCTCCGTTCTTTGGAGGGAAGTGTAACGCTCAGCGCGATTTCAAGCGAGACAAGTCTCGGTACAAAAGGCGTCTTGCAGAGTCTGAGAGCTCTAGCGCGACACGATCTCGTCCGTTTTGTCTCAGGGGAAGGAGAAGAGTCGGTCTGGGAAATCGTCCCTCCGCCGTTGTAATGCGTAGTCGTTATTCGTATCAGAAGGGGCCCGAGCGTCGGGCTCCTTCGCACTGTTTATGAAGAAACACACACAACTTCCTTTATTAGAATATGTTTCTTGCGAATATCCCGACAGAGATCTTCGCAATGTTTTTATTATTGCGTGTCAGCACATTGTCGGAACAACGGCCGATCTTTTTGAAGAACTGTTTAAAAAAGGATTAAAACCAGAAAACACGTTTCTTTTGGGAAAATGTTATTCAACGAATAAAAAAACATTTAAACATTTTCAACAACAAAAAATACATATTTCTCCTGCAAGTTTTGCTTTTGAAAAAGACGAGCCATTTGATGAAACGTTCGATCGAATTACGCGAGCATTTTTTGCAGAAGCATTGAAAGAAATAGAATCGAAGTCTTTTGATAAAATTATTATTCTTGATGACGGAGGATGTCTCGTCGCTTTAGCGCGCGATGCATTTTCTGATCACGAAAACATTTTCGCTATCGAGCAGACGACATCAGGTTTTGAAAAGAATAAGGAAAGCCCTCCTCATTTTCCGGTCATTAATATTGCACGGAGTAAGGCAAAGCTGCAGTACGAATCTCCCTATATTGCCGAAAAGTTGGGAGAGAAAATCGAGAAAAGTTTAGAGAAATATCAACTTCTCAATCCGAATATGCTCATTATTGGAGCAGGCGCCATTGGAAAAGCGTTATCAGAAGTGTTGAAGAAAAAATATACGATCGCGGTTTGTGATATTCAAGAAAAACACTGTGATTTTGACGGACAGTATAAAGAGCATCTTCAAGATTTCAATCTCATTATTGGAACTACGGGAACCCCATCAATTACCCTCGAGGATCTAAAAAAGATGAAGCCAGGAACTTTTCTTGTAAGTGCGTCATCGTCCGATAGGGAATTCCCATCGGCATATTTAAGGCAACAAGTTCAGGACAAGGAAAGCTGTCACGATGACTTCTTTGTTCAAAAAATAATATTGCTCAACGGCGGTTTTCCTCTTAATTTTAATGACGGAAGTGAGCATCCCACTGATCCTCAAAAAATACAGCTTACAAGAGCCCTATTGTTAGCGGGAATCTTTGAAGGCTTCTCAGGAAAATATGCGGACGGTTTTGTGGATCTTCAAGAAGCTGTGCAAAAGAATATCGTAGAAACGTTTTTATCTTTGTAAGCGTATATGCAAAAACAATTTCGTCCCAATGCTGCAGTAATTATTACCAATAAACAAGGTCAAATTCTTTTGTGTGAAAGAGATTTTCCAGGATATGCGCACAAAACGTTGCAAACCGTACAGGGTGGAATCGATCCGGGAGAAACGCCCAGGCAAGCTGCAGAGCGCGAAATGATGGAAGAGCTTGGCATTGGCAAAGAGGATTTTGAAATTATCGATGAACTTGATGAGGTGTTTACGTATGAATGGCCGCAAGAGTATATTGAAGAATCACGAGCGCGCTATCCTAATGATCCTTACGTCGGACAAGAACAGCACTTTTTCTTAGCGGTGCTTGAAGACGATCTTGTCTTTGATCTTGACGCACATCATCGCGAATTTAATGCCATCCGCTGGGGAAGTGCGCAGGAACTTCTCGCAGGAATGTGGGAGCCGAAGCGTCCCGGAACCGAGGCCGCACTTAAGGCGTTTGGGCTTATCGATACACCTGATCGTGTGTCCCTACGTCAATAAAAACAATAACGGTATGTCCGTGTTCTGCTCGATAAATAATGCGCAAGTCTTTTGCTACGGAGATTGATCTAAGTCCAAAAAATACTCCAGAGAGTTTGTGATTTTTGAGCGATGTATGCAAAGGCTCTTCGAAAAAGATTGCAAGAGTATCTTGAACTGCTTTCTTTTGAGCGTCAGATAATTTTTTGAAAGCGCGCGTAAAGTGTTCCGAATATGTTACTCTCACAGAGACTTTAAATAATCGAGTGCCTCCTTTGAGTTTTTAAAGGAGACAATGCCCTTCCCGTTACGTGCATCTTCCACAGCCTGAAGGATCTCTTGTTCTTGCTCTTCGGTGAAACCATTTTCTGTGAGTACGCGAAAAGGAATGCCTTTTTTTTGAGTGATTTGTCGGAAATACAAATTAATAGCTGAACTAAAATCTAGACCTAGTTTATCGAGAATACGTTTTGTTTCTTTTTTTACCTTCGTATCAATTCTTGCTTGGACGGTAGTCATCATATAATAAAGAGTATATGACAATGTCATGACAGCGTCAATACGTTATTTTTCTCTTTCAACCGTCCATGTAAGCGCATCAAGGCCAAGCCAAGTGCGAAGTGTTTCATCGAGCGTATGGTCGACGAACATTTGTCGGTTTTGAATATGAACGGGTGAGAACGTGATGCTGATTTCTGAAGAAGAAATGTTTACATCAGCAACGGCGCCGATTTTTGTATCTTGAGAAAAGTCTTGATCGAACAAGAAATTGCCAAGTGAGTAGACGACGGGAACATCATCGACAATTTCTACGCTCTGCACGACATGGGGATGTGCGCCGATAATAAGATCAGCTCCTGCCGCAATCCATGTTTGTGCAGCAACGGTTTGCGAAATCGATGGTGTGTGATTGTATTCAACGCCCCAATGCGGATAAACAATGACAAAGTTTCCTGCGGCATGTTCTTGCGTAATTGCATCAACAATTCCTGCGGTTTCTTCATTGAATGCGTGGAATCCAATAATGCTTACAGGAATTGCTCCATTAATATGCGTAACGAAATTTTCTCCCGCAAACGGATCACCAAAAGGAACGAGATTATTTTCTTCGATGGTTGATCGCGTAAAATCGGTCGTCGCTTGTCCAAAATCATCCGCGTGATTGTTTGCAAGAGAAAGATGCGTGAATCCCGCATCTGCAAGAGGTGCAATATATGCAGGAAGCGTGTCGAACGCCATAACATTCGTTTGTTCGATGTGTTCCGTGTCGCGAATTGTTCCTTCAAAGTTTCCTATCACCGCATCAGCATCGCCAAAAAGTGATGCATCCCATTTTGCAAAAGGATAGTCGGCACCATTTTCCTTTATCGACCATTCCACCGCCCGTGCAAGCATAATGTCGCCGGTGAATATGACATGCGTGCTTGGTGTCGTAGAGACGCCATTCATGGCGTCTCCTCCTTTAATAACGTTTCCCGTTCCCGTATCGTCGATTGTCGGTTTTCCAAGATCAGAAATATTCGTCGTAGAGACGGCCGGGCCGGCCGTCTCTTGCGCATCATAGCGCGGCGCAAAAACCGTATTTGGCGACAGCGCAAGCATCACGAAAAAGAGTACAATCCCAAAGACCGCAATCAAAAAATACATCCCACGCCCTTTATTGACGATTTTCATACGCATAAGTATAGTATCCCACGAAATGAGTGTCGTCTCGTGGTGTTTTTTTCAGGCGAACGATTTGCCACTAAGTTTGTTCAGATTCTAGGAGCCGACGAGGCTTAGCCGAGGCGTACTATATGGTACGGCGAGGCTAAACGCAGGAGGCGACGACGAAGATGGACAAACTTGGGTGGCAAATCAGAATAAAACGAGCGGTAGTAGTTCAGTGGTAGAACGTCTCCTTGCCAAGGAGAAGGTCGCCGGTTCGACCCCGGTCTGCCGCTCCAGAAAAATCTCTGACATATGTCAGAGATTTTTCTTTTTGAGTCGAACAAAGAATCTTTTTACGCTTTACGCCGCAGCAGCTGCGGGAGCGCCCTGTTCTTCGCGAAGTTTACGATACACCCAACTAATACCCGACTTATTTCCTGATTTAAACTGTTCTTTTGCTACGCTGAACATAAATTCCCGAATTTCAAATTGCATATCTTCCGGCATGTCGAATTTTCGCATCATGGCATCAAAAGAATCAGAAATTTTGTCGTACCAGTTTTGTTTTGTATTTTCCATAGATTTTTTAAGAGAAGAGAAGTGAAAGTTTTTTCGAACGAACAAACCAGTACCCGAGCGCACTAACGCTACTCACAAGAATGCCCCCACCCACAAGAGGAGCGTGACTTGTCGAAGTATTGGTAAGTGCAGTTGTTGTTGCAGCTGACACGGACGGAAGAACAGCTTCTGGGAGTGCGGCTGGAGCCGAGAGTACAAGATCTTCGGCAGTGCGCGGTGCAAGAATCCAATTCCCATCAGAAGGGAAAAGCATTCCCGTAACCGTTGCGTTATCTCCTGCTTTCAGCAAGGTGAGCGCTCCCGTTTTTGCCACGTCTACAACGCGAAAGTCTTTTCCCGTCAGCGACGAGAAGATGTACGTCTCACCTTCTTTTTTGGTGAGCGATCCCGATGCGGTGACCAGAATGTCCCCCGCAGAATCTGCAGGAATATTATCCCAAGATACAGGGCTCACCGTTTCTGAACCAATGATCTCGATGTCAGGTGCGTCCGAGATTTTTATTCTTCTCCTATCGCCGTCGTAATCCCACACACCCGTTACGTCCACCAAGGTTCCCGAAGGAAGTGATGGCCACGTTGCCTTATGAAAGTACAATTGCACACCATTAAGATACGCAATCCGTTTTCCAAAAAGCTCGGGTTCTGCGGTAATCGTTCCGCTTACCGTAACGTGTTGACCTGATTCCAGGCTTTCAAGATCCGCAATGTCTACCGAGAGAACCGTGGTTTTAGAAGTCGTTTTCTTGGCTGTTGCTGTTTTTGCAGTTACTTTTTTCGCGGTCGCTTTTTGAGAAGATGTCGTTTCTTTTTCAGGCACTTCATCCACCACCGCTTCCTCAATTACGGATGCCGTAACCTGAGCGAGGGGCGGGGTATATACAACGGTTTCTGTTTCTTCTGAAGAAACATCTCCTTGAAGGGTTGCAGGAGTTCCTTGAGTGGTACTACTGCCGTTGATTGTCGATGAGGTCGATAGTTCGTTGTCATAGGTTGTTATTTTAAGAGAAGTTGTGGGGCAAATATTTTCAGCTGCGGGAGAAGGAACAAGATCGGTACGCCATCCGTTGGAACACACACCCGCCGCAACGCCTTTTTTTGGCGTGGGAAATGTTTCTGTTCCATACGCAAGAGTAAAGAGCACTTGTCCATCGGGAAGGGTGATGATAATGCTGTCTTTGTCATTGTTCAGTTTTCCTTTTGGATTTTCTACAAGATGATATGCCTGGGATGCAATAGTTCCGGTGAGCGTTGTTGCTTTTCCCGAAGCGTCCGTCAGCACGATTCCGTCGAGAGAAAGTTCATCGATTCCCGCATTCCATAGTTCAACCCATTCTTTTCCGTCTAACGGACTGCTTACGAATTCGGTAACATAGAGTGATGAATAATCAAGATTGAGTACAATGTTCGTTTCCGTATCGTCGTTACCAGACGAGGACGTGGACGCGGATACACTTTGTGTATTTTGCGATGTATCGATCTCCGATTCTGATGCTAATTCACTTTCTTCCTCGGATGTCTCCTCCACGACAATTGCTGCCGTGACAACATCCGAAACAATGGGAGTGATAAGTGTGATTACTTCTTCTGAAGAACTTTCGTCTGTGATCTCTGGTTCTTCGTCCGTCGTCGAGCCCGTTTCTTGATCGGATAATGCGATTTCTACGATCTCTTCCGGTGGAAGATCTTCACTTGTTATCTCGACAATTTCTTCCTCGAGAATATTTTCAAGAGTTTCCGAGCTTTCTTCGATCACATCCTCAGGAGTGGAGAGATCGATTTCGGCAAGAGAAGGACCTTCTGTTGCGTCTGAAGATAATGCTGGTTCCGATGCGAACAGGAGCGTTTCGTCCGTTGCGTCGAATACTTCAATATTAGGTTCGTCAGCTTGCGCGACAACAGATGACACTTCTTCGATGATGGGAACAGCTATTTCTGGAAACACGGCATATCCCGGAGATCCCAACGTTTCCGGTAGGCTCATGTTTTTCGATGCTGTTGCCGTAAACCAGGTGCCGTCGGCGAGATTTCGCACACTGCTTGCATGCGGCACCGTGCTTCCCGTTTTTGGCGTACCCGTTTCGCTAAAGCTGTCGATCAGATTTCCGTGATTGTCGAGAAGCGTTATTGCAAGTTCCGAATTAGGAATGCTTACCGCTGACGTAACGTACTGCGCCGGTGTCGCAAGCACCGATTTAACATCCCCTTCCGCATAATTTGCAACGAGATATGTTGCGTGACTGCTGAGGATAGTTCCTTCGGGCAGCGTAATATCTGCGTTTTGTGATGCGATACCGGTTATTTTCCATGAGCTGATGTCAATGGATTCAGCTGAAGTATTTGCAAGTTCGATCCATTCGTCTGCCGTTGATAGAGCAGATCCGCCCCACTGCATTTCTGAGATGACGACACGGGGGAGTGTGTTGGCAAGCGTCCGTACAGGAGACAATGTTGCGAATGTGCACGCAAAGATGATGAGCGCGACATAGCGTTGATGCATGACATAAAATTAAATGAATAAGCGTCACAAAGTCACGACGTCGTACAAACAAAAACTCCCGCACATCTTAAGAAATAAGACGGGGGAGTTTTGTCTGTAAATCCACCTTACCACGATATCTTTTTATGCAAAGTGTGCTTGTGGAAAAGTAATCCGTGATGCCTATTTACCTCGACGAAAGCGCAACTTTTATGCCGAGTGCAATAAGTATCACGCCAAAGGTTCGTTCAAGATGATGCTGAATCGCAACAAATCGTGATCGGATAAGGGGATGCGCAAGAACGGTTGCAACAAGCGCAAACCATACAAACGTCATAAAGGACATCTCAATTCCTCTCCTATTGTTTATGCCTTTGCGTACTCATGACCGCAAGCAAATGCACCGCAGCAACCGTAAAAAATTCAGGAAGAAAACTTGTCATAATGACGAGCTATTTTTTTAAAAAAATAACATCAATTCACTTCAAACTAACAACTCCAAACTTCAAACTTTCACTTCTTCCCTGGGCGAGAAGAGACTCGAACTCTTATGCCTTGCGGCACATGCTCCTAAGGCATGCGTGTATACCAATTCCACCACTCGCCCACGTAAAAAGAAGCATAACGAATCTTTTTTGTTTCGACAATCTCGGAAAAGTTTTCAGTTTTCATAATTTCACGTACCGTATTGCTCAACGCCCCACCCCCAACACCCCTCCCTATGCGCATCATCGCCATTCACGGCTACCATTCCTCACCCCGACTTCACTTTTGGCCTTGGCTTGCGGATGAACTTAAAAAATGCGGTCACGAAGTGCTCATTCCCGATCTCCCAGATCCCGAAAATCCCGATCCCGAAGCGTGGACAAAGGCGCTCGTCGAATCTGCACGCGTCTTAACCGATAACGACATTATCGTTGGGCACAGCCTGGGCGGACCCGCGGCACTTCGTTTTCTCGAAGCCTCAGAAGCACGTACCACGCCAAAAGCATGCATTCTTATTTCCGCACCGTGGTTTATTAAAGATGAGCGTTTCCGCGGATTTTTTCTCTCCGATCTTGATCACGACGTCCTCATGTGGCGAGCATCTCGTTTTGCCGTCATCCACGCAAAAGACGATAAGGTTATTCCCGTCGACCACGCACAAAAATATGCCGACGTTTTTCATGCCGCCCTCATCACTCCCGAAACCGGAGGTCACTTCAACGCATCTCCTGCGTATCCAATCCTTCTCGAAACCATCGAAAAAATCATCGCCGAACCTCTCATTTACGCTCCCGGAAAATCATTACCTGATGCATTCGCAGATATTTTGCTGTAAAAACGAAGGGGTGTGCGACGCAATTGACAAGTATTGCAACTTAAGTTACAATTTTAGCATATATTCTGCAACTTAAGTTTTATAATTATGAATTATGACCGTTTTCTGGAGAAAAAAGTAGTTTCCTCGTTGTTTAAAGGGAAGGTTATTTGTATTTTTGGGCCACGACGATCAGGAAAAACAACCCTCGTAAAAGAAATACTCATGAAATATGGTGCAGAAAGCTACTACCTCAACTGTGAAAACCTTCAAGAACGTCAATATCTTGTTGCACACGATCCAAAAAAACTAAAAGACTACCTCCCAAACAAACGCCTCATTGTTCTTGATGAAGCTCAAACGATAGAAGACATAGGCACCATTCTCAAGGTATTCGTAGATACCTATCCAGAGGTACAACTTATTGCTACGGGCTCATCGTCATTTGAACTTGCAAACCGCACCGGCGAGCCACTCGTGGGAAGATCACAAACCTTCTTCTTATACCCGTTATCATTCGCTGAAATTTCTGCGAAGCAAGGTATGCAAGAGGCTACAAAGCAGCTCCAAACATGGTTGCGATTTGGTATGTACCCCGCAGTAGTAAATGCAACGAGTGACGAGGAAAAAATCGCACAACTCAACAATATCGCTACGGGATATTTGTATAAAGATATTTTTACGTTTGAGCGCCTACGTAAGCCCCGGCTCATTGAGGATTTACTCAAGCTTCTTGCGTTGCAAATGGGTTCAGAGGTCTCGCTTAACGAATTAGCACAAAAACTCGATACATCTCGGCAGACCATTGAACGCTATCTCGATTTACTAGAAAAAGCATTTGTCATTCGTCGATTACATACGCTTGCTCGAAATCTTCGCAATGAAATTCGGGGAAATTTTAAAGTATATTTTTTTGATATTGGAATCAGAAATACCATTGTAAATGCGTTTGGAACGCTAGAAAATCGTTTGGATATCGGAATATTATTTGAAAACTTTTTTATTATGGAGCGGATGAAGAAACAAGAGCAAGAGCAGGGATATCTCCCGCCAAGCTATTTTTGGCGAACGCACACGCAGAAAGAAATTGACTATCTTGAAGAAAAAGATGGAATGTTTACAGCATTTGAGTGTAAATGGAGTGAACGAAAAAAATCTTCTCCTGCAAAAAAACTCTTCATTGAAACATATCCCGGATCAACATACACGATAGTCACGCCTGGAAACTTTTTTATACACCTGGTGTAATTTTTTTTGCTCTAGGCAGAACTGTGGAAAAGAAGAATACAAACATGCATTTCTTGTTAAGCTATGCTCAGCTGAGTTTTGAGAAAGAAATATGTCAGGAGAAGGCGGCGGTGAGTGGCTAAAAAAAGAGCCTAGAAAACGCGATTACTATGAAGTGTTAGGTATTAAAAAAAACGCTTCGATAGAGGAAATTAAAAAAGCATATCGAAAACTCGCTCTCGCTTCTCATCCCGATCGACATCCTGATGATAAAGATGCAGAGCGGAGATTCAAGGAAGTCACCGAGGCATACGAAGTATTAAGTGATGATACAAAACGATCACGGTACAATCGTTCTAGTCAGCAACAGGCTCCAAGAACAACTCCTGAGCCCGCCGCGGGTCCGTTTTCCGACTTCGACAGTATGTTTGGCGGAGGTAAAAGAAGAGCGGCCGATGCAGAGAGGGATTCTTTACTGGAAAAAAGAAGAGTAGCGCAAAAAATTGCTGAGAATTTTCTTAATGTTGATGGTCAGGAGGCAAGAGATATAGGTCATAGATTTGCACGTGGAGACGGTGCCAGTGAGATGTTTGTCATTAAACGTAAGAACTTGATGGGAAAGATAGGTGTTCTCTCCGATGATGAAAAAACTATATACGTAGATCGCCTTTATGAACTAGTTCAACGATTAGGCAGGGAGGCTGCTGAAGCTTTTTTTACTAACGATGCACGCAAAATCATTAATTTCGAATTTACGAAATTTCGCAGCGCTCTTGAAACGTATAAAAATCAAGAAAAAAAATTGCAGTCAATAATCAGTACCCTTTCTATAGAGGAGCGAACTTCTTATAAAGAACGTCTTCATGCATTGGTCAGTGAACTTGGTAGAGAAGCTGCTGAAAATTTTCTCAGGGAGGGTGGTGAGGCGAAATGGAGTATAGAACGTGCGCTCGTAAAGAATCCTGATATTACAGCAGCTCATCTCACAGAAAGAAAAAAAATATTAGATATGACAGATATATTCTCGCAAGAAGAACAGAATACATATACAAATCGTCTTCGTGTACTCGTAGCGAGTTTAAGAAAATAGAGGTTTCGTAGTTATCTGTATGACACTCGAGCAAGACTATTTCTCTGGCAACAAGCACCATCATGTCATCTATCATGATTGCGACACGTTTGTTGATCTGCCGTACGAAAAAATCCGTCAGCATTACGGCGTATGTTTTGTAGGAGAAAAAATCGTCGTCTGTTGGCACGAGAAAAAGCAAACATGGAGCTTGCCAGGAGGCAAAGTTGAACCCGGCGAAAAAATAACCGATACATTAGTACGCGAAGTGCAAGAAGAAACGAATACGCGTGTTCTCGCACATGTTCCTTTGGGATATCAGGAAGTCTTTTCCGAAGACGGCTCATCAGTTCTGCAGCTGAGATCGTGTTGTATTGTTGAGTCCTTGGGCGATTTTGTGCATGATCCCGCCGGACACGTCACAAAAATTGCACTGATTCCCCCCAATCAATTAAACGAATATATCGACTGGGGAAGCGTGGGCGAACATATCGCTATCCGTGCACGCAAAATAAGAAAAGAAATCCATTGATAAAAAGAAACGTAGAGACGCCATTCATGGCGTCTCTCGTCCGTAAATAAATATATGACCGAATTTCCAAAAAACGTTTCGCTCACTGACGCACAAAAATGGGTTGATGATATGTGTAAAGAACGAGGATTTGATGCAAATACCGCCCTCGAGAAGTTTCTTCTTTTTGCGGAAGAAGTAGGAGAACTCGCAAAAGCAATTCGAAAAGTAACCGGTATGCATATAGAAGGTTCTCACACGCTCGAAGAGAAACAAAAAGAATTACGAGGAGAATTTGCCGACGTCACCATGTATCTCTTCGATCTCGCAAACGGCTTCTCAGTCAATATCGAAGACGCAATTCGAGAAAAAGATGCCATCAATCAAAAACGCACGTGGAAATAGACTGAGAATTTTCAAAGAGAAAATTTTAACCAGCAAGGTAGCTGATTCTTTTCCGTGCTGCGTCTGTAAGATCTAAGATGGTAATAGTGTCATAGCCCTTCATGCCCTGCCAGCGCTGAAATGTATACACATTACCAACCGCTTCTTCACGCTCTTTTGGCGGAATGGCAAGCGTAGAAAGTCGAAGAAATTTAAAACCTGGGATAGTGGATATAGGAATTATTCCATGTCGGACTTTTTCACCTTCTTCAATTGCCAAAAGAGATCCCGGGGGAATACGCACTCCATTTAGCACAGTTTCTACAAGAGTAATCGCCGACCGATCACCTGCATTTTTAAAAAGCATCATCGGTTCACCGTTATCGTTGACGATAACATCAGATGCAGAATAGCCTCGATCATGCGTGACGAGGTCGAGAAAATAAACTTCTGCCGTGGTACATGTTCCCACGCGGAGATCAGATTTTGATAATGGTACAAAGAGGCGCATCTGTTTCTGTAACGGGGATCATTAAATCAAGTTCAAATCTTCCGATGAGAAGATCACCTACGGGAGTTTTTCGGAGAGCTTCAATAAGTGCAGAAACTTTTTTAGGATCAGGAGTCCACCATTCTTTCGGAGTCGCACCACTGGTGAATGTTTCCCGAACGGTATCCATCTATGGCGTAAGTAACTTCTGAAATTGCATTTTCATCGTCCATCTGTTGGTCGTAAATTTCTCCGATTCGTCGTTTATATGCATCAAGATTAGTTTCTCCGCGTTGTCTTGCTTCCATCATATCTTCTTTCGCTCGAAGGGTTGCAGGACCTCTATTCATAGATGAATGCATTCTATAATAGGATGATTATTAGGGATATAAAGTTATGCACGATAGAGAGATCACTTCGCCTCCTCTCTATGATACTTCGATCCATGCGCGATACTCAGTCCTCGGAAAAGTTGTTCAAGAATGAAGAGGTGGGCGATGTCGTGGGTTGTGGTCATCGGAGAAAGGGAGATTTTTTTGAAGGGTTGTTTTTCGGTTGCGGTAAAACCATCCGGACCGCCTAAAATAACCACAAACATCTCCCCGCGATCCTCGTAGTTCGCAAGAAGGCTCGCAAAAGACCGCGACGTGTATTCGGCGCCTCGTTCATCAAGCAAAAAAGAATCCTCCGGCGCCTTTTCAAGAAGCGCTTTTGACGTTTTGTACGAGCGCATTTCCACGCTCGCGTATTTTTTCAAACTTTGGAGAAAGTTATCCCCAATTTCATGAAAACTTCCCAAGGGAAGTGCACCAACCGTAAGGAGAAGAATTTTTATCATATACAGGATATTAGCCAAAAAAGAGCACGATCCAAGAAACACACTTTATCTTAAGATTAACTCCTTGACAGTATCATAGATAATTCGGTACTATCCTGCCGCACTTTCACAACTGAATACTGATGAAGAATAATGCATATTGCAATTCGCCATCCCACATGGAAACACAACATAATAGGGTTGTGCGTAGCCAGTGGGTGGAGAGTAAGGGTGTATAGGTGGATGGCTAGACTGTATGTGCCGATGAAAGACGTAGCAGCCTGCGAAAAGCTTCGGGAAGGTGGCAAGCAACCGTTGATCCGAAGATGTCTGAATGGGGAAACCCCATCAGGGGAATGCCTGATGATCAGCAGCTGAATACATAGGCTGTTGAAGGGAACTGTGGGAAGTGAAACATCTCAGTACCACAAGGAAAAGAAAAGAAAGGATACGATCCTCATCTTGCTTCTCGATGCTTCGAGGAACAAGATGACGGACCGTTTCCACATTCCCAAAGTAGTGGCGAGCGAAATGGGAACAGTTCAAACTCACTGCGTGAAGTCCGTTAACGCTTACTTCGGTAAGATAGACGAGGCGAAAGGCACCAGCCGTTGCCCAGTGAGGGTTGTAAGCCGTATCCGTTTATTTCTGGTGAAATAAGTATTGTCCATGTACGTAGTAGCAGAATCAACTGGAAAGTTGAACCATAGCGGGTGATAGTCCCGTATGCGAAAGTACGTTACGTGCAATAGGGGTACGGTCTTGAGTACGGCGGGACACGAGAAATCCTGTCGGAAGCTACCACGACTATGTGGTAAAACTAAATACATATACAGATCGATAGTGAACCAGTACCGCGAGGGAAAGCTAAAAAGAACCCCGGAAGGGGAGTGAAATAGAATCTGAAACCATACACTTACAAAGAGTTGGAGCCTTATAGCAATATAGGGTAACAGCGTTCCTATTGAAGAATGAGCCAACGACTTATTGTGTGTCGCGCGGTTAAATCCTTCGGGATGGAGCCAAAGTGAAAGCGAGCCTTAACCGGCGTCCGTGGCACGCAATAGACCCGAAACCCTGTGACCTAACCATGGTCAGGATGAAGTAGCTGTAACAGGCTATGGAGGTCCGAACCCACGAGTTGTGCAAAACTCGGGGATGAACTGTGGTTAGCGGAGAAATTCCAATCGAACAGGGTAATAGCTGGTTCTCACCGAGATAGTTTTTGGACTAGCGTCGGTTAATAGCGTTTTGGAGGTAGAGCACTGATAGGGTTTGCCGCCGCAAGGTAGGTCGCCCTGCCAAACTCCGAATGCCAAAACGTGTTCCCGGCAGTCAGACCATGGGGGCGAAGCTCCATAGGTCGAGAGGGCAACAGCCCAGATCTCAAGCTAAGGTCCCTCAATTGTAGTTCAGTGTGAAAGGTAGTGAAGAGACTTTTACAACCAGGAAGTTGGCTTAGAAGCAGCCATCTTTTAAAGATAGCGTAACAGCTCACTGGTCAAGTTTCTTTGCGCCGAAAATGTACCGGGGCTTAAACTACATACCGAAGCTGAGGGTGTGTCTCCATTTGGAGATACGCGGTAGGTGAGCATTTCCATCGCGCTGAAGTCGGATCGTGAGGTCCGGTGGAGCGTTGGGAAGAGAGAATGTTGGCATGAGTAGCAGAAAGAAATGTGAGAATCATTTCCGCCGAAAATCCAAGGTTTCCACGGCAACGAGAATCGACCGTGGGTTAGTCGGGAGCTAAGGCAAGGCCGAAAGGCGTAGTCGATGCACAGCTGGTTAATATTCCAGCACCAGGATACTGTTCCAATGGGGTGACGTTTGTGCGAGATTCCCGCGTCCTATGACTATGACGTTGGGGGGTGCTTGTGGTCTGATAGGGAAATCCGTCAGGCAATACACGAGTGCTCATCTCAAGCTTTGAGCAATCAAAGTGAGGGGAAAGCAACACGAATCAAGAAAAACCTCTAGGGTTAACAGTATGCTGCCCGTACCGTAAACCGACACAGGTGGGTGAGTGCGAAAACACTCAGGCGTACGAGAGAAGTATCCTTCAGGAACTAGGCAAAAAAGCGGCCGTAACTTCGGGATAAGGCCTGGTTTTCCCCGGGAGGGGAAGACCCGCAGCTTCAGATGTCAAGCGACTGTTTATCAAAAACACAGGCCTATGCTAAATCGCAAGATGATGTATATGGGCTGATGCCTGGCCAGTGTCCGAACGTTAAAGAAGGGGGTTAACCGCAAGGTGAAGCCTCTGACTGAAGCGCGGATGAACGCCGGCCGTAACTATAACGGTCCTAAGGTAGCGAAA
>CAYPWV010000020.1:0-15224 GCA_964414795.1 uncultured Gammaproteobacteria bacterium
CAACGCGAGAAACCTCACCTGGGCTTGAAATGTAGCTGCAAGCTCTAGAAATAGAGTCGCCTTCGAGGGTGCTATGTAGGTGCTGCATGGTTGTCGTCAGCTCGTGCCGTGAGGTGTACCCTTAAGTGGAATAACGAGCGCAACCCCTGTTCTGTGTTGTATTTTCACAGAAGACTGCCTCCGTAAGGAGGAGGAAGGAAGGGATGACGTCAAATCAGCATGGCCCTTACGTCCAGGGCAACACGCATGATACAATGGTCGGTACAAAGGGTGGCCAAGCCGCGAGGCGGAGCAAATCCCATAAAACCGATCTCAGTTCGGATTGGAGTCTGCAATTCGACTCCATGAAGCTGGAATCGCTAGTAAAGGTGGATCATCACGCCACCTTGAATACGTTCTCAGGTCTTGTACTCACCGCCCGTCACGTCAAGAGAGTTGGGAACACCCGAACGTCGCCGCTCGGCGGCGGAAGGTGGGCTCAGCAATAGGGACGAAGTCGTAACAAGGCATCCGTAGCGGAAGCTGTGGATGGATCACCTCCTTTCAAAGGAATTGTCGACTTTCTTTGTTCTTCGGAACAGAGAGAGACAAAAACCCTCTTTGGGACCCCTTGGGTTACCATTGAGGTGGACGCTGTAATCACAGAGTTGTTTATTGCAAAAGTTGTTAGCAAAAAAGAGTACATTTTGTTGCTCTTTTTTGTTTTGTCGGGTATGTTCTTTGCATATGCTTCGTCTTACTCTTTCTTTTTTCATGGCAGTTTGTTTTTTGGTATGTGGAACGCCGCTTGTTACGCAGGCTGCTTCTTGGCAGCCGCAGAATATGCGAGGAAATGCGCCGTCTTTTATTGCGTCGCGTACAGTGCAGCGTGGAGTGGTATCGTGCTCTGACGGTCGTCGTTTGTTGGAAGTTGCGGTAGAGGTTACGCCCTTTGTGTATCGTGATGATGGAGATCGTGATTATTATCGTGAATCATGGGGCTTGTGGGTTGCAAATGAGACGGCGTGGTTGTGGGGCAATTGGGGCGCGGGCAAAGCGCTTGCACGCAGCTCTGATGCGTATGCGGCAGGTTCCCTTTGCGGTAAACGTGGAGACACCATCCGTATTAATGGAAGTTTTGCAGGGGGTGACATGTACTTGGTGTATCGTGCATCCGCATCTCGCTCTGCAGCTGACCAAATAACAAACATCACGATTGATGGTCGATCGTATTCTGTGGGAAGAGGCAGTGATTGTTCGTGGGATGGAAATGGCGTGGGAGGATATGATGTGGTTTGTAATGTAAAGTAGGTAAAAAAATCCGGTCACAATGACCGGATTTTTGTTTACATTTCTCTTTTTAAAGAAGGATGGGGATTGCGCTGAGCATTTTTTGTATAAAAGTTAATTTTTGGTAACAGATTATTTTTGTTCGTTTTAGTTGGGGCGAATGACGTCTGTTGAGATTTGTGGTAAGTCTGTATTCATTTTTGAAATAGAACACGGGGAAGTCATAAAAAGGACCTTCAGCGATAGCAAGGAGAAGCTCTTCGCGTTGAAACGTAGAGGGAATAAAAGATGAAAAGTGTCCGAGGAGAAAAGTATGGAACATGTTTTGGCCTACTCTTTCGAGTACATGCAGGAAGAAACGGTATTTATCAAGAAAAGGATAGGTGTGGGTTTGAATAAGGTTTGTGAGAATATGTTGCGCGATTTCTTCGGGAAGAAAATCCTGGTAAGAAGATTCGATGAAGGCCGTGTTGAGCAGTGAAAAGCGTGCGGGAGTGCAGAGATCGAGAATACGAATACGAATGGAAGACAGTTGGGCAAGGGGACTTTTTTCTGCAACAGTTCTTGCGAACATCTTGAAGAGACTATCATCTACGGTAGGAAAAAGCGGATCGTTTACCAGGAGGGTAAATAATTGAGCGATATCTTTTGTGGTATGTGTTGCATCAATGGGGGCCGCAATGGCTCCCAGGTGCTGCAAAATGCTTTTGTAGAGAGCGGGGCTTGTTTGGGAGCTTGCCAAAACTTCTAGCGGAAGTTTTGGATTATGCAAGAGTTCTTGGGTGAGTTTTACGGGGAAAAATGCACCTTGATAGGCAAGCGTAGCTTTTTGGAGAAAATCAGAAAGTTGTTCGGGAGAAAGTTGTTTTGCCTCATCTCGGAATTGTTGTTCAATTTGCCAAGGCGTGCTTTGTATATCTGACATAGGAAGAAAGAAAAAGTGAAATATTTGAGACAAAGCATATCAGAAAATAAAATAGAAACCAGATTTTGGTTTCTACTTTATGGTGCCGAGAGCCAGGATCGAACTGGCGACACAAGGTTCTTCAGACCTTTGCTCTACCACTGAGCTACCTCGGCGGGAGTAAGAGAATGAAGTTTGGAGTTGTTAGTTTGAAGTGAAAGGATGTTGTTTTTTAGTTTTTTAAAACCTATAAAAACTACCACTCACTTCAAACTACTAACTTATAACTTCACACTTTCACTGGTGGGCGTGGATGGACTCGAACCATCGACCTCGGTCTTATCAGGACCGCGCTCTAACCACCTGAGCTACACGCCCGTACTTGGGTTTTTATGGTCGGGCCAGAGGGGCTCGAACCCTCGACCTCCTGGTCCCAAACCAGGCGCGCTACCAACTGCGCTATAGCCCGTAACATGAACTTCTCGCGGAAAAATGATACCGTACCTTCTCTTTTTGAGCAAATTCTTTCATCCGGATGATACTCTTATACCATGTCTCTTCTTTCTTCTCCTCTAGAATACACGTTAAACGGTATTGTTTTTGGTGTGGACGAGGTCGGGCGAGGATGTTTGGCGGGACCGGTTGTTGCGGCGTGTGTGGCGTTTGATTGGTCGAAACCAGAGATTGTACGTGCGCTCAATGAACGCGTTGTGATTCGGGATAGTAAGATGATGTCGCGTAAGCAACGCAGTGAGGCTGCACAGGCGATTCGAGAAGTTGCGATGTCGTTTGGCGTTGGAGAAGTTGATGCGGTGACGATCGACAAGATCAATATTTTACAGGCGACATTTGAGGCGATGCGGAGGGCGGTAGCCACGTCGGTCACGACCGACGTGGCGGGACGTAGAGACGACCCGACGGGTCGTCTCTACCTCATCGACGGAAACAAAACCGTTCCGAATGTTGATTGGGAACAAGAGGCGATTATTGATGGTGATGCGAAGGTGTTTTCTATTGCTGCGGCCTCTATTGTTGCAAAAGAATATCGCGATCAGCTGATGGAAACGCTCCACGAAACGTATCCGCAGTATGGTTTTGCGCAGCACAAAGGTTACGGCACAAAGCAGCATTACGCGGCGATTGCTGAGCATGGCATTATTTCTGAACACCGGAGGACGTTTTTGAAGAAAGTTATTGGTTTATAGTTTTTGGTTGATGGTGGTGAAGTGAGTTCAGAAAACTATCAACCGTAAACCAATAACTAAAAACCTTATGCTACACTACTTCATATGCGAACCGAATACGGAAAACTTGTCCGCGACAAGATTCCGGAGCTGATCCGTGCCAACGGTGCGGTACCGGTTCTTCGGGTACTTTCTGATGATGAATTTGTGGGAGAGTTGAAAAAGCGGCTTATTGAAGAGGCGTGGGAGGCGCATTATGCGGACGGAGCGGCGCTTGTAGAAGAATGTGCGGATATTTTTGAAGTGATGGCGTGGATGATGCGCACTCGAGGTATTGATCCGAACGAAGTATTTGCCAAGGCCGAAGCACGTCGCGACGAACGCGGCGGTTTTGCCGAAAAAGCGTTTTTAATTGCGGTTGAGGAAGGCGTGTTGGCGTAGAGATGAAAATCCGGTAGCATCAGTGCATGTCGTTTCAGGATATTTTGGATGCGGAAACCGTGCATACGTCGCGTTATCAGGCGGCGCAGGGTTTGAGCCGTGCGCTTGTTGAAGAGATTTCTCGTACAAAGAACGAGCCGGTGTGGATGCGGGAAAAGCGTTTGAAAGCGTTTGCGTTTTTTTGTGAAGCAAGAATTCCTACGTGGGGACCTTCGCTTGCGGATTTGCATCTCGATAAGATTCACTATTTTGTTCGTCCTAACGCCCAAGAGCAGGTAACGTGGGAAAAAGTTCCTGAAGAAATTCGCGATACGTTTGAAAAGTTGGGTATTCCCGAGGCAGAGCGTGCAGGTTTGGGAGGTGTTGGTGCGCAATATGATTCGGAAATGATTTATCATCGATTACGCGAAGATCTTTCTGCGCAAGGCGTGATTTTTGAAAACATGGATGTTGCGGTGCAGAAATATCCTGCACTTGTAGAGAAATATTTCATGACGCAGTGTGTGCCCATCCACGATCATCCGTTTGCTATGTTACATGCAGCGGTGTGGAGCGGTGGAACGTTTATTTATGTGCCCGAAGGTGTGCGCGTGGAAATTCCGCTTTCGGCTTATTTTCGCATGAATACTGCACAAGGCGGACAATTTGAGCACACGCTTATTATTGCCGCCAAAGGAAGTGAGGTGCATTACATTGAAGGATGTTCTGCGCCAAAGTATGATAGCGCCGCCCTGCATGCGGGATGTGTGGAGATTTTTGTGGAAGAAGGTGCAAAAGTACAGTATTCGAGTATCGAAAATTGGAGTAAGAATACGTATAATTTAAATACGAAACGTGCGCTTGTGGATGCGGCGGGGGAGATTGTGTGGTTGAACGGCAATATGGGAAGTGCGGTAACGATGCTGTATCCGATGAGTATTCTGCGGGGCGATCGATCAAAAAGTAGATACGAAGGATTTTCGTTTGCGGGTCCGGGGCAAGTGCAAGACACGGGTCACAAAGTTGCGCTTGTTGGAAAAGAAACTTCTGCGGTGGTGCATGCAAAAAGTATTGCGATTGGCGGTGGAGTTTCAACATATCGTGGGCTGGTAAAAATGACGAAGTCCGCACACGGTGCTTCGGCGCACGTAACATGCGATGGGTTGATGCTTGATGCGCAGTCGCGCACTAATGCCATTCCGGTTATCACAAGTGAACAGCCGGAAGGAGAAATTATGCACGAAGCACGGGTAGGAAAGGTGGACGATCGGGCGCTTGCGTATCTTGCTGCACGTGGCATGAAGGCTGATGATGCACTGCACACCCTTGTTTCGGGATTTGTGGATCCACTCGTAAAAAAGTTGCCGCTTGAATATGCGGTTGAGCTTATGAAGTTGGTTGAGCTTGAAGTACGCCGAGCTTCGGCAAAAAGTGTATGACGAAGATTCTTGCCCCGTTGTCAGGGGAGATGTCGTGTCATCCCGTTACGCGACACGACGAGTATCTTGTGCAAGGTTCTGCAACGCATGAGGTTCGTGTACATGTTGGTGCACAGAGTGCGTGTACGATGCGTCTTGCGTATCATGCACACGAAAAAGAAGCAAAATTACAGGTGCGTGTTTTTGTAATGCTTGAAAAAGATGCGACATTTTCTTTGGATATTTCATCATTTCTTCTTGCTGAATGTTCTACGAGTGACGTTCGAGTATTTCTTGTGCTCAATGAAGGCTCGCGCGCAACTGTGCGCCAACTTACGCACGCAGCGCATGCGCAGAGTGTGGTGCACGAAGAAATTCGCGGACTTGCAATAGGTGACTACGCGCATGCATCGTTTATTCCCGAGCTTGCGCTTCTTCATGATGATATTGCGGCGACACATGCGACGAGTATTGTGCGTGTTGATGAGAAAAGAATTGCATACTTTTTAGCACGTGGTGTTTTGAGGGAAGATGCGATAGAGTGTATTGTCGGGGGATTTATGAAAATGGATGAAAAAGATCCAGATGTCAAGATTCAAAAATCAAATAAATTCCAAAATCCAATGATCAAAGGATCAAACAGTGAAGTGAAGAGAGTTTGAAATTCTCATTCCTATTCTTGAACATTGGACTTTTTCTTCTTCACGTCCACATATGGAAATTTATCTCGATCATGCCGCAACGACACGTATTGCTCCCGAAGCGCTTCGGGCAATGGTTGCGTTTGAAGAGGCTGGGAGAGGGAATCCATTTCGTGGTGTGCATGTTGCGGCGTATCGGGCGACGACGGCGTATGAAGATGCGCGTGCAATAGTTGCGCATTTTTTTGGTGCCTTGCCGGATATGTGTATTTTTACGAAAGGGACGACGGAGGGATTGAATAGTGTCGCATTTGGTTTTGCGTCGTTGTTACAGCCTGGTGATGAAATCGTGCTATCGCTTCTTGAACATCACGCACAAAGTTTGCCGTGGCGTGCGGTTGCGGAGCGTTGTAGATGTACGATCCGTTTTATTCCATTGCAGAGCGATGGTTCGGTTGCGGTAGAGGATGCGAAGAAAGTTATTTCAGCAAAAACAAAAATTGTCGCAATTACGCATGTTTCTAATATTCTGGGAACGATTGTTCCTGTGAAAGAGATTACACAATTGGCGCATGATGTTGGTGCATATGTCTGCGTGGATGGCGCGCAAGCTGCAGGACATATTTCTGTTGATGTACAAAATCTTGGCGCTGATGCGTACGCGGTAGGTGCGCATAAAATGTATGGTCCTATGGGCATTGGTGCGCTTTTTCTTAGTAAAAAGCTACAGAATATCCTTCAGCCGCTCTTGCTTGGTGGAGGGATGATTGAAGAAATTCTTGCGGATGGTTGTCCGATTTTTGCGGAAGGTATTCGCAAGTTTGAGGCAGGAACGCCGAACGTTACTGGTGCGGTAGGATTTGCTGCGGCGTGTAAAATACTTTCGCATCAACGAGAGGCGATTGTTGCGCATGAGCAGGAGTTGACGACATTTTTGTGGCAAGGATTGTCTGCGCCCACGAACGTGCAGGTATATGGTCCCAAGCCAGGGGCGAATCGCATTGGTGTACTTTCTTTTTCGGTAAAAAATATGCATCCGCACGATGTTGCGCAATATTTAGCGGATGAAGGAATTGCGGTGCGTGCAGGTTTTCATTGTGCTGCAACGCTTGCGCGCTGTTTGCATCAAGATGGCGTGGTGCGGGTGAGTGTGGGAAAAGATACGACGAGGGAGGAATGTGAAGTGTTTTTGGAAGTGATGGCGGGATATGGAGATAAATAACAGGCTGTTAGTTAATAGTTTATGGTTTATGGTAGTGAGGTGAATTCAGGAAACTATTAACGATAAACCATTAACTATCAACCCTTTTCATGTTTCTCTCTTCACTCCAAGATCACGCGCAATATCCTCGACATAAACGAGAGGTTTTGGATATGCCGCTTGTAGGGCATGCTGCAAATCCGATGTGTGCGGATGTGATTGATGTGGGAATCGTTGTTGCAGATGGGATTATTGTTGAAGCTGCTTTTGCGGGAAGTGGATGTGCGCTGTGCGTTGGCGGTGCGTCGTTGCTGTGCGAATATCTCTTGCAGAAGCCGGTTGAGCAGCTTGATCTCTCCTTACTTCCTCATCTTGATGGCGAGCACGTTGGACGAATGCGGGAAGGATGTGTCAGAGTGTCGGTGACTGCGTTTGAACGAATTCCCTATGCTTTCTTGTAAAAACTTTTCCGGATTACGAAATGGCATGCCGATTTTCTCGGGTGTTTCTTTTGTGGTGCAAGATGGAGAACTGTTCGTTATTTCTGGTCCAAATGGTGTAGGGAAGAGCACGCTTTTGCAGGCGATTGCCGGATTTTCTGACATTACTACTTCGGGTGACGTGTTCGATGCACAGGGAAGTATTGCTGCCCTTTCTCCTGACGAGCGATTTCGTCGAGGAATCATGCTTACTTTTCAAGAACCTCCTGCGCTTCCTGGCGTCTCTTTCCTTACCGTTGCTCGAGAAATGCTCTTTGCAAAAACAGGCGTTCGTCCGGATATTGCCCCACTCTATCAAGATATTCGTGCAGCATTTTTGCGTATTGGTATTGATGAGGCATTTATTGAGCGTGCGCTTTTTGATGGATTTTCCGGGGGAGAAAAAAAACGTGCCGAACTCGCACTCGTTTTTATTGCAAAGCCAAAAGTGCTTTTGCTTGATGAGATTGATGCGGGTCTTGATGTTGACGGTCGGCGCGTTGCGCAAGAAATTATTAAAGATCTTCTTTCTGCAGGAACGTCGATCATCTGCGTAACACATAATCCAGAGTTTCTCGCATCACTTCCTGTGCAGGCGACGTATTCTCTTGAAAAAGTATGAGAAAAGTTGTGCTTTCGGCCAGTGTAAAGATGGAGGAAGAAATTGCACAGTGGCTTGCGTATTGGAACGCTCAGTCGGATGTTGTGGTTATCGATTATCCCGAGCGCATCGCAATGGAAGATTTTTTGCAGGAGTATCGGAATGTTTTTTGTGCGTATTTTGATCATCTTGATGAAGCTGACGTTCTTTTTGTGGTGAATGGAACAAAAGAGGGTGTAAAAGGCTATATTGGTGCAGGAATGTTTTCCGAAATCGCGTATGTTGTTTCTCAAATAGCTCGTGGTACACAAAAGTACGTGTTTTTAGCACATCCTCCTGCTGCAGGTCTTTTTTGTTCGGATGAACTAGATCTTTGGATGCAGTTGGGCTGGGTAAAGGTTTTTGCACTCTCCTCATGAGTCTGCTAAATTAGGCATATATGTCTTATCTCATTCCTACGGTTATTGAAAAAACAACCAACGGTGAACGTGCGTACGATATTTATTCTCGCTTGTTAAAGGATCGCATTATTTTCCTTGGAAGTGCTATTGATGACGGTGTTGCAAATGCCATTATTGCGCAGCTTCTTTTTTTAGAAAGCCAAGATAAAGAAAAGGATATTAAGCTCTATATCAATTCTCCCGGTGGATCGGTAACCTCGGGCCTTGCCATTTACGACACCATTCAGCACATCGCTCCGGACGTTTCTACCATTTGTGTGGGCATGGCAGCGTCTATGGGCGCGGTGCTTTTGGCTGCAGGAAAAAAGGGAAAGCGCTTTGCGCTTCCGAATGCCGAAATCATGATTCACCAGGTGCTCGGGAGCGGCATTTCGGGCCAGGCAACGGACATCAAAATTCATGCCGATCGCATTATTCAAATGAAAGACAGTTTGAATCAAATTCTTGCCGATCATACGGGTCAGCCTTTTATGAAAGTTGCTGAAGATACCGAGCGCGATCGGTTTATGAGTGCAAAGGATGCGCAAAAGTACGGTTTGATTGATAAAGTCATTACAAAAGAAGACGAAAAAGCGAAAAAATAGAGAAAAAAGTCTTTTTGAGAACGGAGTCCTGTTGACGCAGGGCTCCGTTTTTTGGTATAGTAACCCGTCACAAGTTTGGCGTTTTTCTGAGGAAACTGCGGTCACGACAAGCATGGGGATGCATAATCACCCGTGCCTGCTGGATCCGTCTGGCGTGTTACGGGAGATGTATCTTCTTGACCGCAGCTTTTTCTGAGAAACGAACGTAAAAACGACCCGACGGGTCGTTTTTACGTATGATGATGGAGACGGCCTAGCAGGCCGTCTTTACTCGACTATGAGAGGTTCCTCCGTGGATTCTTCAACGGGTACGGGAGTTTCGGGTGTAAGTTCGGCGACGCCCACGAGACACGTTTCGGGGAGCGAGCGGTAGCTGGAGTCGAACGTTTGTGTAGTAGTCGTTCCATCGGCCCAGGTAATGTTGTAGTCAAACGTGGTGGTTGCGCCTGGATGCGCACTTTGACATTTTGTGGTTCCTGGTGCAAGAGAGGTTGTTTCTTTGGTGATTTTTGTACCGTATCCGGTCCAACTTAATACTTGCGGCGGTGTGTAGGATCCTTGGCGACCATCGGATGTTCCCCAGAAGGTGAAGTGTAGTTCGCTCTTTGTGCTGTTTACGTTTGTTGCGAGCATGATGTAGTGTGCAGTGTCGTTTTGAATCTTTAAATCAGGGGAAGGATCGTAAATGGTTGCGTCGGTTCCGGGATTGCCATTTGTAGGGTCGTTGTAGTAGGAAACGACGAGTGAGTGATTTCTCCGTTCGGTGATGTGGAGGCCGGAATTGAGTGCGGCGCGGAAGGTGGTGGTACCAATTTGGCACAAACCGCCTCCTATTTCGGGAATAATTTCGTCACCCTTAATAACAAGCTCGGGAAGATAGCCGTCTGCGGTAGTAAAGGGACGCAGTTTTTCGAGTAGTGAAAGTGTTTCTCCCGGAGCAATAAGGATGCCGTTGAGTTTTTCTGCACCGTGACGAATGTTTGCGCGGCGATTTGCTGGAGAATTTGCGAAGCTCGAATATCCTACACCTAAGATTTCTTTAATGCCGTACGTGTTAATGCTTTCAATAGGTACTTCTGGAGCTTTGCGTACCACGGCAATGGTAATGGGCGCGGTGCTTGCGTCATTTTCTGCAAAAGCCGTTCGCAGATCGCTCAGCAATTGGTCTTCATCGACAATAAGTCCATCGCGACTTGCCACAAATTCGGTAACGCGATCATCTGCAACGGTAAATTTTGCATCTTGTGGGCTTACGTCAATGGCAGTGTGGATGTTTTCAAGAAAAGACCCCATTGCAGCTGTATCGAGAGAAAGAATAGGTTCGCCTTGATCATTTTTTGTAGGTTGTAACCAGATTGTAAGATCCTGTTGTGTTATGTCGTAGTTCACTTCTTCTTCGTTTTCTTTTTCAAATGTGAGCGTGTAAGGCGCTTTTTTGATGGCGGTAAGCGCTTGTGGAATAAGAGAAGCGGCTTCATCGCGTGAGATGAGCGAAGAACGCTCGATGAGATGGAGTGTAATAGGACTTAGTTTGAGATCTTTTGCATCTTTGTTGAGTGTGGCGAGCATTTCTTCCGTATCGATTGTGGAACCGATGACGGCATCTACGATTTCGACCTGAATGTCTTCCGCGGAGATAGTGATGACGAAATCGGTTGGAGTTCCTGGGGATTCGATGTTGGGGAATGCGTCGTGTACGGCATCGGTGATACGATTTTCAGAAAAAGAAACTGATGGATTGATGTTTGTATGTCCGAATGTGCTAAACCATACAGGCATGAAAAATTGCGTGAACCCATTTCCTGAGCGCCCGAGTGCGTAGGCTTGGTTTACTAAATCGCCTACGTTTACTTCTGCAAGTTCGTAGATAAGATCGGGATCACTTGCTCCGCGCGGGGTGAGAGGAATGACTTTCGTTTCTCCCTCAAGGGAAATGGCAATGCCTGCATCAAGAAAAGTGCTTACTTTGCGTTGGAGGGTTTCGGTTGCTTGCGTTACATCCATGCCCGATACATCAACTCCGGCAATGGCAATGCCGTGATAGATGCGATGGGCATATGCACGTTGCGCTACTGCTGCGCCGCCACAGAGCATGCCCACAAAAACGGCGATGCATACGATAACGATGAGGACGTTTCTGGGGATTTTTTGAATAGGATTCATACAGATTACATGCCTCTTTTTACGGCAAGCGTTACCCGTTCTCGTGCCTTGGGTGCATGAATAGTAAGGATACCATTTTTGAGCACAGCTTCAGTTTCATCGGTTTTGATGTGACAGGGTAAGATAATGGCTCGGGAAAACGAACCCCAAAAGCATTCGTTATAGTGGAGCGTGGCTTGCGCCGGAAGGTTTTCTACCTGGCGCGTACCGTGGATGGAGATCATGTCGTTGGTGATATGGATATCAAGTTCCTTTTCGCTCACGCCTGCAATTGCCGCACGAATGATGATTTCTGTGGGTGTTTCGGCAACATCAATGGCAAGCTGGCCCTCTTCATGAAGGTTCCAGGGTTGTGCTGCTTCCTTTTGGGGGAGCGTTTTGTGTGAGGGCGCAAATGCCATAGGAAAAATCTCTCTCTATTTTACACGATAACTTCTTGTATCACGAGCGGGGGTGGGGAGGATATGTATTTGCTTTTTTGGGTGCTTTATGGTATGCTCTCATCACTAATCATCCGATAGTTATGTTCGAGACCGACACGATAGTGCGGTGCAGGCAAGCGACGGAGAAGTAATTACGCAACATTATGCCAGATAACACACGTGTTTTCGTTGGTGGCCTTCCTTATGCCATGACCGAAGACGATATCAAGGCGTTCTTTGCACCAGCCGGTACTGTGGTTTCCGTTTTTCTTCCTATTGAGAAGGAAACTGGCCGCAAGCGCGGTTTCGGATTCGTAGAGCTTTCTACGGTCGAAGAGCAGGAAAACGCTGTCAAGATGCTTGACGGTGCAGACTGCGGTGGTCGCAAGATCAGTGTCTCCCAAGCTCGCCCCCGCGAGTAAGCAAATAGTTCCTGGCTTCGGCCAGGAACTTTTGTTTTTGGATGCTACACTATAGGCATGCATATCGAATCTATTTCTTGGAAGACGTTTTTTGCTTCGTCAATGCTTTTTTGTATTTTTATTCTTTTCTTTTTGCTGTGCATTCAGCGACTTGTTTCTCAAGATGGAGGATCTTGGACGGAAACACTTACGGGAACAGAAGATCGTGAAGGTGCAGGAGGAACACTGTATACAAACATTGCGGTTGCAGAAGTGGGAGAAGTTGCCGTGCGTATTCGTTTGCCTAATACGCCAAGGTACGATTCTGGTGCTCCGCTTGTGGTGTATGTACCAACGTTTTTTACTTCTGACCTAAAGTCTTTTCAAGAATTGTCCGGCCTTTCGGATTTTGGTTTTGCGCAAGTTTCTCTTTTGCTTCCGGGTAGGAAAGATCGGGAGACGGATTTAGGAAGTGATGGTGAGGTAGATTATGGGGGAGTGCTATCTGTTGCGGCGCTGCGTGATGTTTTTTTGTATGCCGCAGGACAAAAGGCGGATGTTGAAGGGAAGTTTATTCAAGATAAAACAATGGTTCCCTTGGATACGGATATTGTGGGAGCGTATGCTTTTTCTCATCCGGGCATTCTTCTTTTTCAAACGCTTGCGCAGTATGGCGATGTACTTCCTGTAGATTTTGTGGTGGGCAGAGAAAATCCTACTGAAGCTTTGCTCTCTTCGCTTGAGCTCGGGCATTTTGAAAAAGGTGTCGCGGTACTGAATACTGAATATTATCCCGCAACGGATTATCATGATGATGGCATTACGCTTTCGTACGAACATATTGCGTGGGATACGCAGGATGGGCGACCTTACGTTGATCTGAATGGAGATCATCGTGCACGTGCCGAAGACGATATTCTTTTTGGAAGCCAAATTCCTGGAATGTTTGGCAAGAAGATGTATTCACCCGAACTTCTTGAGGCATTGCAGGAGAATGAGCTTTTTACGGCATCTACTTGGCCCGAGGATTTAGCAATGCCCGAAGAAGCCGCACAATGGTGGCAGGGAAGGGAATCGCTCACGATTTTTGATGACGTTGCGCAAAAAATGCCGCATCTGCCGGTGATGATGGTGTTTGCTAAAAAAGATCATGTGCAACCCCCGGATGATAAGCCGCACATCCGTCAAGAATATGCCGGGCTTACGGGTGGAGGATTGTGGGTGCGATTGAATCCGGATGCTTCGTATATCGAATCGTTTGATCCGCTTCTTGCAAAGGATTATTTTGAACATCCTGCAGGGACGGGTCCTACTTCGTGGGAGCAAGATGCCGTAGCGTGGGGACATCCCAATGGTGCGGGAGCATTGCGGGTTATTCCTTTTGCGGCTATTTCTGAAATGGCGGATCGTGTAAAGTATGCTACATGGACGAGTAACCTTGCCACAGTGTTATTGCAAGAATAATTTCTCCTTTCCTTTTCTATGGCTACACAACCCTTTTCTCAAGCAAGTTTAGCAAGATGGTTTTTTCTTCTTCTCGCAATCGGCGCAACGTATCTTTTCTTTCAGATCATTGGATCGTTTATCATGACGATACTTACTGCGGCAATGGTTGCTATTCTTGTTACTCCTCTTGAGCGTTGGTTACGGTCGCGCGTGCATCATGCGTGGATTTCTACGATTATCGTATTGCTTGGGGTGTTTGCGATTGTTGTGGGGCCCCTTACTGCCGCAGGAACGATGATTGTGCGCCAAGGTGCAGAAATTGCGCAGTGGTTGTTGGCAAATCCGGATTCTCTCGCACAAATTGCAAACGGTACACATCCTTCTCTCGCATTTCTTCCTCAAGCTGCACGAGACGTGCTACAGCTTCTTAATGTTTCTTCAATTGTTCAAGCGCTTTCTGATTGGATAAAAACGCACGGCGCAGAAGTATTTTCTTCGGGTGCATCACTTCTTTTCAAGACGTTTATTTTCTTTGTGTGTTTGTATTTTTTCCTTATAGATCGCGAACGCATTACACATGAGGCTTTGGCACTTAGTCCGCTGAAGGATTCTGTTGATAAGAATATTGCAACGCGCATGGTGCAAACGGTGCGAGGAGTGGTGTTTGGTTCGCTTATCGTTGCGTGCGTGCAAGGCATTGTGGCGGCTATTGGGCTCACTATCTTTGGCGTTCCTGGAGCATTTATTTTAGCGGCACTAGTGGTTATTGCTGCACAAATTCCTATGCTGGGTACGTCGCTCATCATGATCCCTGCGATCATCTATTTATTTGTTACGGGCCACGGGGGAGCAGGAATTGGGCTCCTTATTTGGTCGATGATTGCGGTTGGCTCTATTGATAACGTGCTCCAGCCGTTTATTGTAGGAGGGCGCACACGCATGCATGCACTGCTTATTTTGCTTTCTATGCTGGGAGGCCTGGAATACTTTGGTCCTATTGGATTTATTTTTGGTCCTACGGTTCTTGCGGCGCTTTTGGTGCTTTTGGAAATGTACAAAGGAGGATTTTTGGAACGATAGGGGGAAATATCCTGTTCGCTGCGGTCGATACGTTGATCGACCGCTACTTGCTCAACCTTTTTATTCTTGGTATCTTATTGCCCGCATGGCTCCATCGTCTATCGGTTAGGACACGGGCTTTTCAAGCCTGGAAGCCGGGTTCAACTCCCGGTGGAGTCACCAGGCCGTTGAACGGCCTTGAACGCCGTTCCACAGAACTAAGAAAACACTTCTCTGCAAAGGGAAGTGTTTTCTATTTCCTTCAAAACAAAAACCCCATGCTGAGAACGACACGACATTGACGCCCCTTTCTTTTCCGTGCAGGATGAAGAGTCAACCACCGCACTTCAGCGGAACATTGACAGGGGAGGTTTCATGACGTTTTATCGCCTGTTTCGTCTCATGGTCATATTCCTTCTGAGTGTGATGGTGGCATGTCATCCCAAACAAAAAGAGCAGAAGAGCGTCTCAGAGGACGCGTTCTGTGATCCGCCTCCGATCCACACGGTAGTGATGCAGTGGTAGGTACCCCATTTTTCGGACACCGAGTCTCATCTTGCTCGGTTAGATG
>CAYPWV010000021.1:0-13759 GCA_964414795.1 uncultured Gammaproteobacteria bacterium
GTCGCGATGATTTATGGATGAACGGTC
The DNA here is from genome assembly GCA_964414795.1 of uncultured Gammaproteobacteria bacterium. Lineage (GTDB taxonomy): Bacteria > Patescibacteriota > Patescibacteriia > UBA9934 > UBA9934 > JAGORL01. Next base: position 28 of record CAYPWV010000021.1, read on the forward strand.
GATCTCCAGAGGATTTGCGCTTGATCCCGCATGGCCTCCATCTGCGATTCTTCTATTCTCAGAAAACGTGCCCATTCGACATCGCTCCACCTCCGAACGTCGAGCAAATGCGTGATTGCGATGGAAAGAGGCGAAGGCTCAGGAGTTGTCATGGTGTGTCCCTTTTGAGTCGACGGGGTGAAGACGTCGACGAAGAAAACTACCAGATTTTCTCAAAAAAAGCAAAACAAAAATCCTCGTCGATCGCTCGAGAGGGATTTTTTGCAATGTACAAAATGATACAAATCCTACGACTCTTCCCCATTCTCCACCGCAAATCCCGCCTCCATCCATCCCATCATCCCGCCAGACAAACGCGCAACGTGCGTATAGCCAGATGATTGTAGCATTTCTGCAACTTGTCCGCCTTTGCCAAACTCATCAAACTCTCCGTACAAAACAATTTCTGCATCTTTATCTTTTAAAAGATTTGCGCATTCCTCGCCGCACGTGGGCGACGGTTCCATATGCACAGCTCCCGGAATATGACGATGTGCGTATCCTTCAGCAGATTGTAAATCAACAAGGGTGAGCGGATGACCCGCATCGCGTTTTGTTTTGAGATCTTGTGGGGAAAGAATTTCCATATACCTCTAGTGTACGATATCTTTACCCATATGGCTCGATCGCTTCCCCAACCCCTCCTTGAACGCCTTACAAAGCAATTCGGCCCACAAACGGTTGCAAGCATAATCAAGGCATTTAGCACAAAGCGCCTCCCAACGCTGCGCGTCAATACACTCAAAACCACTGATCATGCCGTAATGGATGCGTATCGCGAAGATGGCATTGCATTTGAACGCATCAAAAACATTCCCCATGCACTACGCATCAAAAACCGCACCGACGATCAGCTTTTAGAACACGCGCTCACCAAACAAGGACACGTCTATCTGCAAGGTATCGCATCCATGATTCCTCCGCTCGTCCTCGATCCTCTCCCCAATCAACACGTTATCGATATCTGCGCAGCACCCGGAAGTAAAACAACGGAAATCGCCGCACTCATGGAAAATCAAGGAACAATTATCGCGTGCGAAGATAATTCTGTTCGCTATCAAAAGCTCGTGAACGCCATCACGATCCAAAGCGCAAACGTAAACGCAAAAAATACCGACAGCACCACCCTTCACCACGAATATCCCGAAGCATTTGATGCCGTTCTTGCGGATGTGCCTTGTACTGCGGAAGGTCGCATTGACCTGAACGATCCGCGTTCATTTACGTTTTGGTCGCAAAGAAACATCACCGAACACGCCAAGCTTCAACGCCGTCTTTTGCGAAGCGCATATAAAATGCTCAAACCAGGCGGTGTACTTCTCTACTCAACCTGTACGCTTGCACCCGAAGAAAACGAAGAACAAATGCAATGGTTTTGCGAAGAACATCCGCTTATGAAAGCGCAAACCGTCATCCTTCCCGTCTCTCCCGTTCGCCCTACACCTTTTGGCACCATCATTCTCCCCACACCGGAATGTGAAGGATTTTTTATTGCAAAATTGAAAAAGAATGCATGAAAGTTTTTGCAAATCATCTCAATCTTCCCATAATCCTCAATCGTGTTCGCGAGCAAGGGTATGCATTCGCTTCATGCGGACTCACCGAAGAAGCACGAAGCGCACTTCTCCACGAAGAATTACTTCTCCCTCTTGAAGAAGGCGATCACATAAATCACCCTATCAACAAAGGCAAAGCAAACGAAGTGCATCAACTGCACGAACGTGCGTATTATTTTCTCAATGACGCCGCAGTTCCCGTTGCAACACAGACGTGTAAAAACCTCCAACAAGAAATAAATGTCTTTGTACCGCAATATCCCGAACTTTCCGGATGGATTCCAAACGAAATCGGCTACCAACGCTATCGGGATGCGCATGATTGGATTTCTCCACATCGCGATAGAAAAAGCGATCAACTCCTCAGCGTCACGTTTACGCTAAGCGGATTGGCATACATTAACATCTATCACCCCACCACTCCACAAATCAATTATCGCTATCTCGAAAAAATCGACACTTTTTTAAGCGAACCAGGAACCATGTTCTTCTTGCGCGCTCCCGGATTTGGCTCCAACGAACAAATTATCCACGAAGTTATGCCGCCAATTATTGCGCCACGACACATCCTCAACCTCCGCATGCGCCCAAGCCTCCTCGCCTCGCCGCAACAAACAAAATACGAGTAAACATCTGTGGCTAATATCAGTCACTTTTTTTATTTCCACAGAGAGCGATACTCAACACCGAACAAAAAGCGTACAGTGGGAAAAGATTCAAATTTCAAGCATCAAAAGCCAAATAAATTCCAAAAATCTTGATCATTAATCCTTATTTGATTTTTGTTTCTTAGACTTTGGATTTTTCTCCCTATGGATCTCTTCTCCTTAACCCACAACAAAAAGCGCCTCCACACTCCCCTCGCCGACCGCATGCGCCCGGCAAATCTTGAAGAATACGAGGGACAACACGGCGTTATTGGAGAAGGAAAATATTTGCGCACCCTCCTCATGAAAGGCGAGGTGCCGTCACTTTTATTTTGGGGTCCCCCAGGGGTCGGCAAAACCACACTCGCAAACATCATCGCAAACCACGTACACGCAAAATTCATTCCCTTAAGCGCGGTCAACGCAACGGTGAGTGATGTTCGCGCACTCCTCAAAGATGCCGAAGAACGGCGCAATTTTTACAACGAACGAACCATTCTTTTTATTGATGAAATCCATCGTTTCACCAAATCACAACAAGATGCGCTCCTTCCCGCTGTTGAACAAGGCATTGTTACGCTCATCGGCGCAACAACCGAGAATCCCTCATTCGAAGTAAACGCTGCGCTTCTTTCACGTATGCGCATGCTTGTGCTTGCACAACTTCCTCCAAAAGATCTTGCAAAAATTCTCAAACGCGCGCTTCTCGATGAAGAAAAGGGCTTAGGAAAACTCCATCTCCATCTCACCGATGAAGCACTGCTATTCCTTGCAACTATTGCAAACGGCGACGGAAGAAATGGACTCAACATGCTTGAACTCGTTGCACATGTGCTCGAAGCTGAGCATCGCGAAGAAGAAATAATCGATCAAGACACAGTAGCAAAAATTGTAGAAAAAAATACACTCCTCTACGACAAAGGTGGCGAGGAACACTACAACATTATCTCCGCACTCCATAAATCCATGCGCGGAGGCGATGTAAACGCCACACTCTACTGGCTGATGCGTATGCTCGAAGCAGGAGAAGAACCGCTTTACGTAACACGTCGACTGATTCGTTTTGCAAGTGAAGATATTGGTCTTGCAGATCCGCAAGCACTTGTACAAGCCATTGCCGCGCATCAGGCCGCACACGCCATTGGCATGCCCGAATGCAATGTAAATATTGCCCAATGCGTCGTCTACCTCGCACAAGCGCCAAAATCAAACGCGCTGTATACCGCTTGTCACAACGTGCACGAAGATATCAAGCATTTCCCAAATCTTCCCGTACCTTTACATCTTCGCAACGCGCCCACGTCGCTTATGCGAAATCTAGAATACGGAAAAGGATATAAATACACACCAAATTTCAAAACAAAAGAGGAGGCAGCGCAAGACTACCTCCCCCCTGAACTCAAAAATCGGAAATATATTTAAACGAACTGCACTCTCGATTCAAGATTCGTAATCCGCACATCATGCGATCGCACCATCTTGCTCATATCATCTGCAAAGCGCCCAAAGCGATCGATAAGATACGCGATATGCTCTTGCATGTCGTGCTGATTCCGTTCAAGAAGGTCAAGACGTAAATCATGACCATCAAGACACTTTTCGAGCTTATCAAAACGCACATTTATGCGTTGCTCAAATCCTTCCAAAAAAAGTTTCGTTTCTAAATCCATAGCTCCTCGTAAAATTAAGAATGATATTTCCATTTCACAATAGAAAAAATAGTCTGTCAATAAAAAGTTTCTACATACAAAAATTACTCTCGACTCGCAAGCCATCGCTCGGCATCAAGTGCGGCAGCACAACCAGAACCCGCCGCAGTAACCGCTTGACGATACGTGGGATCCATCACATCTCCACACGCAAAAACACCAGGAACATTGGTTCTTGTCGACTTTCCTTCAGTCACAATATATCCCTTTGCATCAAGCGTAATGGTCGACGCAAACAGTTCCGTATTCGGCTTATGACCGATGGCAACAAACACACCATCAACTTTATATTCAGTAAATGCTCCAGTCACCATATCTTTCAACCGAACTCCTTCAACACGTTCTGCGCCCAAAATCTCATCAATAACCGCATTCATCACAAAAGAAATCTTTGGATTCTTCTGTGCGCGCTCAAGCATAATTTTTGATGCACGGAATTCTGCGCTCCGATGAACAATAGTCACCTTGCTTGCAAACTTTGTAAGGAACGTTGCCTCTTCCATTGCGCTATCTCCTCCCCCAACCACAATAAGCTCTTTACCTCGGAAAAAAAATCCGTCACATGTCGCGCACGCCGAAACTCCTTTCGCCTGCAACCGCTCTTCTCCTGGAACACCCAGCCACTGCGCCGTTGCACCCGTAGAAATAATCACCGCATCAGCCGTCATCTCTTTTCCTCCTCCCGAACGCAAAACAAAGGGATAAGCAGAAAAATCAACCGACGTAATAACATCCTGAATAACCTCCGTACCAAAACGCTCTGCCTGCGTTTTCAATTTCTCCATGAGATCCGTTCCTAAAATCCCCTGTGGTTCTCCTGGCCAATTTTCTACTTCAGACGTTTGCGTAAGCTGTCCTCCTGGTTGCAAACCTGCAAAAAGAACAGGCTGCATATTTGCACGAGCCGCATATATCGCCGCAGTGTATCCCGCCGGGCCAGAACCAATGATAATAAGTTGAGACATAGGAAGAAAGTATCAAATTCCAAGATTCAAAAGCCAAATAATGATCAGAATCCAATGGGCAAAACTTCAAACGGTGAAGTAAGTGAAATGATAAGACCATTTTTACCTTTGGAATTTTATTATTGGAATTTATTTGATATTTGTTTCTTGAAATTTGGATTTTCTCTACCTCCCAACGATCGCCGCTAACCTTTCCTTCACCACTTCCTTTGGCATGGCTCCAGAAAATCTTCCAATTTCACTTCCGCCCTTCAATACAACAAACGTAGGAATAGAAAGCACATTAAACCGTATCGCAAGCTCCGGTGCGTCATCTACATTTACTTTTGCAAACGTAATGTCAGGCAATTCTTTTGCAAGTTCTTCAAAAATAGGAGACATGGTTCGGCATGGCCCGCACCACACCGCCCAAAAATCAACCAAAACAGGATGTGAAAACTTTGTTACTTCTGCATCAAAGTTTTGTACAGTCAATTCCATCATAAAATTTATGTGAACTTTTCTTATTTCACGACAAGCGTTCGAGCTTGCAGCTCTTCTTGGTAGACCTCAACCGTATCACCTACTTCTACCTTGGTTTTTCCAAGGAAAGAAACACCACATTCTTGACCCGCCAACACATCTTTTACCGATGTTTTTCCTACCTGAATTGCATCTACCTTTCCTTCACCAATAATAGAACCATTTCGCATAATGCGCATGGTGGAACCGGGGATAATTTTTCCTTTACGAACCTTGATACCAAGCACAATGCCTTTATCTGTTTTTCTAAAGAGGGCAAGCACTTCTCCCGTACCTAATTCTGAGTACACCTTTTCAGAAGGAAGCAATTTCTTCAGATGCTCAACAACACTTTCAAACAAGCGATAAATAACGGAATGCTCTTCGATTACAACTTCTTTCTCACGCGCCAAATCTTCAACGCCCCGACCAATCTTGACGTTAAAACCCATCACAATCGCATGTCCTGCTTCGCCACGCGCAACATCGGCATCAGAGATGTTTCCGAGTCCTCGTCCAATCATCTTCACCGCAACGTGAGGATTTTGAATCTTCTCAATCATACCGATAACCGCTTCCAAAGAACCAAGAACGTCGGCCTTAATAATGATATTGAGCGTGGGTTTTTCGCCACCATCTTCAGATTCTTCAGAAGGCTTTTGCGCAACAGAAGAAATTTGATCAACACCCGAACGACGCGCGGTATCTTCCTTAAATTCCTCAAGCATTGCCGCATCACGCGTTACTTCTACAATATCTCCCACCGAAGGCGCAGCTTTAAACCCAAGAATTTTCACCGGCGTTGAAGGAGGAGCTTCCTTTAACATCGTTCCGTCAAAAGCTTTCATAGCACGCACACGACCGTAATTTACGCCACGTACACCTAAATAATCCTGCAAACGAAGAGATCCCGTTTGCACAATAATCGTAGCAAGCGGGCCTTCGTTTTTATCAACACGAGACTCAATAATCGTTCCGATTGCGGCACGTTCCGGATCAGCAACAATTTGCTCTTTTTCCATGTCTGCAATAAGCAAAAGCACATCAAGAAGTCCATCGATATTTTCGCGCTTCTTTGCAGAGATAGGAACACAAACCGTTTTTCCTCCCCAATCTTCGGGAACTAATCCCAAATCCGACAACTGCGTTTTTACAAAATCTTGATTTGCATCTGCTTTATCGATTTTATTAATCGCAACAACAAATGGGAGTTTTGCCGCCTTGATAATATCAATCGCCTCGCGCGTTTGTGGTTGCACGCCATCATCAGCCGCAACAACCAAAATAGCAATATCCGCAACCTTTGCACCACGAGAACGCATCACGGTAAACGCTTCGTGACCCGGAGTATCAATAAACGTAAGCGGCTTGCCGTTGCGCACCACCTGATACGCACCGATGTGCTGCGTAATACCTCCCGCTTCTCCCGCAACAACGTTCGCGGAACGCACCGCATCAAGAAGCGACGTTTTGCCGTGGTCAACGTGACCCATCACCACCACAACCGGCGGACGCGCAAGCGTATTTCCTGTTGCACGCTCTTCTTCTTTTACTTTTTCTAAACGATTATTCGCCTCATTATCAACCACTTCTTCCTTTCCTTCTTCTGCGCGATCGGCGAGATAGCCCAAATCTTCTGCAATAATAGAAGCAGAGTCAAAGTCGATGCGCTCATTAAGCGACGCCAAAATACCGTTGCGCATGAGCTCCTGCATCACTTTTGCAACCGGCAGGTTCAACAGCGTTGCAAAGTCACGAACCGTAATAAGCGCAGGAATAGCCACGCGCTCCGCATCCCCCGACTGCACACGAGCCTTACGCTCAGCACGGGATTTTTGCTCTTCCATCCTTTTTTGAAGATAGAGGCGCTTTTTGTGCTCATTCCAGGCGCGGATGATTTTTCCTACATCGCGATCTGGAATTTTAATAGCCTTTCCTCCAATATCAAAGCCCAGTTCAGGCAAACGGGAACGAAGCTCTTCGGTAGGCACCCGTAATTGACGGGCAAGTTCTGAAATATTCATGAGGCAAAGTGTAACTAATAGAGGCGTTTGGAGCAAGGAGCGGATGCCTTCTGCTATCCTATCCTCATCTATGCCCTTTTTGCTTATTGATAAACCTGCAGGAAAAACGAGTCATGATGTTGTGGCGCGGGTACGCAGGATTACCGGAGAACAACGCGTGGGACATGCTGGTACGCTGGATCCATTTGCTACGGGGCTTCTTATTATTGGCGTTGGTCGCGATTGTACGAAGCATCTTTCGCACTTTTTAGGCATGGATAAAAGCTATCTTGCTGATATCGCCCTTGGCGCCACTACCGAAACGCTCGATCCTGAATCTCCCGAAATCATCGTCCCAAAAGATCAGGGCGAACAATCTATCTCGCTTGAAGAGTTGCAACGAGGAATCGAGGAACTCACCGGATCACAGCAGCAAATTCCTCCCATGTATTCGGCAATTAAAATGGGAGGAAAAAAGCTCTACGAACTTGCCCGCGCCGGAAAAACCATTGAACGAGAGCCAAGGAGCGTAACGGTATACGCATGGGAACCTCGCTTTGAACCATCGCCCTTGGAAGTAAAGACGGCCCGTCGGGCCGTCTCTACGTTCCCCCTCCCCATCACCCTCTCCTTCAATATCCGCGTTTCCTCGGGCACGTACATTCGCGCGCTTGCGCGGGATTTAGGAAAACTCTGCGGCACGGGCGGCTACCTCCGCTATCTCCGCCGCACCTCCATCGGCCCCCACTCCATCGACGACGCCGTGCTTCTGGGTGAACTTACGACGGAAAACTGGCTTGACTACGCGAGAAACGATTTGTATCGTACAGGAGAGCAAAGCTGACGCTCCTGAACGCGCACTCTGGTCGTTTTTCGCGCATTTCCCCTATGTTTTTCCCCATTTTCCTTACCTGCGTCGGCATTATTGTCGGCGTTATTGCAGGCTACTTCATTCGCGCGGAACTTGCCGCACGCAACATAGCCTCAGCAGAATCGCAAGCAAAACGCATCCTTGAAGACACAAAAAATAAAGAATCCTTAGCACTTGAGCGCATAAAAGCCCAAGAGCAACGTTTGCTGTTAGAGGCAAAAGAAAAAGCACTGGGTATTGTTGCAGAAGGTCAAAAGGAACTGCAAGAAAAACTCAAAAATGCCGAAATCGCCCACGAACGCCTTGCGGAGCGCGAGCGTCGTTTTGATGAAATGCTGCTTGATGGAGAAAAACGAAAAGAACACCTTGAACAAGCAAAGCTTGCGATTACCGTCACCCAACAAGAAATAGAACATGCCAAAACCGCCGCCGAGCAACGACTTGCGGAAATTGCAGGAATGAATAAAGACCAGGCGCTAGCAACCATGATGAGCACCATTGAACACGATCATCAAGAAGCGCTCCTTTCTCGTATCAGAAAAATGGATCTCATCAGCGAAGACGAGCTCGAAAACAAAGCACGCAAAGTGCTCTCTTTGGTGATACAGCGCTTTGCAAGCAGTCATGTGGTTGACGCAACCATCACGTATGTAGAGCTGCTTTCCGAAGACATGAAAGGTCGTATTATCGGAAAAGAAGGTCGCAATATTAAAGCTATTGAACATCAAACCGGATGTGAACTGATTATCGATGACACACCAGGCGTTATTTCTATTAGCGGCTTTTCTCCCGTACGCCGCCAAGTTGCAAAACGTGCACTTGAACTCCTTATGAAAGATGGTCGCATTCAGCCCGCACGCATTGAAGAAGCAATTAAAGAGGCAAAAAATGATCTCGCAAAAGAAATGAAAAAAGTTGGCGAGGATGCACTATACGAGTTAGGTATTCCTGTTCCCAGCATCGATCCAAAGCTTATTGCTATTTTGGGTCGCCTCAAATTCCGCACGAGTTACGGACAAAATGTCCTGCAACACTCCATAGAAGTTGCGCGTATTGCCGGTATGATTGGCGAAGAGCTGGGCCTTGATCCATTCCCTCTCAAAAAAGGTGGCCTTTTTCACGACATTGGAAAAGCAGTTGACCACGACATGCAGGGAGCGCATCCCCAAATTGGTTACAACATTATGAAGAAATTCGGCTTCTCCGAAGATCTGTGTTATCAATCCATCGCTCACCACGAAGATCGTCCACGCACCCTAGAAGGCGTTATTGTAAAAGCAGCGGATGCTATTTCGGGTGCTCGTCCTGGTGCTCGTCGCAATAGTGTTGAAGATTATCTCCAGCGCTTACAAAATCTTGAAGCCGTTGCCACAGGATTTGAAGGCGTAGAAAAAGCATATGCAATTCAGGCCGGAAGAGAAGTACGCGTATTTGTTGAGCCGGGAATAATTGACGACATCAAAGCCTACGAAATGGCAAAAAATATTGCACACAAAATTGAAAAAGAACTTACCTATCCAGGAGAAGTAAAAGTAACCGTCATTCGCGAAAAACGCGTCATTGAATTTGCGCGTTAATGCTTGACACAGAAAGAATACGTGGCTAATATAAGCCTATTCTTTCCCTCATCATTCTCTATGAATAAAGCTGAACTTGCGCTCAAGCTCTCTGATCGCATGAGCATCTCAAAGAAACTCGCCGAAGATTTTATTGAGTACTTTGAAGAAATAATTACTCGTGCCCTCGAAGACGGCGACGAAGTAACGATTGCAGGATTTGGAACGTTCTCCGCGCGTACACGCACCGCACGCATGGGCGTAAATCCCCGAAAGCCCGAAGAAAAGATTCACGTTCCCGAAGTACGCGTACCAAAATTCAAAGCAGGAAAAGCACTCAAAGATGCACTCAAGAAAAAAATCGCTCCGTAAAACGGAGTGATTTTTTTACGTTATCTGTACATACGTTCCCACAAAATGCCCCACAATCAAGAAAAATCCAATCGCCATTACCGCTAGCGCAAGATTAAAAATGGCACGCGCGTCTTTATCGTCATTAATAAACCCAAGAAAAATATACGCCGCAAAACCCATAATAAGCAAAAGCGGCAATCCCATCATCACAATACCAATAAGCAGGAGTGTAGACATATTGCATATAGTATATAACAAAAAAATTCCCGAACGAATTGTTCGGGAATTTTTGGTGGACCGGGCGGGACTCGAACCCGCGACCAATTGATTAAGAGTCAACTGCTCTACCAACTGAGCTACCGATCCTTAAGATAACGAGGCATAGTATGTCAAAATGATTGACCATCGTCAATGTGAAGAGTAGCATGTGAGGAGTTTGAAATGAGCGGTGTTAGCTCAGCTGGATAGAGCGTCTGGCTTCGAACCAGAAGGCCGGGGGTTCAAGTCCCTCACATCGCACCATAAAAATCCGACGTATAAAACGTCGGATTTTTATTACCATTTTTTTGCTTTAAGTCCTGCATCAGCTGCGGAAATTTGTGCTTCTTGTTTACTTGTACCCGTTCCCTCAGCAATAAGCTCTTTACCAAGGTAAACTCCCATGCGGAAATGTTTTTCATGATCGGGTCCGGTTTCTTCGAGCACTTTGTAGGTTGGCGTAAGCGCAAGTTTTGATTGCGCAGCTTCTTGAAAACGACTCTTTGGATCAAGATACAATTGCTTTTCTAAAATTTCGGGAAGTTTTACCAGTACTTGCTTGGTGATAAATTCTTTTGCAACATCCCATCCAAAATCCAAATAAATGGCGCCAATAATCGCCTCGGTTGCATTTGCAAGAATGTATCGTCGCGCTTTTGAATTTGTATCGCGTTCTTCACCGCGAGAAAGATACATAAACTTTTCCACACCCAAACCCTGAGAAACTTCCGCTAAACTATCGCCATTCACCAGCGCAGACCGCCATGTCGTCAATTCACCTTCCGGATTTCCATAATTCGCATAGAGGTGCTCGGTTACTACCAACTCCAAAACCGCATCACCCAAAAACTCCAAACGCTCATTATGACCAAGCGCAAAACTAGGATGCTCGTTTAAATACGAACGATGCACGACTGCCTGCTCCAAGTGCCCCTCCGGCAAATACGGAACGCCAAGAATACTTGCCAGTGCCGCGATGTCTCTTTCCATAGTCAATAAAATATATTTTAAAACTACTCTCCTTCCCCTTCCAAATCCGGATCTTCCTTCAGCATCTGCACATCAATTTCCTTGGCAATACCACGCGCAAGACCATCTTTATACAGCGCACCCAAAACACCATTTACGAACTTACCCGATGCCTCACCTCCAAATACCTTTCCAAGTTCAATCGACTCATTTAAGGCAACACGCGAAGGAATCGTTTCATCAAATAACAATTCGTACGCCCCTAAACGCAACACATTCCGATCAATAGCGGTCATGGTATCCACAGACCAGTTGGGAGAAAAAGCATTAAGCTTTTTATCAATATCCGCGATTCGCTCCACAACACCATGCACTTGTTTTTCAACATAGCCGTCGTCGTCGAGCGATTTGCCGAACTCGTGTTGCACAAAGGTGAGAACCTCGGGTAACCGTGCGGGATCTTGTCCACGAAAATCCCATTCATACAGTGCTTGCATAGCCATCGTGCGCGCTAAGTGACGATTCGACATAAAAAAAATTAAGGGACAACAAGAAGAGGATACTTGATGCAACACAAAAACAAAAGTCGCCTTTTGAAAAAGCGACTTTTGCGTTACTACTCAGCAACTTCTGCTTTTTTTGCAGTTTTACGAACCGCCGACTTTGCTGCAGGCTTTTTTGCTTCTGCGGCATCAGCGGGCTTTGCAGTAGCAGACTTTTTAAGTGCTTTTGCAATAACTTTTGCAGCCATGGTTACCGAAGCACCACGAACATTGCGACCCTTGTAAAAACCACAAGCCTTACATGCGCGGTGTGGAAGAACAGGTGCGTTGCAGTTTGTACAAACAACGTGACCAGTGGGCTTTAGTGCATGATGAGAACGGCGGCGACGAACTTTAGAACGAGAGCTACGAAATGATGGCAATGGCATAAAAAGAGAAAAGAATGCGCAAATGATAGCGAAATTCCCTAGGCACGTCAAGAAAAACACCTGCAAACCCCGCTTCTGCTATTTTCTCTTCTTTTTTCGTGCCCTTACCAGCGGGAGAGCCTCAGCATCAAGTGCATCCCATGCGAAACCAAAGCTCCTAGCCTTCGATTTAAGAAGGTCGAGAGGTAAAGGCAACTTCTTCATATCCGTATCTCTTCGCAAATGCGCCACACGTTCTAGCAAAATACGATCATAGGCGACGACTTTTATCGACGGGTCTTCTCTCCAATCTCTTCCAAAAAAGACGGGAGCAGATCTCTCCACAACACCAAAATTTCCTTCACGAAGCATGTGCTCTATTGCTACTCTTGCGGCAATCTGTACTTGGCCATCGCGAATAACATCAAGATCACGACTGCGATGCTGATCGAGATCGGCGGCAAGATGCATCAAATCACCCGCTTCAATACGAGCCAAAACCTCAGCTTTCCTTTCATCAAATGCCATACGTTGCTCTCTGCCGCGATCCATAAGCCGCTCCATATCGTCATTATCGCGTCTTGGAGAAATGACTACGGGTCTTTCTTGAACAAATACCGATCGAGGTACGGCAACAGGAACAACAGTATCCGGTCCCCGCAATGATCGAGAATCAAATGTCCTTGCAGAAGCAGACGTCATTACCGCCGACTCTTGTCGTCTTTCCGACTCCTTTTCTCGCACTACAGGTTGCTCGGGCATCGATGCTACGGCAACGGTTATATTTCTGGGAACATATTCGCTTCCAGATTCATACGCTATTTTCCAACGGGAATATTCTTCACCACTTCCCTGATTCACCGCTGCTGAAAATTGCTTTTCATAAACGTCTCGACGAGACCAATACATATTATTCTTGAAATCTCGAGCAAGACCCCTTAAAGAGGAGAAGATACCTCCCATATACCAAGCCATATTTTTATAGCGAGCTTCTCCATCTTTTAAAGAAGCGGGCAATGCTTGCGCAAGCATGTTACAAACATCTTGAAAAACCTCTTCAACAAACTCTTTCTTTACGCCCTTTTTTACGGGAAATAACTGTAAAAAGTTATGAGACCAAGTCCATTCCAAAGATTCTCTTCGTAAAATAGCACCAATTAAACCTTTTACATTTTCTCGAATCAAGTCAGTTTCTTCAAAAACAATACCGTCTTCTTCCAATCGCCTTAATTCACGTTGCTTGGGTAAGAGATAATGAGGAGCGGTATTCCAAAAGCGCAGCCCTCCTGCAATAAGCATTGCTCTCCTGTGCGAATCAGTTTGTCGATTAAATATTTCTTTCTTCCTCTCCAGAATCTAACGCAACGAGTAGAATCCTACCCGTATGCCAGAAT
>CAYPWV010000022.1:0-12422 GCA_964414795.1 uncultured Gammaproteobacteria bacterium
AGGCTCAATGGCCTGAAATTCTTGGAATAAATGCACCCAAAACTTAACGGTAACGAGACAGCGAGGGTATTATTGCGGTAAATGTTGCGCCTCGTCATAAAGCGGCAAAAAAGTGGCCCAACGGAACACCGTTTGGCTATTTTTGGTACAACAAGATCCTTGTCGTATGCACCATTGATGGGGAGGTACTCTCTCTTGTAAAGAAGTTTGGTCTTGCAGATCACGTAAATGTGACCGATATTCGTACGGTGTTGAGTTTTGCAGAATATTCTGCAGAGGTTGTTGAGTACGCAGCAACATCGCAATTCCGCAGTTTTGATTATTTGCCTCGTTTGGCGCGCATCGTGTGGGATAAAAAAGAAGCTCCTTCTGAAAAGCTTATGTTTACCGACATTGCCGATGCTTCTGCGGGTGTGTGGTGGATTGATTCATTCGGGAACTGTAAAACCACGCTTCTTTCTGAAGATGTGCAATTTGAGCATGGTGCAAAGCGCGAAATTATTTTGAACGGCTTGGCGATTGAAGCGGTGTGTTATCGTCAACTCCGCGACGTTCCCGATTATCACACGGGTCTTACCACGGGAAGCTCGGGGTATGGAACACGACGCTTTCTTGAACTCGTTGTTCAAGGAACAAGTGCTGCAAAACACTACAATATCACCCAAAAAGACACTTTTCAGCTGGTGAAGAACGATGAAAAGGTTGCATAAGCAAAAAATCCTCGAATATTCGAGGGTTTTTTGACATTTTTAGCGAAATAGTCTATAGTTTATCGTTAATTTACCCCTTTAATGTCTATGAACCTCTTCATCAAAAAAAGCTTTAGCGTGCTTGTAGCATTGTTAATGCTTGTTACTTTTGTTCCGCAAACAGCTTTTGCGGCTTCTCTTGCTGCACCTGCAAATCTTGCCATGGGAACTTATTACTCCACGAATGACAACACACCTACCTTTACGTGGTCTGCTTCTTCGGGTGCAACGTGGTATCAAATTGGTATTGACGCCGCAGGTTGGTCGAATTTGGGAAATATAACCTCATATACGTTTACTTCGCCTCTTGCTGATGGATGGCATACGTTTTACGTTCGTGCGCGCGATGCAAGTGCAAGCGTAAGTGCAGCATCGTCCTATACCTTTGAAATTGATACAAAGGGCCCAACCGTTTCAACGGTGTCTCCTTCAACTGCAACAGAAGATGAAGCAGTAACTTTTTATGTTACTTCTTCAAGCACTGATACAAACACTTTTTATTGTGGTCTGATTATCGATGGAACCAATGTAGGAAGCATGACTAAAAGCGGAACGACTTTTTATAAGTCATACACGTTTGCATGGGATGGTACCTATACCGTCTACGCATATTGTGAAGATGGAGATGGAAACACTACAAGCGGCGCATCTCGCACGGTAACCGTTTCCAATGCGGATGATGATACTGATGATGAAGAAACATTTACCGTTCCCGCAGTAACGCCTTCCACCGCTACCGAAGATGAATCGGTAACGTTTAAAGTAACCCCAACCGGAGATTTGGATGCGGAAGCATGTAAGCTTTACGTAAGTGGTGTAAGTGTTGGCTTTATGAGCGAGTCTTCCGGCACATTCTCTCGCAGCTACACCTTTACGAATGACGGCACCTACACGGTGTATGCGTACTGCGAAGATGAAAATGGCGATTGGACGAAGGGAACTTCTCGCTTAGTAAGGGTTGCCGAAGCTGATGATGATTCCGATGATGAAGATTTCACCGTTCCTGCCGTAACCCCTTCTTCTGCAACAGAAGACGAAGAAGTAACTTTCGAAGTAATTCCATACGGTGATCTTGATGCAGAATCTTGTAAGCTTTACGTTTCTGGATCTAGTGTAGGAACCATGAGCGAAGATGATGGCGAATTTAGTCGCGACTATACATTTGCAAACGATGGAAGCTATACCGTCTACGCATATTGTGAGGATGAAAATGGCGATTGGACCAAAGGAACTTCTCGCACCGTTAAAGTAACGAATGAGGATGACGAAGATGAAGACTTTAGCGTTCCTGCGGTTACTCCTTCCACTGCAACTGAAGATGAATCTACTACATTCAAGGTAAAGCCTACGGGCGATCTTGATGCAGAAGTATGCAAATTGTACGTAAGTGGTGTAAGTGTTGGCTTTATGAGCGAGTCTTCCGGCACATTCTCTCGCAGCTACACCTTTACGAATGACGGCACCTACACGGTGTATGCGTACTGCGAAGATGAAAATGGCGATTGGACGAAGGGAACTTCTCGCTCAGTGAAAGTATCCAACGAAGATGATGAAGATGAAGCAGATCGTGGATCTCTTATTAAGACCGATTGCGGTTCTTCCTCAAGCGTTTCCGATCCATGTCGCGCAGTGTACTACTACGGTAAAGACGGCGATCGTCATGCGTTTCCTAACGAGGGAACGTTCTATAGCTGGTTTGCGGATTTTGATGATGTGGTCGAGGTAAGCGATGAATTCATGGCATCTCTTGATCTTGGCGACAACGTTACGTATCGCCCAGGAAGCGTGCTGGTAAAGTTCGACAGCTCTGCAAAGGTATATGCCGTTGAGGCTGAGCGCACACTTCGTCATTACAAGTCACTTTCGATTCTTGAATCTGACTACGGTGATGATTGGGAAGAGGTTTTGGTAAGCCTTCCCGACACGCTTTATAAGAACTACGAAATCGGTGATGTTATTGACAGCAAAGGCGATTTTGATCGTACCGACGCATACTACTCTGTAGATAGCATCGAAGACATCTTCTAAATATACAAAAACCGGCACGTTACAGGGCGCAAAATGTTGCGCACCTACGACGTGCCGGTTTTTTATTTATACCTATTGCTGAGCTTCCTGATACTTCTCCCAGAGTGTCTGGAATGGGGGAGAGGAGGTGAGAAGATCTTGGAACGAACCCGATGCAATAATCTGACCATCTTTGAAGAAGTAAATAACGTCGAAGAGGTGAAGAAGATGAAGACGGTGAATAGAGGAGATGACCGTTTTATCTTTGAACGCCTTAAAGATGTTTTCGTAGATAAGCGCTTCGTTCTTCATGTCGATGCTGCTCGTTGGTTCATCAAGCAGGATGATCGACTTGTTGGTACACGCCATAAGGCCACGGGCAAGGGCGAGACGCTGCTTCTCTCCGCCGCTCAGATTCACACCCTTCTCAACAATAGACGAGTCCCACTTGTTTGGCAGACGCTCAGCAACCTCGGTAAAGCGCGCCATGTCCGTAAACTTTTTGATGGTAGCAATGGGGTGATCAATGCCCATGGTGATGTTCTCTTTAATGGTTGTTGAGAAGATTTCCGGATCTTGAGGGATGAGCGCAATGTGCTCACTCATCATTTCAATTCCATATTTAAGCGTTTTGCGATCCAGGGAAATATCTCCCTGCTTTGGCGTGTAGAGTCCGCGAAGGATTTTGAGGAACGTCGTTTTTCCACTGCCACTTTCTCCAATAAGTGCAATACGTTCCCCGTGCTTTATAGCGAGTGAAACATCTTCCAAGTGAAGGTCAGCACCGGTATCGGTGTGGTACGAGAAGGAGAGGTGGTCGATGATGAGCCGTTTCCATGCCATTCCTGGACGAATCGTAGGAACGCGTTTTCTCCCTTCAAAATCTTGGGCAATACTTTCGGCATTCAGCACATTTGTTTTTTGCTGCACAACGTCGCCGTACTGATATGCGAAACGGAAGAACACACCGGTGACACGCATAACGTAACTGTAGAGAAGATACACGGATCCAATGGTGACCACGGTTCCTGCCGCAACAGTACCAACAAAATAGGAGCACAACACAAAAAAAACAACCAAAGCACCCGCAATGGAAACAATGAACCATTTAAATTCATTCATCTTGTTATTCCGAACAAAAAGCTCATACGGTTGATGAAGCTTTTTTGAAATGGCTTCGGTAACAAGCTTTTCAATACGAAGAATAATGACCGTAGTAACGTTGCTGATAACATCAAATACCTTGGCGCTGCTCGCATTTTCCGACTTGTTGATTTGATCGTATTGAGCAATGAGGCGTTTATCAAACTTGAGGATGGCAAAGACGGTAAGTACGACCATGATCGATACAATGATGGTTGAATTGATGTCGAAGTAGGCGAGAATGATAAAGGAAGTAATGAGGCGAGCAAAGCTCTCAATAAGCGTAAAAGTTTCCGTGCCAAAGTTATACAGCGCCTGACTGCCTTTCTCTATCTTATCGATGGTGTCGCCAGAGTGGTGATCGGTATGCCAGCCAGCGGGAAGATCAAGCGTTCCCTCAAGAAGGAACATCTTATAATTTGCACGAGCTTTAAATGCATTGGTGATTTCAATGACACGTGCAGGGCCGTGGAACATCCAGAATGCAAACTGAACACCAATAAATGATGCAGAGAGGAGGATGATGAGGCGAATGTTTTCGTGTGTAACGCCTTCGAGCGCAATAACGTCAAGAACTTTTGCAACAAGAAGCGGCTCGGCAGTTGCAACGGTATTTGCTCCAAGAAAAAGAAGAACATAGAGGACGACTCTTTTTTTATTTCCTTCTGAGAAATGCCAGAGCTTACGAGCAAGAAAGATGATGGGATTGTCTTTGAACGCCATAAAAAGATGCTGACATCATACCAAATGAGAGATAGAGAAAACCGGCTCACATGTCGGTTTTTTTGTTATACTGGGGCATATGATTAAAGGACTTCTCTTTTTCGTTGTATTTATTCTTGGGTTGGGCGGAGGAATGTATTATCTTTCCGAGCGTTATCCTGAGCATTTTGGTATTTGGCTTGTTTTGTTGTTAGTAATCTCAATCGTCTTTGGATCTTTTGTGCAGCCTCGGCTGAATATGTATCCCGTAAAAGTTATCGCCGAAAGAACGATTGAACGAAAGGGAAAAAAACTCCGCATTGTTTTAGAGGAAATAACACGAGCATCTGCCAGCCGATATAATCCTGTGCTTGCAATAAAAATTCATGATTATCGTTGGGTTTTGTATGGCGAAAATGGCAAGAGAGCCGATGTGACTCTTTTAGGACAAGACGAAAATAAGGCAAAGAAGATGTTTGCCGAAATCGTATAAAGGAAAGCTTTGTAACGTAGCGAACCGTTTTTGTTACAAGTTACCAAGAATAATAAAGACGACAACAAAAACTACAATAATAGCGATGTTGATCATGAGTCTTTTTTTACGAGCCTCTTCGGTGAGTTCTTTCATAGGTTTGAAACACAAGGAATATACAAAAAGAGTATAGCAAAATAAATGTCGTGTCATCTGTGCATAATGGGTGCGATAGGTCCTTTCCCACTCCGTAGCTCACCGACCAACCGTAGCTTTAGCGAAGGTGGTTTAGCGAAGGGTGGTCAGGATCCTGCTCGTTACATCTTCCCAACTTCATCTCTTCATTACTTCAGAACTTTCCCCTTACAAATCTTTACTCTCAAACAGCCACTTTGCAATCTTTAGATCATCATACGAATACGCTCCTTCAAAATGATCAAACAACGGACGAAGGATTTTTGAACCCAGCTTTTTCATGATGGGATGAATTTCGGTGGTAAGAGGTTCAAAAGAAGTTTTGATGTTTACGAAGACGTTGTGAGGAAGTTTGCCGAGCATGTGTGCTTCGATAACGTGTTCAAGAATAGTGCCAATAGTGCGTTCGCGCTCTTTGGCAACGTCGGCAATAGATTTGCCTTTGAGGATAAGCGCAAGCGTAGGAGCCCATTTGGGTTCTTTAGGTTTTTTTGTGGGAGAAGAAAAGTATATGGAAAATGCATCAAGCGTTTCTTTGACGATCGGTTCTTTTTTACCGCCGCAGGTTTTAATGAACGCCGCTATTTCTTCTTTTCGTTCTTCAGGTGAACGATGCGTCATTATTTCCTCTGCTTCGAGAGATTGTTCGCGAAATTGTTCGTCTTTTGCAAGTACGAGCGGATCAATTTCAAGCGCACGGGTGTTAATGCCACCAAGAAACAATCCAGAAAGTGTACGCACGCGCGAAAGCGCAACATAGCCTTGCCCATACGCAAATGCACTCCCTAAATCAATATACGCACCATCAAGCGACATCCCTTGGCTTTTATGTACGGTCATTGCCCACGCAAGGCGCAAGGGAACTTGCCGTACCGCCGCAAGTGCGGAACCATCCGCATCAATACTCCACGTTGCTGGTTCTGCGCACATCGTTCGTCCAGATTGAAGTTGTATGACGGGATATTTTGTTTCACGGTCAAAGTCGACCACGTCACCAATGGATCCATTGATGTATTTTTTTTCTAGACTATTTTTGGTAAACATCACGCGTGCACCAATTTTAAGCACCAATTTTTCGGGAGATAAACACCCTCGTTTTATTTGTTCAACAAGCTTTGGATTGCCGTGAGAAGACATGGCGTAGGTCTGCTCTTTGCCGCTGAGCGTTTGCAAACGGTCTGTGTTCATGCGATCAACATCGGCATTATGCGAGTAGAGTTTGGTGATATTTTTATCGTCGGATGGTTTTCTGCGGTGATAGAGGTGTGCAATGTGCTCTTCATTGAGCGTTCCTCGCCGAAGCGCAGAAAGAATGTCTAAAAACGTGCCGTCTTCCTGCCGATGTTGTTCGGAAAGATAACACACGGTGCACGCTGCATTACGCCATGCCGCAGCATCAAATGCAAAACGAACCGGCGGTTCATCGGGGCGAGAAACCGGGGGAAGCTGGAAAAAATCTCCTACAAAAACAATTTGCATGCCACCAAAAGGCAGATCAATATCTTTAATAACCCGACAAACCAAATCGACCGAATCAAGCATCGCCGCATCAAGCATAGAAATTTCGTCGATAATGAGGACGTGTGTACTTTTGATGCGACGTGCAAGTGTTGCGTTTGCGGCTAAATCTTTGCACTCGCGATGCGTAATGTGTTTGCGAATGCCCAGACCGCTCCACGAGTGAATGGTCATTCCTCCAATATGTGTTGCTGCAATGCCTGTTGAAGCGGTCATGGCCGGGCTAATGCCGTGCGATTGCAAAAACTTCACATATTCGCGCACGGTATGGCTTTTTCCCGCACCTGGCTCTCCCGTAAGAAAAACATTCACTCCCGTTTTTAAAATATCGAGCGCATCAGCTTGGGTCATAGAGTATTGTATTTTTCGTCATGCCGGACTTGATCCGGCATCCATCGCATCTGGAAACGATGGATCCCGGGTCGGTGCCCGGGATGACGAAGTCAATTTACATTATATCGAGAATGCTCTGCCATATTGCTTGAGCTTTTTAATCATCTCTGTATCACGTAATGCTCTTTCAAGACTCTGCCCTTCCATCTTTGATGACTGAGAAACAGCTTGTTTTAATTGTTTCTTCGTGATAAGCGCCTTTTTTTTCATAGAAAAGTAATCACATGTATTATTCGTATTATACCATTTCCTCCTGCAATGAACAATACAGAACCAGCGTATTATACCGATATTCCCACGTGTCTTTTTGTGTAAAATGCTGTGCAAAAAGCGGAGGAAGATCAAGGGAAACAAACGCATTGAGGATGCAATAGCCATGTGCAGAAACCGTGTGCGCAATGCCGCCGAGCATCTCCATACTCCTCAATTCCTTTGGCGTGATGTTTCCCTTAAAAAGATCAACAAGCACTAAATCAAATTGCTCGTGCATGGCAGGAACAATAACGCTCGCATCTCCGGTAATGATGGTAATTGGTTCGTTATTTTGGTGAATTTGCTGATAGAGCTCGATCATGACCGAATCCCATTCAACAACCGTAATATCGCATCCCGGAAAGCGTCTCCTCATTTCTTTTATTGCCGATCCTCCACCAAGTCCAAGCATCAATATGCGCTGTGCAGAAAATGTGTGAGGGAGATACGTAAATGCATCACGCCACATGTCGATAATATAATCGGTGGATTGATCAAATCCATCGACAAAAAGAGACATTTTTCCAAAAAGATAATGTACATCAATCTCCCCATTCTTTTCCGATATTCTTTTCTCCTTTCCAAAAATATGTTGCATGAATCAAAGGGTAGCACAAAAAAGAAAACTCCGGCCTGGGTTAGGCCGGAGCGCAACGGGGTGCTGGGACTACTTGCGGAACGAGCCGCCGCTTCCCCAGAAGTCGACGTAGTCTTCGGAGGTGTACTCCGTGTCGTCGTCCTCGACCATGTTGAGATCCCCCGTGCAGCCGAGCGGGCCCTCGTTGTCATCGAGGGTGACCGTGAGCTCGATGTGGGGGAGGGTGTAGGGATCGAGGATCTTGAACCAGACCAGGCTCTCGAGCGATGCGTACTCGCGGAAGTCGTATCCGCTTCGGTAGTTTCCGTCCAGGTACAGCGTCTCGTCGTTGGTGACGAGCCAGGAGGTGTCTTCGATATAATCACCGTCTTCCTCGAGCTGGCCCATGAAGAGCTCGACGTCGAATTCGGGCTCCAGCAGCGAGTCGAACTCCTGGGTGTTCGCGAGCACTGTGAGGAAATTGTCCCCGCAGTCACCCTGCCACGTGGTGCTCCACGTGGTCCAGTAGACGTCGTTGTAGATGGGGTTTGTGGTGATCACCTCCGGCGGGCCCCAGATCATCTGCTCACACCCCCCGATGGCGAGGGGGACTGCGGTGAGCATGGCGACGATGACGAAATTGTGATTTTTCAACTTGTCCTCTCTTTCGTTCGGTTCAGGTTCTCTCTCAGCCGGAAAAAGGGCACACTAGCGCACCCAGCTCCTCTTTTTGAGCACAAGAAATGCGCAAAAAGAGATTTGGGTACGAGGGTGAAAGAGCGTTTGAGAGAAGTGAATAGTGTGCGGGAAAATGGGGGATTTGTCAATGGAAAATGAGGTTAATTGGTTAAGGTGGTTAAAATGGTTTTTTTTTGACAGACTCACAATAACCACTTTAACCAATTAACCATCTTAACCACGAGCGAAGTGAAGTATAAATGAGAGACTGGGGATACATTTGTAAAAAGAAAAATCCTCATGATAGTCTTAAATCAGATCGGGTGATTTCCACCTGGTTGCGGGCGACGGCAGTCAGTCGCAGTGACGGGAAACTGTCGCAATAATCCCACGAGCACGAGGTGAACATGAACGTTCGCACGGGCACGAAGATCGGCAGCTTCGCAAGCATGCCGATCGGTACGGGTGTGAGGGCGTGAGGAAGTGATGACTCCGGACGAAGCTTGGCCGGTACCCCTGCGCGGATCGGGGGTGCCGGCTATTTTTTTGTTCAAAAAAAGAAGCGCTCCGCCGGCGAGGGCGGAGCTGCGGACTAGGGCGGTTTGCCCTAGTCGTCCTGGGGCGAGTCGGGCTGGGTGTTGATCCCCGTTCCCGCATCCTCATCGATGCGGAGCTCGAGCTCCGTGACGGCGAAGGGGCTCTCGTTGGAGATGGTGAGGATCACCTTGCGGTACGGGTGCTCTCCGTCGCTCGGGAAATCGAGCGTGGCGATTCCCTCGAGCGCCCGCTCGGTGAGATCGAACGGGGCGCTGAACCCCTGGTCCGCACACAGCCCATCGGCTTGGAGGGAGAGCGTCCACCGGCAGACCCCCTCCTCGTCGCAGTCGGGATCTTCAAGATCCTCCGTCGCTCCCGTCTCCAGGATGAGGGTGAGCTCCGAGAGCTCGTCCTCGCCACCGTTCACGGCCGAGAGGGTGACCCTCTCCCCGGTGGGGAGAGTGGCTTCCCACGTCGTCTTCTCGGTGGTCGTGACGATGAGGTTGTAACACCCCACGTCGATCTGCATATTCTCGGCATAGCAGCCTGCCAGCAGCAGGGTGGCGAAGGCGAAATTGCGATTTTTCAACTTGTCCTCTCTTTCGTTCGGATTTTTTCTCTCACGCTGGACTGGATTGCACCGCGCACCCAGCTCCTCTTTTTGAGCACAAGAAATGCGCAAAAAGAGATTTGGGTACGAGGGTGAAAGAATAGAGAGTGTGCAGGAAATGGGGGATTTTGTCAAAGCATTCCCTCATCCACGTACTGCTTCAGACTAATAGCATTATTCCTTTCAAGTTCTTTGCTTGAAAAAAGAAAAGTTACCGAGGGATGCGTTTTGATGATCTTTTTGAGTTCAGCAACGGCTTCGAGTTGTTCGCCAAGTTCTGCAAGATAACGCTTGTTGAATTCGTTCCATTTTTCTGGTTCATGATTGTACCAATGACGTAGGTCGTTGCTTGGCGCAATATTTTTTAGCCAAAGATCAACTTTTGCCTTTTCTTTTGAAATTCCCCGAGGCCACAAGCGATCCACGAGAATACGAAAGCTTTGCGGCGTTTGCACGTCGTCGTAAATTCGTTGCACAGCAATGGAGCCTTTTGACGTCGGCATATATTTACATCTTTATCGCGTCCTCTTTACTGAGCATGTGCATGACTTCTTTGGTAACATCTTTTCCTCCCGAGAGATCGGTGGAGAGGCAATTGAGCGTGTAAATAATTCCCCAAGGAATACCCCACCATCCAAAAAAGAATGAAATGGCAATGAAGGGCAACCCTACGATGCGGGCATTTTGATGGCTTTTAATGAACGTGGGAGAAGATGAGCGACGGAAGCTGACGATGAGGAGAGAAATGCAATAGGTAAAAACCACAAACTTTGCGCCGTTTTGTACCTCGAACTCAATTTGATTATTGGTCATCCCTTCGATTCCTTTGATGGTCATATGGCAAAAGTTTACCATCGCGCAGAAAAAAGGCAAAAAGAAAACGCACCTGCGAAGGTGCGCTGCGGAGGTGTGCCTGGTGATTAGTCTCGCGCGAAGCGTCGTTCGTACTCGGCCCGCAGGAGCAACTGCCGAGTTTTCAGTCCGGCGAACGAACCGGCCAGGAGCGCGGCGAGCATGCAGAAGAGTCCTGCGAGCAGGAGTACGAGTTTGAAATTGAGGGACGGTGTCTCTCCGCATTTTTGAAAGAACTACAGAAACAGAAAAAATGCTTCAGCGATTTTCTGCCGCGCAGTCGTCATCAGGATTTCTCAATTATTCTATTCTCGAACTTTTTTCTGCGGGAGAAGAACTTACCTTGATTTTTCATGAACGAGATATTGCACGAGCGTTTACGCTGTTGAATGAGATGAAATAGTTTTGACGGTGTGATACGATTTATAAGGTTTATCTCCTATGGAAGAAGAATTGCCGTATATGTTGCGTGATGTTGCCGATTATCGAGAAAAAGTAGCGTCAACAAATTTTTATGTGGTGAAAACAGCCCTCGCGGAAAAGCCACTTATTATGCTGGGCGTCACGCACACGAAAAAGCCCGAAGCTATTGCACAATGGAGGCAAATTTTAGACGCACAATATGCGCGGTTACATGTGGGAGAAAATGATCTTTTGCTTATAGAGGGAAGTTTACCAAAAGAACAATTAACTCCAGAAGATGCTTTACGTACAGGCGGTGAGCAAGCGTATTTTGCTGCGTTGGCTCGAGGGGCTGGGATAACGGTGAAGTCATGGGATATCCCTACAGATACTTGGGCAACCATTGCGTTAGAACGACATGCTCCAGAACTGGTATGGACTTATTTTTCTTGTCAGCTCGCAAAACTTTTTTTCTCAAATGGTGAAACGGTATCACAGTTAGCAATGGCAGATATTTTTAAGGCATATTTTCCTTCATTTGATCTATCGAATGTGGATTTTTTGCATAAAATCCTTATTGCTACAGGACAGTCTGACATTCGGGATGTGACGCTCGATATGCTGGAAAAAGTCGTGAGTCCGTATGAGAAGACGCCTATGGGGGAGATGATTGCAGAGATTCAGGTTCGTCGAGATACGCATGCATTAGAAATGCTCTCTACAGAAGCGAAAAAGAGTGCAAAACGTATTATTGTTACCGCGGGCAAGGATCATGTTCTTACGTGGGAACATTCTCTGAGGAAATAAAACAGCCACAATGATGCGGCTGTTTTTTACATGCTTACAACCCACGCCATAAGCATCATGCCCACAAGCTGGAAACTTGCCATGACGAAGAGCTGTTTTGCCCAGAATTTCTTTTTGGTATTTCCCCAAATAACACCACCGATTTGCAGAGGAAAGATGAACCCAATCCAAATCCACAACGCCACATGATATGCGTTAAACGCCGAAATGTAGGGAAGAAGGTTTGCAAAAGAAACCGTGGTAAAGAAAGTGAGCAATAGTTGCAGCGCATAAAAAGGCATCATGGCGCTTTGCATCTTTTTTAGTTCCTCTTTCGACATTTTAGTTACCTCCATAATCTGCATCCACCACTTTCCAAAAAGAAGAGGGGAGTACCAGAGTGCTCCTAAAACAAACTGCGCGAGTGTCGCAACCACGACGAGCGTATAGTTTACGGGCATAGAGAGGAGAAATGATTATAAGGAGAGTATATCTTCTTCCTCTCCAGAATCTAACGCAACGAGTAGAATCCTACCCGTATGCCAGAAT
>CAYPWV010000023.1:0-12067 GCA_964414795.1 uncultured Gammaproteobacteria bacterium
CCGAATATCCATAGGATGCAATTATACAACTGAGGGGTATATGGCAACGGGTCTAATGAGTTCAGCAATATTTTAAAAAAAATGTTCTCCGTGGTATTCTGTACAAATACGCCTATGAACAACGAGCTCTGCGACACTATTCTCACGCTCAGAAATGCTATTCGTCGTCATCGTGACCAAAAAGGCGACGATCGCTGTTGGCTTGATGATTATTTTGTATGGGCATGTATTCCGGGTTCGCCAACCGACCCCACAACGCTTCCGAGCTTTGATGCAGGTATGGCGGAGTGTAAAAAGTTTTTTCTCTATCGACGAGCAGACGAAACTGATGAAATGCCAAACGATGCCATCCAAGATCCTCAGCTGTGGGATGCCGATCTTAAAGGTATGAATGGAGAACAATTGCAAAAAACACTCGAGACGTTACAAGTAGCAATCAAAACTCACCGAGATATTCACGATCGCGAACGAAGTATTCATGACGACCGTGCACTATATAGCGCCTTACCAGAAAAAGTTCCTGCGGATTTTCGCTTACCAAGCGAGGAAGCATTTTTAGGAGAACAGCGCAGCGATGCAGGCTGCCCCGCTTTTTGGCGAAGCCATCATGCATGCCCAAGCGCAGAGCACAACTTGCATAACTGGGGTCCATGTTGCAAAGCATAGTATCTAAAAAAATCCGCCTTCTTGCGAGGGCGGATTTTTTTGTAGCACATACTCATGTACGAACAATTCTATTTCTTCATGACAAAATTCCTAATAGCCGCAAAATGTAAAAGCATAGCCATAGGAGCCGCAAGTGCAGGAACCATCACGAGAGAAAAAGTGCTCATCGCAGCACTTGAAATACCGCTCCAATGCCAAAGTGGATAATAGTAGAACATCATTCCCGCAATGTTGAGCAAGTCGAAAAGACCAATAACACTAAATGCAATAAACAACATATTTGCGCTAGGTGCCTTCTTCATAAGCATCATCGCCGCACAAATCGCCAAAATACCTGTTACAAGATCGCCATAGCCACCGCTTACAAATGCATGCGGCAACATTCCCAGGCCCGGAATAATCAAAAACACAAAACCCGCCAAACGAAACACCTGCACACCCACAAGCGTAGCAAGTGGCGTAGCGTCAAGAATCGTTTTCACTGTGCTATTTGTAAACAAGTACAAACCTATGAGCACCGGAATAAAAAGAAGCAATGCAATACGAGGAACACTCTCTCCTACGTGATAATTTACCCATCCGCTGAGGGAGAGCACCCAAACAAGTATCGTCCAAAGCGTTACAACGACCACCGCATTTCGGCTATACATCGCCTTTTTTGCTGCGTCAAGCGGGCTACGACGAATACCTTGCAGCAAAGTGTACGCAAAAAGCACCGGAACCAAAACGCCTAAAAGTGCACCTAGAATGGTCAGTATCATTTCCATACGCATTGATTATGAATAATTCCTCTTATATAAAGTATACTGTATATATACCCGCATTAAAAAAATATCCCTCCTATGGATTTCAACCCCGCACTGGTCATCATTTTTACTCTCATTATAGCGCCTTTTAGCCTTTTCTTATGGAAAATGGGCAAGCGGCTTTTCTCCATTACGTCGTACAAGAAATATCTTGAGGATTACAAAAAAGATCCCACTAAATTCGACTGGTTTGATCATTATGTTATAGGTTTGAAGGTAGGAAATGATAAAATGATCGGCTGGGTGGTAAACCATGGAGGCGATGGCATCATGTCCGGCTGGTCAAGAATAAGCGGCGTACTTGCCTGCATTTTTAGCGTGCTTATGGGCATTGGTCTTATTGGTATTTGGATTATCAACCTCTTCTTCATGTAGAAGAAAAATACTCGCTCGGAAAACGAATCACTCCAAACGCAATAAGGACACTAATAAGTACGGTGTATCCCAAAGAAAAAAGAATATCTTTTTTTAATTCACGTTTCGTTGCCTCGGATTGTGCAGCTATTTTTACCCCGTGATGCATACACACAAATCCCAAAACATTCGTGAGCCAATAACCAAAAATCATTGCAGGTAAAAACAAACTCCGAGAAACAAAACCAAATGGTAATGCAAAAACGTACGCCAAAGGAATATTGATAAAAAGATCATTCCACCACGAAAGCGGCGAAAGCAAAAATCCCAAAATCGCCAATGCCCCTCCTGCAATTCTTTTCTTCATAATCGCATCCACTATAGCACGTCGATCATCTCTCTATGAACAAAAAGAGCACCATTCTACCTACCCTCCGCTTCATTCCTAAAGCCTCGCTAGATCCTTTTAATATAGAAATGCTCTTCTGGAAGTCAGGAGAAATGCTGTATGCGGTATTTCTCTTTTGCATTGCAGCTCTTCCCGCAATCGCATTTTTTCTTTTCCTTTTATGGATACTGCAACCTCTAGGTACGTTTGCCGTTGCAGTGAGTATGCTTATCACACTGGGAATGCTTATTCTTCTTGCGGGGCGCATTGAAAAATATCTTTCTTATTTTGATCGATTCATGTTTTCAACAATCACACTTTCTTCTGGAAATTTCGCCTTAGGAAAAATACGCAACGAAGGATTCCAACTCGATGAACCGGGCTTTTATGTTCTCAAGCCAAAAGCATGGGTATACTTCGTGGGAAATGAGGAAGACTACGCACATTTTGATTTTTTGGGTCTATAGTACGGGAAGAGGATCTATAACAGTGGAATAATCAGTATTATTCAGCGCTTTACGCACAAATACTTCCCTCACTTCTGAATACGCGCCATGAAAACCCAGGAACACAACGTCAAACGTCATAACTCCCGTAGCCTCATCTATTTGTTTTAACGTGATGCTCTGAGGCGCTGTACATAAACCAGGGTAATCAGCAGATTCGCAATGCGTTTTTAAAAGCCAGGCACGATTTTGTATATGCTGCGCTTGAGTAAAGTTTTCATCATAGTCTTCTTGTGGTTCATAAAATAATGCTGCTTCGCTATACCAACCTTCTGCAAGACTGCTAAAGAAATACCGTGCGATGAGAGCTTCGTCTGTATCTGAAACATACAGTGTCGCGGAACTTAACACATTGTTAAAAGGAAATGTTTTTCCCGAGCATGTTAGGGCAGGCGTAAGATCCCACGAACCTTCTACGTATTCTTCGGGAAGAAAATAAAAGCATCCTTCCTCCAACCACACATTTTCTTTCCAAGTCTCCGCATCCCATTTCCATTTTTCAACAGAAGCAGTGGCATCATAACTCCACAACGTATCCGGATCTTGACCAGAAAATGCTAAACGCAGTAAATTCCCCTCTCCGCTTCCCGCACCCTGGTCATCCACCACATCCACAAACAACTCTCCCGCTAACGCAAACACCGATTGCACATTCATCTTTCCCATACCTTCGGGAAGTGCGGCGAAGGGATCCGTCACATCAAAAAGAGGAACCCATACCTCGTCACCCGGTTCGCGCCCAATAAGTCCCGCATAAGGAATCATTTCGCTCTCATGCAAGCCTATATCAATGGCACTATTTTTTTGAAGAACAACTAAAAGTTCAATGTATTCGGTCTCCTTCACTTGATACATACTCCCCAATTGCTCGACAGGAACAGTGACTACACCGGTATCAAGCAAGAGTTTTATCGGCTCATGAACTGCTTTTGTGAGCAGAATGCCTTCACCAGACTGCAAATCTCTCTGAACGCTATACAGCATCTTCGCCGCAAGAGAATCGGCGGTATCAGCAGGTAACGAAAATGTTTCTTTTGTCATTGTTGGTCCAGATACTTGCCAAAGGAAACGATTTTCATCAAAAATCCATGTTACGTCACAAAATGACACACCTAATGCAAGAAAATAATTGTCTAAACCGATACCATCCGTTTTACAGGGCTTATAAGAAGCGGAATGCACATACTCGCGAACGATTTCATAGGGAACATCATATTTTCGCTCAATAGCTTTTTGAAAATCGGAAGAATCAAATTCACCTACATACAAAAAATCAACAAAAAGAAATATCCCGAGCACCACACCACTTGCCGCTAAAATTTTCTTTGCTATTTTCTGCATAGGAATGTGATAAAGGTTTTCAAATGTTTTTGCGATGTCTTCTGTATTTCCAAAACGTTTCATTGCCTCATCAATCATCTCTTCTTCCGATAATCCTTCTGCGAGAAGTTCCGCAGAGACTTCGTAAAAGTGACTCGTGAACTCTTGACGAAGGTCACGTGCAAGTCTCCCCGTTGCGCCCGTTTGCTTGATCAGCTCATCAACAACATGCTCAAAATCTTTATGCATACGTTTATGCATGCCCAAAAAGAACCCGATGCACCGCGAGTTCAAATCCTTTCCACTGTTTTTTCGCGTCCGTAAGCGCTCGCTTTCCTGAAGTTGTTAATTGATAATACTTCCTTCCCGGTCCTTTTTCTAAATGTACCCAGTGGCTTTTTACAAAGCCTTCTTTTTCAAGTGCATGCAAAAGCGGATACACGCTTCCCTCTCCAAGCGAAATAACATCCGCACTCACATCGCGAATGTGCTTAATAAGTTCGTATCCATACATCTTACGTTCTGCAAGCGCCGCAAGAATAAGTTGCGGCGTTGTTCCCTTAAGCAATTGCGCAAAATCCATCATATACCTCTGAGTATGAGGTATATTGTAGAGCAAGTCAAGAGATGCTATTTGCCTCCCAAAGAAGAATTAGGCATCTCAAGAGGAGGAGCTATGAAAGATGTAGGCTCTTCATCATCTCCATCGACCTCAGCATGCGAAATACCTTCATCTTCAGAAGCATCCGGCTCTAAAAGAGTATCTGCTAATCCATACGACGCAGGCTTATGACGTAGACTTGGATCGAGCACGGGAACTTCAGTAATAGGCTCAAGTGCTTCTAAAGGAAGAACCTCTGGTTCATAAGGATTACCATCCGGATCACTCGCAAGAGCTTCAAGCGGCAAATCTTGCAACTGTCCCTTGTCTTCTGCGAGAGCATAAAAGAAACGCCGAACACTGCGATACGGCTCTCCCTGCGGCAAAGCGTCAATATGCGAAAATATCTTTTTAAAGTTTAATCCTTTAATATCCATAAGGTGCTCTTCATCAGATGAACCATGAACACTTCGAACAAATCTTTTATCACGGCAAATTTCTAAAATAAGAGGGAATGCGGGACGTAATTTGGTTTCTACGGCAATTTCAGCAACGGCCCGCAGGGCCTCTGGGCAATCGTTGAGATCGATACCAAAATCATTTAAAAATATATCAAATACACCCTCGAGAGCCGACGATCCCTCTTTTGATTTTACCGAAACATCCCTATGCATCGAACCTGTTTCTCCCTTGAAAAATGAAAAAATATTTCTCATAAAACGTTTTCAAAAAGAATACCCTACTTAAAAGCAATTTCAAACGAATACATCCCCATGCCACAGGTGCCCTCAAGTGTTCCCGTTGCTTTATCTGTAGAAATACGTATTGTTTCTATTCCTGTTGCAGGAAGTGTTTTTTTGTATCCGAGTGAAGGAATAACGATGCTTGATGAGCAGTCGTATGTACCATTCGTTGTGATACGAAGTTCAGTTGGTAGATCTGCCCGTGCTTCTACTAAACCTGGGGTAAAACCTCCCTTTGCGGCAAGGTCGATAATCTGCACGCCGTCCTCAATATGCACAACAGAAGACGAGACTGTATTCTCTAAATTATTCGCACGCAGCACTGCGGATAGTGCAAGTATTCCAATAAAAAATCCACAAAAAAGTAAGGCAATTTTTGAATCTTTTTGCATAGAAAATTAAGAAGTTATCCCTAAAAGAATAAACGCATTCCACACATTAAACAATGCAAGAACAATAACTACAATTCCCGCTGCTTTAAAAAATGTTCCCTTCCACGGCTTATGAGAAATTTCATACGCACCAAAAGAAAGCGCTGCCAAAACAGGAAGTGTGCCAAATGCAAAAAAGAGCATGGTAAACGCACCCGTTACAAAACTTCCCGTTGAAAGTGCATAAACCTGCATGGACTGTGTAAATCCGCAGGGAAGAAAAAAAGTTCCCATGCCTACAAGCATAGGCGCAAGTATATGTGACGATGTACTCACGTGATGTACCCGATCCGCAAATGCTTTTGGCATGCTTGGAATAAATTTTTTTGCAGTAGGAAAAATATCAAGAAGACTTACACCAAGAAAAAGCATTACCAGCGCCACAATCAGTCCCAACACCCCCGTACCCACAATACCCAGCTGAAAAACTCCCCCGAGGATGCCGATTACTCCTCCAAGGAGGAAAAATCCCCCTAATCTACCCACATGAAACATCGCTTGAGACCGCCAATGCTCACCTTGTTTTGCCGCAGTTGCAGAAAAAGACAGAACAATGCCTCCCACAACCGCAAGACACGTTGAAACAGAAGCAAGAAGACCAATAAAAAATGCCGTTGCATAATTTACCTTTCCCGATCCAAGCAAATGTACAAAACCAAATTGCTGAAGCAAAAGAAAAGCAGAAATAAAAACGAGCGCTGCAGGAATGGCAATGAGAAATTCTCGATAGTTTTTCTGAGTTTTTCCCTTCTCGAGAGACAATCTATAACCATTTCCCGAAATATATTCAGTCAACTGATCTGCAAAATCTTTTTGATCATCAGGTAAATCTCCCAAAATCATCACGGTATGTTTTGCCAAATCTACGTGCGCAGCTGTAACTCCGCCCTTTCCCAACAATGTCTTCTCAATAAAAGAAACGCACGACGCACAATGCATGCCTTCTACATGAAAGATGCAAGACTTTTCTTCAGACATATACTGTTATAACTTCTTCATTTTTAAGCGAAGTGAATTGAGCACAACGGATACACTCGACATCGCCATCGCAAATCCTGCAAAAATAGGCGAAAGAAGCCATCCAAAAAACGGAAAGAATAAACCCGTTGCAAGCGGAATGCCAACGAGATTGTACACAAATGCCCAAAAAAGGTTCTGTTTTACTGTTTTCATTGTTACGCGCGAAAGCTCAATAGCTGCAACTATTTTTGTAATGTCGCCGCCAAGAAGTGTTACTGCACTCGCCTCAATAGCAACGTCCGAACCCGTTGCCATTGCAATACTTACATCAGCTTGTGCAAGTGCAGGTGCATCATTCACCCCGTCACCCGCCATTGCAACCACACTTCCCTGCTCCTGTAATTCCTTTATTTTTATCAATTTATCCTGCGGAAGAACTTGTGCAAAAAAATCATCAATGCCCAGTGCTTGTGCAACGGCACTCGCCGCATCTTTATTATCACCCGTAGCCATAACAACTCGAATGCCCAATGCATGCAATTTTTCTATTGCCTCTTTTGCACCATCCCTTATCTGATCACCAACCGCAACAGAAAAGAGTATTTCTTTTTCTGTAGCGAGATAGATAATTGTCGCATTTTTTTGCTCGTGTGCTTTGCCTGGTATTGCAAGATGCAAAGAAGTAAGCAGGCTTGGACCACCTGTGTAGTAGGTTATACCATCAATTACTCCACGTACACCTTGCCCAAGAAGATTCTCATACGCAGTCACTCTTCTCTTCTCAATACCTTGCGCTTCAGCATACACAAGGATTGCTGTTGCCAAAGGATGCTCCGACTGTGCTTCAAGACCCGCAAGAAGCGCAAGCGCATCATATTCGCTCATATCCTTCAATGTCGCGACTGAAAGAACACGAGGCTTTCCTTCTGTTAATGTTCCTGTTTTATCAACAACAAGCGTGTTCACTTTATAAAGCTTTTCAAGAATCTCAGCATTCTTAATAAGAATACCGTGCGTTGCACCTCGCCCAACGCCAACCATAATCGCTGTGGGTGTTGCAAGACCAAGCGCACATGGACAGGCAATCACGAGAACACTCACAAAAGAAACAAGTCCATACGCAACTGCTTGAGAAGGCGGCAAATAGCTTCCTCCAATAACCAACCATCCCAACAAGGAAAGTACAGCAATAATAAGAACAATCGGAACAAAGATACCCGATATTTTATCCGCTAATCGCTGAATAGGTGCTTTTGATCCTTGTGCTTCTTGTACAAGTTCAATGATGTGCGCAAGCAGTGTTTCGGCGCCCACGCCCGTTGCGCGCAAAGAGAAAGCTCCTGTAGTATTCATGGTTCCCGCTGAAACACGATCGCCTACGCCCTTCCCTACAGGCACAGGCTCTCCCGTCATGAGCGATTCATCGACAAACGACGATCCTTCAGTAATTATTCCATCAACAGGAATTTTCATTCCGGATTTTATAAGCACAATGTCACCCTTCTGCACTTGGTCAATCGCGAGTTCCATCTCTTTTCCATCTCGCAACACAAGCGCCGTTTTTACCTGTAATCCCAAAAGCTTTCTAAGAGCACTCCCCGTTTTTTGTTTTGCACGTGCTTCAAAATATTTTCCCAGCGTAATCAATCCAATAACAATAATAGTTACGTCATAATACGTCACCGAAATATCAAGATAGGGCGCCAACAATTCCTCAAAGGCTGTAACAATAAAACTATACAAAAATGCTGCAACCGTCCCCAAACCCACAAGCGTATCCATATCCGCAACACCTTTGCGTAAAAACATCCAAAGCCCTCGAAGATACTGACTTCCCGTTACAAACAGAATATAGGTCGCAATAATAGGTAACAAATGATGAAAAAATTCCTTCATCGTAAAAGACATCACCGGCAGCAAACCAAATTTCTCTGAAAAAATATCCCAAAACATTAAACCTGCAGCAAAAAGAACAAGAGGAATAGAGATCATCACCTTTTTTTGCAACACAAACATTTCAGCTTCCGAAGTGCTTCCGTGATCGTGACCTACTGCATGACCTTTTTGCACTGGAACGTGATCGATACTGTGTAGCTGATAACCCATAGGCTCTATCTTCTGAGAAAGAATGGTCATGTTCGTTTTTGTATCATCAAACACCATACGAGCCTCTTCTGTTGCAAGATTTACCAAAGCCTCCTGAACGCCTTCTTGTGAGCGCAATATTTTTTCGATTCTTCCTACGCATGATGCACAATGCATGCCAGAAATATGCACGCGAACTTTTTGCATACTTATCTTCGTTTAAGTTTATAAACCTTCAAAATTTCCTGCACAGCCTTTTCTTCTTTTCCCTTACGAATTTGATTAATCGCACAATGTCCAAGATGACCTTCAAGAAGGATATCTTCAATTTTTGATAAACCCTGTTTTACTGCAGATGTTTGCGTAATCACGTCAATACAATATGCATCAGCAATAATCATTTCTTGTAAACCGCGTATTTGTCCCTCAAGAATCTTTAAACGACGAAGAATACTTGCTCGATGAGGTTTTTCCATATGAGTTTATAATACCCCCCTAGGGTATACAGGCAAACAATAAGGTGGATATCCTAAAAAATTGGTGGCTATTTCCCATATAAGCTGATACCATACAAAAGTTCTTTATAAAGGCAGCCGGATTAATGGCTCAATACACTTCGCTCCTATGACAATGTCTGAAGATACCACCAAGCCAGCTGACGATACCGCCCCTACTCCCGCTCCTGTTGCGGCTCCCGAATCCGAAGAAACACCAGCTCCAGAGTCTGAAGCTCCTGCAACTCCAGAAACCGCTGCGTAACGTGTTCGCACAAAACCCCAACGTAAAATCGTTGGGGTTTTTGTTTTGCTCCATTGCTCTTGCAATTGTTTTGTTCTATGCTCACCGCATATGAAATATCCTCTAAAATGTCCCCAATGT
This sequence comes from uncultured Gammaproteobacteria bacterium, assembly GCA_964414795.1. Taxonomy (GTDB): domain Bacteria; phylum Patescibacteriota; class Patescibacteriia; order UBA9934; family UBA9934; genus JAGORL01. Next base: position 9,740 of record CAYPWV010000023.1, read on the forward strand.
AACTACACCATGTCGCCCGTCGACACGGGAGTGACACACGATCGTTCAGGAAAAACCGCATACGATTGGTCAAAACTGAATTGTGAAGGTTGTGACGTGTGGGCAGAGATCGAAATCCCAAAAGAAGAGACCGAATAAAAGCCTGTGCTTTGGATATTCTTTTTGTATAGCTTTCTCGGATGGATCATCGATTCATGCTATCGATCACTCGCTGCACATAAATGGACACGAGGAGGCTTTTCCTTTCTCCCCCTGGCACCCACCTATGGATTAGGCGTAACCATCCTCCTTTCGCTCGGTCACTATCTCCTCGCGCTTCCGCTTTTCGTGCAGTGGTGCATATTAGGAGTCTTTTTTGCGGGTTACGAATACTTTTGCGGACAGATGGCTGTCATCTTCTTAAATCGTCGGCTATGGGATTACTCCAAAAGCTTTCTCAATATGCACGGCCATACCAATCTTTTACACGCCGTTTATTGGGCAACGCTCGCCATTTTTACGCTCCATTGGCTGCATCCTTTCATCCTTCGTGTTGCATCATGATAAAAATCATGTTATATTCCCTTTCGTATATGTCATCTTTTCCAAAAAGCTTTAACGTTGCACATCATACCCGCCATACATAAGCGGGTTATTTAACGTTATTCACCAGGATGACCGAAAAGAAGCCCGCTTGCTTGCGGGTCTTTTTTATTAAAAAAATCTTTATCATTACAAAGGTAATACTATGACCTCTCCCAAAATTCTCTTTATCGGATCAACACACGGCGATGAACCAATCGGAGTAAAAACACTCTGCACATTAAGTACAAAAGTCCCTTATCTTGAATGGATTATCGGGAACCCTCCCGCCTACAAACAAAATACCAGAGCCTTCGAAGGAGATCTCAATCGCAGCGCACCTGGCGATATACAATCGTCACAATATGCGTCACGTCGTGCAGCAGAAATTCTCAAAAAGACAGCATTATACGACTGGGTTATCGATCTTCACGGAGCAGTGCCAAATTGCGGGATATTCATCATTATTACCAAAATGACAAAAGAAAACTTGTCTCTTGCGGCAAGACTCACTATTCCTCGTATCGTCTATTGGCCGAGTATTTCTTCGGAACTTGTAGGACCCCTATCAGAATTCTTCCCCTGCGGACTTGAAATTGAATGTGGACCAAAAGACACGGTCGAAACCGAAGAAAAGCTAACATCTATTCTTGAAACGTTCATGAAGGAAAAAGAAAATGACATCAATGAAGATGAAATAAAACAAAGACTCAACGCAAGAGAACTCTATCAAGTCGTTGGCTCTTCACAAACACCAAGAAATGATCTGCAGGAATTCACCGAAGCAATAATTGACGGCGTAAAACAAACTCCCCTTCTCATCAATCAATACGTCGCACAAGGAATCACCTGTTACACCATGGAAAAGAAAACGCTCTCTGCGTGGTGGTAAACGCATTACGGAGTACGCACATGTTCAAAATTCGTCCCCTCGAACCCACCGACGTCGAAATTCTCGCCGCGATCTACTGCGCATGCTTTGCGGAGTATCCCTGGTGCGAAGATTTTACACTCGAGGAAGTCATCAATGAGATCCTCGGCGTCATGAAATACGAAGATGCTGTCATGGCCGTCGCAGAAGCAAACGGTAGCGTCATTGGTGCGTCGTGGCTCTTCAACCTGCATCGCAAGGTCGACGTTATGGATCTCGTGGGAATTCCGAGAACGTCTCCGTACATCTCCGAAATCTTCGTCGCCCCGCACGCTCGTTTGAAGGGTGTCGCAAACGCTCTCGTGAGCAACATTCTGAGCAGAGCTTCGAGTCCTAAACACGGAGCCGTTCGCACGAGTGTCGAACAACCTGCCATCATTCGACTCTTCGAGAAACTCGGATGGAAAATCGTGACAACCGAAACCGTCATCTCAAAAAAACGCATCAACGGCAGTGTCGTCGATGCTCCCGATACTCGAGTCATTCTCGTTGGATCGGTGACGTAGAACAAAAAGCCACAATCACATCGTCAAACCCCGAGGTTCCGCAAGGAACTAAGGGGTATTTCTCTATACCCTCATCAAAAAACACAGGAAATAAAAAATCCCCAACATTACGTCGGGGAACTTTTTATTACTTCAATGGATTTTCTCCACGGATAACACGCACAAGGAACAAAACAATAGCAATAACGAGCAATACATGAATAAAACTACCCAAAATATGAAAACCTACAAAACCAAGCAACCACAAAATAAGTAAAACAATCGCAATGGTATACAACTTCCTCTCCAGAATCTAACGCAACGAGTAGAATCCTACCCGTATGCCAGAAT
>CAYPWV010000024.1:0-10192 GCA_964414795.1 uncultured Gammaproteobacteria bacterium
TCTATTTCTAGAGCTTGCAGCTACATTTCAAGCCCAGGTGAGGTTTCTCGCGTTGTATCGAATTAAACCGCATGATCCACCGCTTGTGCAGGTCCCCGTCTATTCCTTTGAGTTTTAGTCTTGCGACCGTACTTCCCAGGCGGGTCACTTAACGCGTTAGCTTGTTTCAACGACTCTGGAAGGGTCGAAACTTCCAAAATCTAGTGACCATCGTTTACGGCGTGGACTACAGGGGTATCTAATCCCTTTCGCTCCCCACGCTTTCGTTCTTGAGTGTCAGTGACGTTCCAGCATATTGCTTTCGCCTTTGGTGTTCTACCCGATATTAACGCATTTTACCGCTACACCGGGCATTCCGCTTACCTCTCCCACTCTCAAGCCTCACAGTATCACCTGCAGCCCCCAAGTTAAGCCTGAGGATTTTACAAATGACTTACGAAACCACCTACGAACGCTTTACGCCCAATAAATCCGGATAATGCTCGGGGTCTCTGTATTACCGCTGCTGCTGGCACAGAGTTAGCAACCCCTTATTCTTCAGGTACCGTCAAAATTCGTCCCTGATAAAAGTCGTTTACGACCCGAAGGCCTTCTTCCGACACGCGGCGTCGCTCCATCACACTTTCGTGCATTGTGGAATATTCCAGACTGCAGCCACCCGTAGGTGTTTGGACAGTGTCTCAGTTCCAATGAGCCAGGTCGCGCTCTCGCGCCTGGTACCCGTCATAGCCTTGGTGGTCTTTTACACCGCCAACAAGCTGATGGGCCATAGGCCTCTCCTGAACCGAAATTCTTTCAATGAGAATGGCATAAGCCCCCTCATCAATATCGCGTATTAGCTCTCGTTTCCAAGAGTTATTCACGAGTTCAGGGAAAGTTACCAATGTGTTACGCTCCCGTTTGCCACTAACGTACTCAAGTATTGCTACAAAAATACATTCGTTCGACTTGCATGCCTTAGGCACGCCGCCAGCATTAATCCTGAGCCAGGATCAAACTCTCAGTAAGAAGTTCTCTTCATGAATGAAGAGACTCTGTTATAGATGCATCTTTCGATGCGATTGGGACGCTGTAATCACACAATTGTTTATGTGATTGCATCGTTGTTAGATATGAAATTGTGAAGGGTCGGTATCGGCAGAAATTTCCTTCAGCGACGAGCGGCAGTTTATAAGACTCCAAGAAAGCTGTCAAGTATTTTCATCGGCGTTTTTCTTTCCTTTTCTGGGGATAACTTCAAACGTTTTTCTGAGACCGTTTTTTTGCCTGTTCTTGGCGCCACAAGGCGATCTTTTTATGGTTTCCGGAAAGAAGTTCGGTCGGAACACTGAACTCCTGCACATCCTGCACCTTCTGACCTGACGTTTGCTTAAATACATACGTTTCCGGCTTCGTATACTGCGGATATTCAAGCCAGCCCTCGGTACCATGAGACTCTTCAGAGAGCGTGGCATCGTTCCCTAAAACGCCCGGAATATTCCGCACAATGGCGTCCGCCATAACAAGCGCCGGAAGCTCTCCCCCGGTAAGAACGTAATTACCGATAGAAAACGTCTCATCAACAAGCGCATCTTCAACACGCTGGTCAACACCCTCATACCGTCCACATAAAAAAATAACTTGATCATACTCCGCCAATCGCTCTGCATCACGCTGCGTAAACAGTTTCCCCGACGCCGCAGTAAGAATCACCCGTGTCTTAGGAGCCTCTCGTGCAAATAACTTTTTTCGCAATCGCACCCTCTGAAGCGCTGTATCAAATGGCTGCACCATCATCACCATCCCCGCTCCCCCACCATACGGCGTATCATCAACCTTATGATGTCTTTTATCCGCAGAATACTCGCGCAATTGATGTGCACGAATCTTGATGAGCTTATTCTTCTGCGCACGCCCAAGCATCGCTACTTCCGTATAGGGCGTAATAACTTCGGGGAAAATAGTGAGAATGTCGATGTGAAGCATAAAGTTGGGCTAGTAAGGCTAGGCGGGCTAGGTAAGTGACGCAATAAATGCGTTGATCATTTTCATGATCTCCTGCAACTCAGCACGCAAGCCTTTTTCTTCATCCCGTTGCATAATACCTATTCTTGTCGCAAGACAGATTTGAGTATCTAATTCCGCTGCAGAACCTAAGGCATGAAAAAGAAACTTTCTAAAATCTTTAGACGTACTGCGATATCTTCCCTCGGCAATATTACTGGGCATACTTACCGAAGCACGACGCATTTGAGAAACAAGACCATATTTCTCATCTTGAGGGAAACTCTTTGTAGTTTGATAAATCTTTACCGAAAAATCCATCGAACGTTGCCATATAAGTAAAGGTTCATAAGAGGGTCTCGTTTCACCAAGAAAATTCTGCATAAAAGCTCATGCTGCAAGAATATCGTAGCATGAGCTTTACCTAGCCTTCTAGCCCACCTAGCCCAACTTTGGACGACACTCTCTCAAATTAAAAATCCGCACGACGAGCATATCGTAGCACGGATTTTTATGCGAAAAGTAAAATTACAATGATCTGATAAACGTTGCTACGGTCATAAGAGCAAGTCTATATGTTGATTGACGAACATGCGAATCTTCTTTAGGGAACTCTAAGGAATGCTGAGGAGCTTTATACGTATACGCAACATCTGCAATAGTTTGCTCTATATAAAACCATACATCACCTGAGATCCGCACATCTTTTCGATCTCTTGTTAAAGTAATGAGCTTTTCATACATCCCAATGCGAGTACGACAGACATCGGCATCTAAGAGATCCCTCATGTATTGGGCCTCTTCCTCGGTATTTCTTGAAGACAAAGCCGCATCAGCTACAGCCTGCTCTGCATTTTTGAGAGCGAATCGCTCCTTATCTAGGGTTTCATGAAAAAGATCGCTCATTGTTCCTCGTTCATCTTCACGAGGTGGCTCACCTTCTCTTGTTCTTGCTTCTTGCATACATCGATTCCTGAGGAAAAATTAGAACGTCAGACTATCTACCGAAAGATCATCACCAGGAAGAGGATCGATGGGGCCAACGGCGCCCGCAAAAGCAGGGTTTGCAGGAGCGGGAGATGCAACAGGTGCAGCGCCCATGCTCATATCTTCCCCACCACGGCGCTTGCCGTTATCGGGGGCATCAATGCGGAAACTAATGCGCATGTCGTGCTTTGCACCAAGCGTTGCAAGAAGCGTACGAATAGCAATGGCGGTTTTGCCCGCCTTTCCAATAACGTACCCAATATCATCTTGCGCAGTGTGAACCGTAATAAGCACGCCCTGTTCATCAACCTTGCGCTCGGTACGAACCTCTTCAGGCTTGTTTACGAGATTCTTTACGATATATTCAACAAACTCTTGATCAAAATCCATATAATATTTAGCGGTAGTAAGTGCGTCCGGTGCCGCTGTTCACCTTAGGTCGCAACAGTGCGTAGTATACAAATGTTACAGAAAAGGCAAAGCCCCCATGTGGGGGACTTTGTTATGCGGACGTTTTTGCAGCATTTTCTGCAATTTTCTTTGCACGTGCTGCAGTAATACGTGTGTGCTTTACCTTGTCACCCTTAATAATTCCCATATCGATAAACAAATTGCGAACGGTAGGAGAAGGTTGCGCGCCTTTGGAAAGCCAGTATTCGATACGCTCTTTATTGAGCACCGCATCTTTCTTTTCAAGACGAGGATTCATGTTACCTACAACTTCGATAGCAGGAGACCAAGGATCACGCTGTTTATCCTGGACAACAATACGGAAATACGGTTGCTTCTTTTTACCGGTACGAGAAAGACGGAAGACGATCATAATAAGGGGTGTAGGGGGTGGGGCGTCGGGTGTCTAAGAAAATAACCACCTTTACCATTTTAACCACTTAACCCTACTGAAATAATAAATATCGAGAGCATTTTGCCGGAAGTGGGAAAGTTTGTCAATACATGGTGGGGCAATTTTGGTTACCGAGCCATTCTTGCCCGAATTGCCATGAACAACGGAATCTCATTGCGAGAACGATTTTCGGTGCGAGCGCGTTCGCCGGATTCGCTTCGACGATCGGATGACCATTCTTCAAGCCCGTCAATCACAAAACCTGCGGCAGCAAGAGCAGTAACATAATCTTGGAGCGGACGATGAAACGAAAATGTCCGTTCACTGCGCTCTCCCTGACCCGGATGCGCTAAAATGGGAATTTCATTTTGAATGAGATACCCATCAATGCGACGATACTGCATCTTTTTTCCTTCATCATATCCCCACGACGTTTGGCGAGGCGTACGCAATACGGGATGGTTGAGGACGATCACAAACGGCGCCTTGGGGCGCAAAACACGTGCAGCATCTTGGAAGACCGATTCCATGTCGTCGATATTCTGAATGGCTAAAATACATGTTGCGCCATCAAAACTTTTTTCGGGATAATAACGTGCGAAATCTTTTGCATTTGCAACACGAAATGTTGCGCCATGAATACGCTTTTCTTGCGCTTGTCGAATAAGCGTTGAAGCTATATCGAGCCCAAAAACATCTGCACCTTTTTTTGAAAGCTCTTTTGCAAACGATCCTTCGCCGCACGCAATATCAAGATACACACCACCTTTTTTAGGCGCGAGAAGGGCAAGTGTTTTAGGAAAAATAATGGTTGTTTGATAGGTATCTTCTTCCTTCAAATGCTTTCCATACCATTTTGCAACCGGTTCCCAACTTGTTTTTTCATCGCGTTGGCGAGGAGTTCGCGAACGAGATTGCGTGTTTTTAGGATAGGGCATAGATGTTTAACGAGGAATGAGTACGGCAATGAGGGGCGTTTCGCGGGGTATAGAAAGTTTACGAAGAAACGCGCCTACTGCAGGAGTATTTTTACGAAGGACCATAATCCCTGCATGAACAAAAAAAACTTCGCTCAAGTCCTTCGAGAAAAGCGGGAATTGCGGCTATATTAATTTGTTCATTCTCAAGAGTAGTCTTCATTGTTGCTCGCTCAGTGGCATTCAAAGGACTACCTGCTCCCGGAACATATATATCAAAATTCTCCAAATCTCTTATGAGAATCTTTCTCTCAAAGGGCGAGCATGAAGCAAAATGTTCAATAGGTGTTATGGAAGGATCAAAATCAAATCTGGGCATATTTTTTTTGTATTACGGGGTCCACGCAAAAGAAATATCATTATATTCCCTTGTATCATACACGCGAATGCCCTCTTCGTGCCACAATGCAAAAAATGCAAGACCAACATCGAGTGCCATTTTTGAACAAATAGTGCAGTACGGTTCTCCCGCAAAAAGATGCTCGCCCGCTTCATTGCACGCTGCAAAATACAACGTTCCTCCAATCACGTCTGCGAGACGATGTCGCAATGCATCAAAAATTGCGCGCCATTCTGCATGTACACAGCACGTTTTGTCGCTCTTAAAATCGGGATGCAGTTCCGCTTTTCTTCCGCACCGTCGCTGCGATTCGTCTCCCGCAGGCGGCCCATTCCATCCACGACCAATAATGTCTCCCGATGGCGCAACAATAACACTTCCACACCTGCGACGTTCGCACGTTGCCTGTTGGACCTCTTTGATTGCTTCGTAAAAATAGGATTCGCGATCCATATGATTTTTATTTGTCCGTAGAGACGGTCCGGTGGGCCATCTCCCATTGTAATGGATTATTTTGAATATACGCACGAATACGATGCAATTCATCCGATCGCACAATTCGATCGTAGAAACGTTCTTGCCAAGAAAACCCAGAGGAAAATTTTCGTATACGTTTTGTGGATTGTAATTTGATTTGACCAACAATGGAACCCAATGAATTTGGATGTAATATCGATTTTGTAGAGACGGCCCGGCGGGCCGTCTCTACGTTCGCATTGCCATACCAAAAATCAAATAATACATGCACATGATCCGGCATAACAACGACCGTATCAATGTGAATGTCGGGACGTAGAATCATGGTTTCATATATTTCACTCATGACAATTTTTCCACATTTCGAAAGATGAACGACACCTTTCTGTATATCGCCAAGAACAGTGAGTCGATTCTTTACATTCCAAGTAACAAAATAAAAACCTGATGATCGATAATCATGGGATGCTAAACGCACGGTAGAAATACGATATTTTTCGGAAAATAATTTTGCGTGGTACATATTTCGATATTACCACGTTTTTTGAGGGAAGAGACGGTCCGACGGACCGTCTCTACTTCAACAATGCACCATATTCATCGTCGCGCAGAATCACCTCGCACATAATCTTCTAACTTCACCGACAACAACTGACTCATCCCATCGCCTCCCATCGTCACACCATACAGCGCATCCGCCTTTTCCATGGTTGCGCGGTTATGCGTAATCACAAGAAATTGTGTCTTGTGTCGCAATTCGCCAAGAATATTCGCAAAGCGCACGGTATTCGCTTCATCAAGCGCGGCATCAACCTCATCGAGTACCACAAAAGGTGAAGGATTCGTCGCCATGACGGCACATAAAAGTGCAATTGCTGTTAATGCGCGTTCACCACCCGAAAGGAGTTGCAAACCTTTTTGATGTTTACCCGGAGGAGCCGCGAAAATCTCAACGCCAGACCATAAAGATTCAGGAATGTTATTTTTGATTACGTCTTCGGCCTTGTCCTCACGATCGACAAGGTGGTCGATACGTTGATCGACCACTACGTCACGGTCGACATCGCGATCAACAACGCGTTTCACACGTTCAATAGCACACGATCCCCCGCCAAACAACACCGAAAAATACTTTTGAAATTCAACATTCATCTGCGTAAACGCGATCTCCGCCGTTTCTTGAATATCCGCATCAAGCGCCGTAACCACCTCGCGCGTAGAAGCAATTGCCTGGCGCAAATCGGTAACTTGCGTATACAAAAACGTAAACCGCTCAGAAACCTCCGCATGCTCGCGCACCACATCTGGATCAATACTCCCAATCACTTCTAAGTGATGGCGCAATCGCCGCACATCTTCGTGCGCACGCGCAACATCTTGTGCACGAACCTCAGGAGCTTTTTCTTGAATGTGCGTAATAAGATCTGCAGAAAGTGCATCCTGCATCTCGCGCAAAAGTCCCTCAGCCTGCGCATCAAAACGCGTACGCGCAAGTTCGCGCACGTGGAGCTCTTGCTCAGCGCGCAACAGCTCTGCATGCGCCTCGCGTGCGCTCCGCTGGAGCGTAAACACTTCTTGATTCGGTGAGGTTCCCTGCCCTTGCGCAACGGCAAGCTGTTCTTCAGCAATCTTCACTTGCGCCTCAGCGTCGGTGATTTTCTTTTCAGCGTCAGTCACTTTTTGTACGAGCTCCCCATCAGGTTCCCACGCCTCGGGCGCAGGCTTTACCAAACGCTTATGGAGTGAGCCAACACGCGTACGAATGTCATGCGTCTTTGCAACAAGCGACGACAACGCATCAAGCGACTGCACCTGCTCAAGCTCGGCAACAAGCACATCATGCGCATCTTTCATCGCCGTTACCTCTGCAACGATGTCGTGGAGTGGCAAAGGCGCCCACGAAGACTGTGCACGAACACGCGCAAGTGCAATTTCTTGCTCGGCAAGCGTTTGCGATTTGCGTGCGGCATGGAGCTCATCAAGCGCACGCTTATAGGCGTGCTGTGCCGCCGTACGCTGTGCCTGGTGCGCAGATTGCGTTTGCGTGTGCTGCTGCTCAAGCGCAGAAAGCTCAGCATCAATTGCCGTGCCTTTCTTTTTTGCCTCCTGAACAACGCTCAACACACGCGCATAATCTGCCTCACCAAGCGCACGTTCATCAATCACATTCCACCACAAGGTACCGTAATACTGCACCGCAGCTTGGGTGAATTGCTCCTCAATAAGCGCACGTTCATCAAGCTTTTTTACCTGTCTGCACAGAAGCGCTAAACGTGGCTCTAATTCTCCGAGCAGCATTTCTACTTCCGCTAAATTCTGCGATGCACGATCAAGCTTGAGCACTGCTTGATGACGTTTCATTTGAAAACCGCGCACACCCGTTGCATCATCAAAAAATTGCTTGCGCTCTTCGGGCGACGCAACGATAATCTGATCGATCATCCCCTGCCCAATAACCGCATACGATCGCTGACCAACGCCCGCTTCGGCAAGAAAAAATTGAATATCTTGCAAACGTGTTTCTTCACCGTTCAACAAATACGCACTTTCGCCATCACGATATAATCGGCGTGCAATGGTTATTTCTGCCGCATTCCCGGGCACATTTCCCTCCGTATTTTCAAACGTTAACACAACCTCCGCAAATCCCGATCGCGCTTTTCCCGATGATCCAGAAAAAATAACGTCCTGCGCTTCCTTTCCGCGAATGTGCTTGAGCGATTGCTCGCCCAAACACCACCGAATTGCATCGGCAAGATTGGATTTTCCCGAACCATTAGGGCCTACAATAACCGTCAGCGGCTTATGATCCACGGTGGGTTTAGGAAAATGCAACGTTGTTTTTTGTGCAAACGTTTTAAAGCCTTGAATGTCGATGCGGGATAAGTACATAGTCTTTGTCATGCCGGACACCGATCCGGCATCCATCGTCATGAGCTTAGTAAATTGCGATGGATCCCGGGTCAAGCCCGGGATGACACCTCGTTACTTTTTTCAAGTATCTCCTGTTTTTCCCTTCCTTGACCAGCATCATTGGGGATGATACGTTTCTCCCTCCCTATGACGCATCCGGTGTACACACGAATCGCGGAAGCAATAGCTTCTGCACGGCATATTTTACTCCTGACCGACGAACGTATTGATGGCGATACGCTAGGTTCTACACTTGGTCTTTTTCATGTTTTTGTACAAACACATCGCAAAGTTTCGATCTTTTCTCCTAAGCCCCTTCCGTCCATGTTCACCTTTATTCCCGGTGTAGAACATATAGGTCGCGATCAGAAGATTTTTCTTGATGAAAGCATTGATCTCATCATCGTGTGCGATAATTCTGATGGCGCATATCTTCCCGCACTCCTGTCAAAAATGCGCTACAAAGTTCCTGTCGTGTGCATTGATCATCACGCAACAAATCCACAGTACGGCGACATCAATCTCATCGAACCCAAAGCACCGTCAACGGCAGATGTTGCCTATCGCCTGGTGCAAGCGCTGCAATTGCCCGTTTCTCAAGCTGCGGCGCAATGCTTTTTAACAGGCATGTGTACGGATACCATTCTTTTTTCTACACAACACACGAACGACACCGTCATGCGCCTGGCAAGCGAACTCCTTGCCCGTGGCGCCGACCTTAAACCCATCGTACAACATACGATGATGAACAAATCAACCGCTTCGCTCAAACTCTGGGGCATCGCACTTTCTCGCCTGTCGCACGACGCAGAACTCGACGCAACCGCAACAGGCATCACTCTCAAAGACATCAACGACGCACAGGCAACCGAGGATGACATCAAATCGCTCTCCGAATATCTCAACGAGGTTCTCGATCCCTCGCACGAAACGGTCGTGGTGTATTACGAAAAGCCGGACGGATCACTCAAAGGCAGCCTACGCAGCCGAACGCGCGATGTTGCAACCCTTGCCGCACAAAAGTTTGGCGGCGGTGGCCATAGACTCGCCTCAGGTTTCAGCATCCCAAACGCGCGATTTGTGGAGATAAGTCCAGGAGTCTGGAAACCGGTAGTAAATGGCTGATATTAGCCATAATATATACGTAGACCACGTCGTTCGCGAACGACGTGGTAGAGACGCCATTTATGGCGTCTCTTTGTATTTGCAATATGAGGCAAAATCAGGAATGTAATGCACCGCCTGTGATCAGTGCATTTCGGTATTGTTTTTTAGTCAAAAATGTGGTATAATACATTGTTCTGAGATCTCGAAAATCCCTCGAAACAAAGGAGAAAACGGCTTGGACGCTGTTCTGCAATTGTTACTAAGTTTGCTAGTTCTCGCAGCGACGATCGGTGGGACGATACTCACCTCGCTTCTTTTCCCCTGGGCCGCTCTATGGTTCCTGGAAAAGGGCATTGGGATCATCCCGATCGTCGGCAAGGTTCTGGCAAAAGTGCCGCACTGGCTACGGCAAAAATACGTATTCGTGATCACGTGGCCCATCAAAAAAATGTGGGCACTCATGGTCAAATACGGGCCGAAGTTCCTGCGGGCGGCGTGGCGAGGCTTCGCGGATCAAGCGCAAATCCTCTGGAGATCGACCGTTCATCCATAAATCATCGCGAC
>CAYPWV010000025.1:0-9301 GCA_964414795.1 uncultured Gammaproteobacteria bacterium
CCGAATATCCATAGGATGCAATTATACAACTGAGGGGTATATGGCAACGGGTCTAGTGAAGATAAGAGTTTCTGAAATATAATTCGCAGAATCAAAAAGACGAGCTGCATGAGCTCGTCTTTTTTACGATTTTTTAGCTCTTTATTTGACTTGTTTTATTGACGTGACATAACCGAGTTCGTCGACATCATTCTCCTTATAGCTCACAGTGAAAAGTGCGTGGGCGTAATCTTCACCTTGGCTTGCAGTAAAATTCGCCACAAATTCTTGATAGCTCATCGTGCCACCATCAAGCAAAGTAACTGTGGGCGATGTCATATTTTCGACAGAAGGATAGAACACCACAGGAAGACGACCTTCTTGCTGAAAAAGCATGTTTGGCGTTCCCCACGCAGAAATATCAAACGCTACAATGCGTCCGGTATTTTCTCCCAAAGAGATAACGGGACTGGTAGGTGCAAGACGTGGATACACGAGACAAAAAACTCCCAAGCCAATAAGTATTCCCACGATGAACGTACCCATGAATTTTGTGCACAAGAGAGCAGATGTCTTCATAAGAAAGAAAAAATTGAATGAATTACGAGCACAGTATGCAGGAACAATCGCTCGTAATGCAAGTCCTATACCTCTCGTGCAATCGCCTGATCTAACCTTCCAAGCCATCTTCGCCTTTCTGAAATATCAAGACTCTTTATCGTGTCAATGAAAAGAAATCGCAGTGCGTCCCTTACTTCGTCTCCGTTATATCCTTTTTCAAAAAGATCTTGCATTCTCCTTCGTAGCTTATACGCCGCAAGCCACTCCCTTGCCGCTTCTCGCTCTTGATCACGAAGTTTTTCTTGCGGGCTTTCTCGCACATCCTCAACTCGCGCAAGGCTGCCATCCCTTTTCCACGCCATAAATGCTTCGTCAACGATAAGCTCGAATCGCCGTCGCGCAAAACGCTGCGTGTTACCATCATGAACTGATCCAAGCTGCGCCTCAAGAACCGCTATCATTTCTCTCTTCACTTCTTCTGCATTCTTCCCCTCATCTAATGCTGCACGATAGGTTTGAGGAAGACTAGTAAACCATGGCTCTGACCATGCGTTATACTTTTCAAGATTCCCCTTCTTGTTTTCTTCTCTCGCCTTTTTAGCACTTTTATGTATTTTCTCCATCTCCCCTTCAATCGCTCCATCACTCAATCGTCTTTGCGAAGAAAATGCAGTTACTCCTGTAGCATACGCAGCCTGCGTTCTCCGCACAACAGTCATGTAATTTTCCCCGCGCACCATCGCATCACGTGCAGTATTTTCTAAACCTTTGAGAAAAACTTCATACTCTTTCTCTTCTTTTTCTTTACTAAATCTTGCAAATGTTTCAGCAACAATCTCTCGCATTTTTTCCAGTACAGGAAGACGCCGTCCATCATCTAAAATACCAAATTCATCAAGTTTACTTTCAAGAAGCTTTCGAGCCTTTTCCGTAATATCTTCAACCGTTTTTCCGTCACTAAAAGCGACCATGGCTCGTTCGGGCAATTCTTTTAAATATACCTCTAATTTTTTTGTAAATTTAGCTTCTCGTTCTTCGGGAGTAGCCGCTGGTGGTGTTGCACGATCTGGCACTCGTCCTCTTGCGGGGTCTGGAGATGCGCCGGCAGAAGCAGAACTTGTTGCCACTTTTGGAACACCCCGTTCAGCATCATATTGCGCACGAGCAGCGGCTAACATCTCATCCATCTTTTTTAACAACAATTTCCGATCAGACTCATGGATACTTTCATCAACAAATACTCGCTCCAACTGACTCAATAAATTTTTTCGTATCTCCCCCGGAGCGTAACTTGCACGCAATGCCTTTAGTGCAGAAGAAAATTCACCGTCTGGATTTGATGGATTAAGTAGCCACCCAACGGTAGATACCACTTCTTCCGCTGCTTCCGATGATCCGCCCCTTCTAGAATCCCCCTCTTCCATACATTTTTCTTAGATTTCTTGTATTCATTATACAATGCTTCCACCAAATGCTGCGAGTAAATCTTGCACGCCTTCTTCTGCTTCTTCGGCACGCTTTTCGCGGGATGCCTTGATGTACGTTTCGGGAGGAAGAAGGCAAATTTCTCGTACTGCGTCGAGAAGAATTTTGGAGTTTTTTGGATCTTGCATGCGATCTGCATGCATCTGATACGGAAATTCAACAAGAAGCGTGTCGCCGTTTTCCAATCCCATAAATTGCGCAGAAGCAATCATAAGCGCATATCCTGGCCCCGCTTCTTTTGCTTTTTCTAAGCATCTTCCCCATTTTGCCCGAATGTTTTCGGCGCGATCGGAGAGGGGTGTGGCCACGTCGGACGTTGCAGGGGGTAGGGGGTGGGGTGTCATGATGTCGTTGGTAGGTGACGTGGTGGGAGGAGTTTGAAGTTGGGAGTTGGAAGTTTGAAGTAGGGGCGGAACATCTTCCGCCAGTACTGAAAGTGAATGGATGTTGTTTTGCTGAGCAGGATCCTGACGATAGGAAGGACCTATCGAACCAATAAGGGATTTTTCTGACAATTGGGTCTCTCGAGATCCTTCGCCGAGCTCAGGATCTGGTGACTTCGCATTCACATTCGCTTTCGCGGGGGCGGATATAAAATCCGCCCCTACACATGCCTGTTCCCATTTGAAAAACGCAACTTGTAAGGGAAGCTCGGGGAGGAGAGCGGGGGCTAAGCGCAGGCGAGCGGCGAGGAGCTCATCGAGCAATGCAACGGCTTTTCGTGAGCCAAGCTTTTGTGCGGCGTTTGTGATGACTTGTGCGGTAAGTGCATCGTACATTTTTGCAGGATTATCTCCCCACACCGCAAACACCACTGCCTGCAGATACTCCAAAAAATCATCATGTACATGACGCAAAGATGCGCCGGATTCGCTTGCGCGTTTTACTTCTTGCGCTGCTTCGGCCACTTTGCCATCCGCAAGCAGCTGCATGAGCACATTCAACAGCGAAAGCGAGGAATCGGGAAGAACCGTTTTTGCGTTTTCGTCGGTTACTTCTCCCTCAACGCTATCAAACACTTGACCCAGCAAACTTTCTGCATCACGCAAACAGCCCTCAGAAAGCCGTGCAATACGCATAAATACCGCATCTTCAACCACGCGACCTTCGGCTTGCGCAAGCGTGCGCAAACGCTCAATCATCGCCGGAGCAGGAATGCGCGTAAAGGCAAAACGTTGGCAACGCGAAAGAACGGTTGCGGGAATTTTATGCAATTCGGTTGTTGCTAAAATGAAAATGGCAAACTTTGGCGGTTCTTCGAGCGTTTTTAGGAGTGCGTTAAAAGACGCTGTAGAAAGCATGTGTACCTCATCGATAATAAACACTTTGTACTTTCCAAGCGACGGACCAAAACGCACGCCTTCCACAATATTCTCTCGCACCGCATCAACACCCGTTTGCGACGCTGCGTCAATTTCAATGGTATCCATCATCTTTCCTTCGGCTATATACGTACACGATGAACACGCACCGCATGCTTCTGCACTTCCCGCTTCCCTTCCCGTACACTGAAGCGACTTCGCGAGCAAACGGGCGATCGTGGTTTTGCCCACACCTCGAGGTCCAGAAAAAAGATACACTTGTGCAAGAGAGTTTTGAAGAATTTGTTGCGTAATGGTTCGAACCACATGCTCCTGCTCAGCAACATCAGCAAACCGCTGCGGACGATATTTTCGAAAGAGAGAAGACATAAGAAAGAGTTTGAAGTTGGGGAGTTGTTAGTTTGAAGTGAGTGGATGTTGTTTTTTTGATAAGTCTGTCATCCCGACGATAGGAGGGACCTACTACCCCTTGTCAGGAAAACTTCACCGGAACTTCTAATATAATATATTTAGAAGAAGTAAAAAGTGATCGTGACAAAGAGTGGGAGGTCCCTCCGAAGCTTGCCCTGACGATAGGAAGGGTCGGGATGACAACCACAAAAGAACCTACCTTTCACTTCAAACTCAAAACTTATACCTTCAAACTACTCGATTCCTCGTCACTTCACAATCCCGGTGGTGGGGGAACTAATTCCGATTTTCTCCGCTTGTTTAAGCCTGCGCGTTCAAGGATTTCCTCTTCTACTTCTTCTCGTGCACGACCGTACTGCAAACGAGAAATGTCTTTGAGCAATTCCCCTACCCGAGGATTTCCTTTTGCAGGCGGATATGCCTTCATAGTGAAAGGTCGTTCCTGCGCATTATCAATAATAAGTTTTACATTCCACGTAAACTTATCCGTGTTCATTAAATCCGAACCCGAGAAGATCGGTTCAAAGATTTTGCCAAGTACTTCGGTGTCTTCTGGGCCCACACGCGCAACAAACATACTTCCTACGTTTCCGAGCACCGCATCACGAATTTCACTCTTACCATCTTTTACCAACTGCCCCATGTACTGGTGCGCCATCACCAAGTTAAGACGATATTTACGCGCTTCTGACAAAATAGTAGCGATAGAAGGCGTAATGAAGTTTTGGAACTCGTCGATGTACAGATAGAAATCGGTACGCTTGCTTTCTTCGGTATCTGCTCTACGAAACGCCGCCATTTGCATTTTTGCCACGATAATTAAACCAAGCAGCGATGCGTTCACTTCACCCGTTTTTCCTTTAGACAAGTTTACGAGCAAAATCTTCTTTTCATCCATGATTTTACGGAAATCGAATGCCGAACGCGTTTGCCCGATAATATTGCGCATCATTTCGTTTTCCACAAACCTACCCACCTTTGAAACCAAATAGCCCATCATTTCACTCTTGTGATAATCGCTCGTTTTTGCAATTTCATCTTCCCAATACGACTTCACGACCGGATCAGTAACGCGCGCAACCCATTCTTTCTGAAATGCATCGTCGGAAATCAACCGAGGAATCTCAACAATCGTTCCTGGATTTGCCGGATCGGCCATAAGCGTAAGCATGTAGTTGCGCATCTGATGTTCGAACATTGGACCAATCATTTCTGGCGGGAACAACATGTAAAAAATGTTGATCATTTCCTGCACCGCAAAGTCGCGCTGCGTAGAAAGGATTTTTCGCTGTTCTTCGGGGTCGAGCTTTGCATCTTCTTCGGAAAGCGGAATTTCAAGCATGTTTAATCCCATCGGCCGCTCCATGTCGGACGGATTAAAATACACCACGTCTTCTACACGTTCTTTGGGAATAAGTTCAAGCACCCCATCGGCCAAATCTCCGTGCGGATCAATAACCGCAACACCTCTTCCCGCTTTTACATCTTGGATGATGAGATTTTTAATAAACTCAGATTTACCCGCACCCGTTTTACCAATAATATACGCATGACGCCGCCTATCGGCATCCTTCATAAAGATTTCCGTGCGCTTTCCGCGGAATAAATTGAAACCAAGATGCAGTCCCTCGGTAGGAATATTGGTAGGTGGAGGTGCGGTTTTTGCAAGCAGCCATTTGATATTAGGCGTTTCTGTGGTGAGTAGCGGCAAATGCCACAAACTTGCCAGCTCTTCGGTGTTCAATACCATGCGCTGTTGAGGCGCAAATTGGCGATAAATAAACTTCTGAATCAATGCTTTTTTTGATGACGGAATGGATGCCTGGAATGCATTTCCATATTCATAAATGCTAAATTGACCAAATGCATTGAGCACGTTTTTTACGTAGGCTTGTGCCGCATCCGCTTGCTTAGCGCAAGCAATAACACGAATATTTACTTCCAAGCCCGCCTTAGAAATCTTTTGTTCAATGCCCTCAAGCATCTTTGTTTCAAGCGCACTCATTTTGCGCTCTTTCATTTTTGCTTCACGCTTTTCATAGTCTTCCTTTTTTTCTGTCCAACCTTGTCCATGTTTACCATGCTTTGCCTGCGCAAAAGACATCCCCTCATGCATGTTGCGCACAATGCGCTGACCTTGTTCACGCCACTGATGCGCGGCAGAACGCAATACAAACTGCACCGCAACGCCATCGCCCTGCAACACCTGCGAAAGTGCGTTGGTAAGTGCGTTGAGTGGATCTGCCTCAAGTTCTTTATACGTTTTAATGGGGAGTATCGATTCTTTTCGCTGTGTTACGTACCCGCCAACTGCAATACCACGAGGCGAAAAAATATTAAAATCATCCGTCTCTTCTATATATGCGCTGCTCCACTGTGCATGCACCTGTTGCTCAAAAAATTCTTGATACTTTTTGGGAATCGTTGCAAAAAATAAAATAACTTTATCAAGTGCAACAATTTCAAGCGCAACTACATCATGATGACCGGTAATCCACGTTTTTAAACCCTTTGCATGCGGAAGACCGCCCAATGCCGCAAAAAGTGTTTCGGCAACCGCGATTTTTTCTTTTGTGGTTTGTTGTGCCTCGCGCTGCTTTCCTTCTTCGTCAGACTGAAACTTGGGAAGCGTAATTTGTAGCGTTACAGGCGCATCCTCCCCCTCCCCCAAACGCGCTCGCTCTTCTGACCGACGGCGAATAATGGCAACAGCAACAAAAGAAAGACCCACGAGAATCAACGCCCCAATACCAAGCGTAAGAAGCAATTCTGGAGAAATGCCTTCAGGAAGTTCGGGAACAGGAAGAGGAGATGCAACAGCTTTTGCCACAGAAAAAAATTAATGGACTTGTTCATTTTGTTCATTACTCATCATCTCACGCATTGCGCGTCGTGCACGAATATACGCCTCCTGACGCAACCAATACTCCGCACGGTCTCTTGCTTGAATGATAAGAAGCCATTTTTCAATATGGCTAAGCACCAAATGAGGTCTTACCCGATCTTGCGTAAGCGCATCATGCAACCACACTGCAAGTTTTTCACCTTCTTCTTTGAAGGCAGCTTTCTGCGTGGAATTCAGAGCTACAAATTCATCAGCGAGACCATCCGAAAGAAGAAACTCAACCTTCTGCAGCACGGGATCTTTCATTTCTTGCGTGGCACGCGCTGCGCGTTCGGCTTCTTGTGTTCTCGCCCGTACCATCGCCTCGGTGTCTTGACGAAGAACCTGTCGAGTCTCTTGAGCAACATCGACAGCTACTTCCCCGATATCACGAGGTCTTTCTGGCGCTTTTGGAGCCATTTCTTGAATATGCAAGTCCATACTTTTCTTTCAAAAGTATACCATGTTATCATTTCCTCATATTCTTTTCCTCGTTCTATGCATGATGCATGCTGTGTCGACAAAGGTGACAAAAAAGGATGTAGCTGTGGGTGCGTATGCGGTGGAGGCACGCTTGCCTGTATAGGTCGTATTGCATTTGCGCTTCCCTTATTCATTTTTGGCATTTTTCACTTTCTCAAGGGTGAAGACATGGTAGGAGTACTTTCTGGATGGCCGTTCCCGCTTTTCCTTGTGTACGTTTCTGGCGCAGGCCTTGTTCTTGCCGCAATTGCCATTGCTTTGAATCGCTATGCTCGCTTAGCTGCGCTCTTGCTCGCTGCAGAATTGCTGCTTTTTGTTCTTACCATTCACCTTTCTGGAATCATTACCGGAGGAACAGGTATGCAAATGAGTATCATGTCTGCAATGAAAGATCTTGCCCTTGTAGGTGGCGCACTTGTTATTGCGGCGCACATGGGAAACCGTGGTTGTAGCACGAAATAATTGCAAAAAGCCGCCGCACCAGGCGGTTTTTGTGTTCCGCTATGATTCCTCCTGTCATCAAGCGTCTTTTTCTTGGACATGCATTTAACGCACAGCAGCAAGAAAATCGCCTCATCACTCCCCTGCCTCCAGATTATATTCCCCACGATGCGTGTCGCCCTTTTCTTGAGCGAGAAGCACGTGCGCGGGGAAGACGTTTTCACTTTCTTGAGCGCAAACAGCAGCTTGGTCTTACGTGGACATATGGTCTGCTTCGTTTTGCGCGGTTTTTAAGTGATGAAGAACCTAGCTGGGATTTCCCCCTTCCTCGTCCGCATTTCTTTTTTTGGCAACGCATTTCTCGCACCGATACTCCCACAGATTGGAAGCCATCAACCCTCGCGCTCCATCAAAGTCGTATCGGCATCTGCGCCATCGCTCCGGAAAACAGTGTACTTACACATATTTCTCCTCACGCAAAACGACATGTTGCGGCTTGGAAAAAGCATGATTGGATTATTGAATCCATTACCGTTCATGATTACTGGGATGTAGCGTTTCGCTCCACGCTCACTTCTGCACACAAAAAAGCATTCAACGTTCTTCTTGCAGAAAAAATAGCAGGCCACGGCAATCGCGTAGGCATTGTGGGTGCTCGTCCAAAAAATAGTGCACTCTACGAAGCTGCTTTTGCGTATCTTGATATCCCCGAACTCAAAACGTCCACGCACCAAGTTTCTTGCGCAACGCCCATCGGCCGCGATGCTGATGCGGGAACAGGGCTTATGACATGGTGGCTTGAGCGGTTACAACGTATAGGGTATGCGTATGCTGATTTTGGTCTTTTTTGGACACCCGGAGAACCCGAAACATGGAAAGGATTTTCTCGCTTTAAAGCACAATTCTGCACACAATTTCACGACTTCCCGCCGATGCTTACGAAGAAGAAATGAGACCGTGAAGATAGGAGAGATATACTGATGAAAACCTATGGAAACAAAAACCTCAGAACAGATCTTTTCATACGCATACGAACATGCGCTTTGTTCTGCGTATCGCCACGGTGTTACGCTTACCGATTTTCGATTTGATCTTCCCCAAGCTGATGACATTCTTACCTTTGAAAACGGCAACCGAGCACTTCGAAGCGAAACGCATACTTCGGGATATTCGGATGATGAAATCAAGATACATGAGCAATTGCTTCGTGTCGCGAACGTACAGACGCCATTTATGGCGTCTCTTGCATCGAATAATCTTCCTGCCTCTTTTCTTGACGATACAGACATGATTTTTGAGATGCATCATCGTGATCTCGTTGAAATCGCGCAAGGACTCGTACGCGATATGCGTAAAAACACGATGGCCGATACGTTGATCGGCCACTACACCGCACTCACTGACGCTTCCCTTATCTTTCATCACGCACTCCTTCACGCAACCGATGCACTTTTTCACATTGATCAATCCTCCATCGCACAAAAACTCATGCACGTTCTTTTTCCTCAGCTACTTGAGGAACAAGAAAACCTTCTCCTTGCCGTACGACGACTTGAACATAATAGTCTAATCTACGTACTGGAAAAAGGAATGCATGATCAGATTTTTACATTCCTTACCGCAGGACATCAAAGAAAAATCGAAGGAGATTTTTTTCAATTTCACCTCAATATTCTCTAGGATGAATTCAACTTCTCAATGCAACACTCCGTCTCCGTTTCAGGTAGAGAGCAAG
>CAYPWV010000026.1:0-9066 GCA_964414795.1 uncultured Gammaproteobacteria bacterium
CTGAAAGTCCTCGGGCTGAAAGCCCGAAGCTATGCTTGCGGCTGAGACCAGTATACAGGTGAGAGTTTGAAGTTTGTAGTTGGTAGTTTGAAGTTAAAGGTAGTCCTTTTATTTTCCCTATCTGCCGTCTGTAGTCTGCTGTCCTTTATTTTTTACAAAACACAACATCCACTCACTTCAAACTAATAACTCTGAACTTCACACTTTCACAATGGTAGGCCTGGATGGACTCGAACCATCGACCACCGAGGTATAAGCTCGGCGCTCTAACCGACTGAGCTACAGGCCCATGAACTTGCTGCCCAAGTTTGTCACAAAAAACCCTCACACTATAGCTCAAACCCCTTCTTTCTGCCATACTGTGTCCATGAAAACCTTTCACCCCACAGAATCTGAACCCACACGGCTTGATGTTGCTCTTGCCGCATTTCTTGAAATAAGCCGTGCACAGGTACAAAAACGCATTATACAGGGAGATGTTGTTGTAAATGGAGCGATTCCTTCCTCTGCACACGTTTTGGTTTCTGCAAAAGATCTTATTGAAGTCGCCGAGGAAGTTCTCACACCCCACACCCCACCACCAACACCCTCTCTTACTATTCTCTTCGAAGATGCCGACGTTATCGTAACCGATAAAGCATCTGGAGTATTAGTACACCCCACAGGCGCCCAGCATCCCGATGAGTCGACACTCATGGACGCAGTTCTTGCACATTTCCCTCCCATGGCTGGCATAGGCGGAGATCCTTTGCGCTCTGGCGTTGTACATCGGCTTGATCGTGAAGCGTCGGGTGTGCTTATTTTTGCAAAGCACGAAAAAGCGCACGCATGGCTTAAAAAGCAATTTAAAACCCGTCAAACAAAAAAATACTACGACGTGCTGGTGCTTGGAAATGTAAAAGATGATAGCGGTACCATTACGTTTCCCATCGCTCGGTCGGCTCACGGCGGACGCATGGCGGCTCGTCCGCTTTCTCAAGAAGGAAAAGAAGCAATTACGCACTATCAGGTTATTACTCGCTATTCTTCCTCAACGCTTTTAAGAGTACGCATTGAAACCGGACGTACGCACCAAATTCGTGCGCACTTTTTTGCCCTTGGCCATCCCGTTGCGGGAGATACACTCTATACGCAAAAAAATCTGAAGCAATCGGGTACTCCTCGCCTTTTCCTCCACGCAGCAGAGCTTGGCATTACGCTCCCGAACGGCGAAGATGCCACGTTCACGTCCCCCCTTCCTCAGACACTCCAGGATTTTCTTCTCAGCCTCAAGCTCTTCCCCACCACAACCACCAATAGATAATTCAATTTGATGCAACGTATGATCATCACTCTTGCAGGTCTTTCTGGTGCGGGAAAATCAACCATAAAAAAGATACTTGCGGAAAAGCTTGGGTACAAAGCGTATTCTATGGGAGATATGCGCGAAGCATACGCCGCGGAGCATAACATGACGATTGAGGAGCTCAATGCCGCAGACATGCATGATGGCAAGGTAGACAAGCTTGTGGATGATTTTGCCACTGACCTTGGCAAACGAGAAGATAACTTTATCGTTGATGGATGGATGGCATGGTTTTGCATTCCGCACAGCGTTAAAGTTTTTCTTGATATTGACCCCCAAGAAGGCGCAAGGCGCATTTTCCAAGAGCAGCAAACGCATCCCGAAAACCGCAAAGATGAACGCGCCTACGCCAGCCCTCTCGATGTACAAGAAAACTTGGCAAAGCGGGTAGCGCAAAACCAAGAACGGTTTCAGAAGTGGTATGGTGTTGATTTTCTTGATAAAAGCCACTACGACCTGGTTATTGATACCACCGCGCTTGCCCCACGGGATGTAGCAGATCAGATCCTTGCTTTCATTTCCTCTCGTGCTTGACGGTTTTTTGGTTTTTGGCTACTATTCGCCCATTCTTTTTTGGGATTTTTCCTTCTCCTATGGCACAAGCTAAAGACTACGCAGTTATTGAACCCGCAGAAATTACCACGGGCCAAGTTCTCCGCATCCATGAAAAAATCTTGGATATTGGCGCAAAAGGCGAAAAGCGAGAACGTATCCAAATTTTTGAAGGCTTGGTTCTTGCCGCACGTGGCGCAGGACTTTCTAAAACGTTCACCATCCGCAAAGAAAGCAATGGCTATGGTGTAGAAAAAATCTTCCCCGTTACCACGCCTTCTATTGTAAAAATCGAGCTGGTAAAAACGTACATCGTTCGCCACGCTCGTCTCAATTTCATTAAAGATTTTGCTCGCAAGTTTAAGGAATTAGTTGTTGCGAAAGCAAAGTAAAAAAATCGGTGTTCGTGGGGGCGGGTTTTAAACCCGCCCGTACAGCACCGATTTTTTTTATTTGCCCCTATTCATCATCCGCTAATGTTTGCGTACCTATACACTCAATGCTATCCGTAAATATAGACATGATAAGGGAAACATCTACCATATTGCAGCTTCCTTGGCTTATCGTCCCCTTATCCGCAAGATCACATACATCTTGCTCACAAATCGAGGCAAATTGATTTTTAATATCCGCAATTTTATCTGCTGAACCGTAGCCAAAGAATTCTGAAACCTGTCCATCGGTAGATTGAAGATACGATTTTGCATTTACGTATTCATACGCACCACAGCCATCATAAGAATGGGTGATTTTGTCTTCAAGTGCATTGCAGTCAATATATTCTTTTCCTCCCGTATAAAACTCAACACACTCATCCGCACCGATTGCGTCGGCTTCGGAAAAATCTGAGAAATCATCATCAAAATAGCAGCTATAGACGTGGTCGGGATTTGTATCTTGACTCTGTGCGCGTGTAGCAATTTGCGAACATACAGAGGCGGTGGGCGTTATTCCTAATGAATCATTCATGGACGAAATTTCGTCACAAGAAACGCATGTTCCGCCGCTGTTATCTCCTTTAATAACGCATGTTTTACTCTTGTCATCACATCCACTGAACATACATGTATCGCCTACCTCGGGAGCATTAACGATATTCAAATCGACACTGTCATCTCCCGTAATTTTTCCTTTTTCTCCACAAAAACCCGATGTCCAATCGATATCAAATCCATACCTTATAAGCGACTCGCACGTTGTGGCGTCATCAACAAGAACGGCTTCTTTTACTAGAGGCGGACGGAGCTGGTTGAAGCGCGTAAAGCGCGGATCAATAAGGTACGCGATAGTGTAGACGGACATGAGCAAAATAATGCCGATGACCGTATTTTTCATGCGATCTTTTGCTTTAGAAACGGCGCCCTTGTCTCCCCCGGCAGTCATGTACTGAAAGCCCGCAAGCGTAAACATGAGTGCGCCAAATAATCCGGCCAACGGAATGGCGTAGCGATATATGATGTTAATGTAATCACCTACGCTTCCCACTTCAGTAACACCCAAAATAGGAACGTTCAGCGTAACGGGAATCAATGGTCCATAACAATATCCCATCTGCGCACCGGTCATGGATTGCTGACTACAGTATGCCGACTGTCCACCCCACGCACCCTGATACGTGTCGGTGCCGATATTCACGGGGTACGCTATGCACTCAGCTTCAGTCCAACACAAATTACTGTTTTCTGGATACATGGCCTCATCCGTAAAACATCCCACATACAGAACTTTTTTTGAAGATACTACTTCGGAGCATGCTTGCGTACACTCATTCCCACTATTTTGCGCACCGATGCTAAAAGCTCCCAACTCAACATCACCACAAAAGCACTCGCAGCTATTTGCCGCAAACACAAAGGAAACAGGCAAAAAAGCACTCGCAAAAACGAGTCCCATCATCACCCCTATTCCTTTACTCAGCCAACGACTGTACCGCTTCATATAAAATGCCATAAGGAACTGCTCCTTCAATTTTTACCCCATTTACAAACAGTGTGGGTGTGGATGTAACACCCGCCGCAACACCGTCGGCAATATCGCCCGCAACTTCATCTTCATAGTACCCCGAAGACATGCACTGGAGATATTCCTTTCGCTCTACTCCCGCACTCAGTGCATATTCGAGCAGATTTTCTTCGGTAAATGCATCACTTGTTTTGTTGAGGATAGTGTAGATTTCGTTGTATTTTCCTTGCTCCGAAGCACATTCGGCAGCCATGGCGGCCAGGTCTGCTCCCGGATGCAAATCGGTAAGCGGAAAATCGCGCATAATAACGCGCACTTCATCACCCATATTGCGTGCAACTGCCTCAAGAACGTAACTTTCTTCTTGAGAATAGGGGCAGCCAAAATCGGTAAACGCTACAATAGTAACGGGAGGATGTTCACCCGAACCAAATGCCGGGTCGTCGGCCGTTGCCAATTCCCCACTTCCTTCACTTTTGCTTGCGAGTGCCGCAATGCGTGCTGCCGAAGCATGCGTTGAGTGATACGTATCAACGGGAACCAAATTTCCTGAACGAAAATCTTGATAATACGCAAAGATTTTATACGCAAATCCCAAAACACCGATGCATACCAAAACACCCACAAGTGTTACGAGCGTTTTTGAGAAAGAAAAAGGATGTTTTTGCACTTCTTCCATGAAGAAAAGTATACCATTGCTTAAGAAGAGGGCTGCTTTACGCAAATAGACGCTTTTGGTATACTGGGCGATATGATTTTGGATATTATCCTTCTGGTTTTGAGTGTTCTTTTGTGCAGCGCTATCTTGCTCCAGGCACGTGGAACAGATGCAGGATTGGCTTTTGGTGGTGATGGGAGCATGTACCGCACACGCCGCGGCATTGAAAAAAGCCTCCATATCGGTACGGTACTTCTTGCAAGCGCATTTTTTGTAACGGCTCTTTTGAACATGATATTTGCGTGGTAATAACGCATTTTCTGCCTTCAAAAATCTTTTCACGGCTCTTTTCACGAAAAAACACCGGATCTCTTTCGGGTGAAGATTTGGTAGTAAAGCAAGTAAACGCACTGAGGGGATCACGAAAATTTCTTTCGTTTTCTCAATTGCAACAACTTCCCCGCATTCTTACCGCGCAAGAAAAAAAGCTTTTTACCGGAGGAAGTGTTCTCTTCTTCTTTGGCGTGCTCTTGCTTCTTTTTGGTGGTCTTTCCACACTTTTTATGAGTATCCCCAAACCAGGCGGAACGCTCACCGAAGGAATGCTTGGCTATCCGCAACTTATTAATCCGCTCTACGCAGATGCAAATACGGTTGATAAAGAACTCAGCACGCTCGTATACAGTGGACTTCTCGCATTCAATCCTGCCACTCAATCCCTTGAACCCGATCTTGCCGAATCATGGTCACTGAGTGAAGACGAGAAAACGTATACGTGCGTTCTCAAAAATAACGTTACATGGCAAAACGGCGAACCCTTTGGCGCAGGCGACGTTATTTTTACCTTTGCGGCAATTCAAAACGCAGAGTATGGTAGTCCGCTTTTTGCGGCATATCAAAATGTTGCGGTTACGCAAACCGATGAACGAACCCTTACCTTTACCTTAGCAGAACCGTACGCTGCGTTTCCTGAACTCTTAACTGTCGGCATTCTTCCTGCGCATCTGTGGGAAGAAATTTCTCCTGCAAATGCTCGTCTTGCGGCGCTCAATCTCAAACCCGTAGGAACGGGTCCGTATATCCTTGAAAAAACAAGTAAAGATTCTAAGGGAATCATTCGCAGTATTTCCTTTCAATCAAACGAAACCTACCATGGCACGCATCCGTATATCAACGAGATCGCGGTAAAGTTCTTTTCAAGTAGTGCGGATGTTTTGCAAGCACTACAAAACAAGCGCATTGATACCACCGCTTCTCTTAGCCTGAACGATGCGCTTACTCTACGGGATGATTCCGCTTTTTCTATCGCTCCTCTTCCCCTGCCGCAATACGTTGGCGCGTTCTTTAATACAAAAAAAGAACTCTTAAATAAAAGTGACATGCGCAAAGCGCTCACGCTTGCACTTGATGTCCCCGCAATTACCGCTGACGCAACCGGAAATCTGGGCACTCCCACAGGTTTTGCTATCCCCGGCTTTCTCCCTACTGCGGCAAGTGTGCAAGATGTACAGACCGCCGCATCGCTTCTTGATAGCCTTGGCTGGACGCTGAACGATGCAGGAAAACGTGCAAAAGACGGCACCGAGTTAACACTTACGATTACCACCACAGAACATACCGAGCTTATGCGCGCTGCGGAACAGGTTGCCAACGCATGGCGCAACATGGGCATCACCGTTACCGTTACTACCCTCAATAATGCCGACGCCACAGGCGCACTTCGTGAGAAACAGTACGATGTTCTTATTGCGGCAGAGCAATATGGCACTATTGCCGATCCTTATCCCTTTTGGCATTCGTCGGGAAATGGTGCCGCAGGCTTTAATATGAGTCAATTCTCTACTACCGCCATGGATATTGCGGTAAGCACCCTGCATACTTCTTCTTCTCCCGACAAACGTTCGGAGGCATTTTTAGCACTTAATCAGGAACTCATCACGAGCTTACCCGTTGCTTTTCTCTTCCAAAATGTCCTTCCGCTTATCCATAGCGTGGATATCTTGGGGATATCTCCGCAAACACTCTCGCACGTTTCGGATCGCTGGACGCTTGAGCGAGTATGGTACAAGCGCACGGGACTTGCATGGAAATTTTGACCGTACAAGAGCAGCAGTGTTACGCTTAGAGTGATTTTCCCTGCGGATGTGGCGGAATTGGCATACGCGCAGGTCTCAGAAGCCTGTCCTTTCACGAGGTTGAGGGTTCAAGTCCCTCCATCCGCACCAATGTGAGGAGTTTGAAGTTGTAAGTTAAGAGTTTGAAGTGAAAGGAGATTTTTAATAAGTGTGTCATCCTGAGGGAGACCCTTGTCGACCGAAGGAACTCCGAGATCACAAGATCCTGAGCTCGGCGAAGGATCCAGAGAAACCCATTTGTGAGAAGACTTTCTTAGTCGTGCGATAGGTCCTTCGCTGTCGCTCAGGATCCTACTCCCTAAAAACAACATCCACTCATTTCAAACTAACAACTAAAAACCTCAAACTTTTATCCATATGAAGCGCGCGCTCACCGGAATCAAACCTACCAACCTCCTGCACATCGGCAATTATTTTGGTGCGCTTTTGCCAGCGGTTGAGATGCAAAAGGAATACGATCTCTGCATGATGATCGCTGATCTGCATGCTATTACCGTTCCTCAAAAGCCTGAGGAACTTTCTCAAAATATTGCTTTTGTTGTGGCAACCTATTTGGCTGCGGGCATTGATCCAACAAAAACGCTTCTTTTTCAACAGTCTCACGTTCCTGCACATGCTGAACTTGCATGGCTTTTGCAGTGCGTTGCACGCATGGGCGAAGTGGAGCGCATGACGCAATATAAAGATAAAGCGCTCAGCAAAGGAGAGTCGGTTTCTGTGGGGCTTTTTACGTATCCGGTTCTTATGGCCGCGGATATTCTGCTCTACGATACGGATGTTGTTCCGGTCGGACACGACCAAAAGCAGCACGTAGAACTTGCCCGCGATTTAGCTGAGCGTTTTAATAGGGATTTTGGAACAACGTTTGTTGTTCCCCAGCCCGTTATTCGCAAAGAAGGCGCAAAAATTCTTGGACTTGA
This sequence comes from uncultured Gammaproteobacteria bacterium, assembly GCA_964414795.1. Classification (GTDB taxonomy): domain Bacteria; phylum Patescibacteriota; class Patescibacteriia; order UBA9934; family UBA9934; genus JAGORL01. The sequence goes on from CAYPWV010000026.1 coordinate 7,573, forward strand.
TGATCCTGCAAAAAAGATGAGCAAAAGCGCACCAAGCGAAAAGAATTACATTTCGCTTATGGATGAAGCAGACATCATCCGCAAAAAAATCAAAACCGCGGTCACCGATTCTCTTCCCGGCATTACCTATGATGAATCTCGTCCCGGCGTGATGAACCTTCTTACCATGCTTGCTCTGGCAACAGGCAAGGACGCCGCAACCGTTGCACTGCAGTACGACGGCAAAGGCATGAAGGAACTTAAGGAAGACGTTGCCGAAGCGCTTGTCACTTTCCTTGCCCCCCTGCAATCAAAAGTGCACGACTTCATGAAAAATCCTGATTATCTCATTTCCGTTGTTGCACAAGGCAATAGCCGAGCTCAAGAAATTACCTCCGCAAAAGTAGAGTTAGCAAAGAAGGCGATGGGATTACTGATGGGGATGTAGGTTACGAAAAAAATAAGCAACAGAAAAGACGACCTAGAAAGCGGTCTTTTCTGTTTCTCTTTTTGACAAAGTCCTGTTTTGACGCATACTTCTCAGTCCCCCAAACACGTCAGAAAACAAGGGAGAAGTGCTATGCGTACCGGTGACACTGCGCTCGATACCCTCAGAGGCTTCATCTGTGGTCAGCTGCATGCGACCATCGGAAACAAGGAAGCCGTATTTGAGGAATTTGTACTCGAGATCGTGAACGTCGTCCCCCATGAGCGGGAGGCAAATCAAGCAAAGGTGGTTGGCAGGATCTGGAGGAGGGCGCCTCACGAGGAGCGATGGATTCGTTCTATCCACACGCATTGTTTCGTGTGGCTGGAACGGCTGGAAGAAATCTCGGACATGACCCTCCACATCAGCGGGTACTTCGACGGTATGGACACCGACTTTGCGGCCGTGGTTCTCGCTCCCGGTCATGTCCGTATGGTGGAGGAACTGGACGAGGCGACGGTGACCGTGGAGGATTTGGTGAATCAGCATCGCAGCGTTCGCCTCACCGTCGCAGCGATCGGAAGGACGTTGAGTATCCTCGACGTCCTCATTCCGAACGGCGATCGAGTGGGTGTCGTGCGAATCGACTACACCTGCGATCACCCGGATGTGATCGCATATCGGATCAACGTGATCCACCTCGAGACATACAAAGATATGCGGAGAGTCGCTGTCTTTGGCTCGATGGACATGGGAGCCGGAAAGGGCATGCCCCTCGAAGGTCGTGCGACGACCGTGCGTGAGGCGATTCAAAACGCCTACGAAAATGCGATGGGTTTCCGTCGCAGACCGCCCTATTAGCCATAACCTCCGCGTACCCGCCACGATGCCTTGTGCGTCGACGGCGAGTTTCCTGTTTTTATTGGGAAAAGTGCGCTGACTGAATTTTCTTGCTTATTTTGTTGACAAAATCGCATTTTGGCGTATACTCATGGGTTCTCAAACCAATGAGACCTGGGGGTGTACTTTGGCTCTAGACCTGTTGTCATTTAACTATCAGCTGCAAACGGCATAATCCATCCCTTCAG
>CAYPWV010000027.1:0-7881 GCA_964414795.1 uncultured Gammaproteobacteria bacterium
TCTGAAGGGATGGATTATGCCGTTTGCAGCTGATAGTTAAATGACAACAGGTCTACTTTATAATCGCGCACATTTTCAAGCGTAAGGGGAAAATCAGTCTTTGGGGCAAATGCAGGGGCAGATCCAAGAGGTTCGATCATATCCGTCCGAATGAACAGCTGCCCATCTTTCATGATGATACGACCAGAAAGCTCGCCTGCTCCAATACGGAACGTAACCGGATCATCTCGCTTAATAACACTCATAAGGTGAGCTGCCTCAGCCTCGGGTAATCGCAAGCGATCAAGATTATCGGGGTGTGTCATAAGAGTTTGGATCTTAAGTATATTATGAGTATTATATTACAACCTCTTGATGACGAGGTTAAGCTGATTGCAGAGGCTGTGTGCATAAAGTAGAAACTAGTTTTTTCAAATAACAATCCAAGAAGGTCCTTTAATCGGCTGGGTAGCCGATTTCAGGACAAAAAAGTACCAGCCTTTGTGGCTGGTACTTTTTTGGTTCCGGGACATGGATTCGAACCATGATTGAGGGATTCAGAGTCCCTTGTCCTGCCGTTAGACGATCCCGGATGGGAGGTGAAAGTGTATAAACAATGCCATATCCCCAGCCTCTTGCCAAGCTGTGGGGTGTTTGTATAATATCAAGTACTTACTCTTTTATTTTGCTATGTTTACGACATCCGCAGAAATGACTGAGCTCGAACTCGTCGTTTTACCCGTCGCGTTGAGCGATGAGCCTGGTACTGATGATAAGGACGAAGATGAGGAAGATGAGGATGAAGATGCAGATTTCAGCGAAGACTTGGACGAAGATGACGAAGACAAGGATGAGGAAGACGCAGCTGAGTAAAAAAAATCCCCAACATTTGTTGGGGATTTTTTTATGGGGTCATGCGATCAAGAATTGCACAAAGTTCTTCTCGTGTTTTTGCAGTCATCATCGGCTCTTTGTGCTGCTTAAAATTGGGGATGCCTTTGAAGTACCAAGAAAGATGTTTACGAAACGTGCTCACTGCGCCCTCACCGTACTGTGCCAGATGAAGATCAAGATGACGTTTTACTACGCGAACGCGTTCATTGATCGCAGGGGCGGAAAATGTTCCGCCTATACATATCGCTGCGTATTCCGAAAAAAACCACGGATTCCCCAGCGCTCCTCGTGCAATCAATACACCGTCAGCACCAGATTCTGCAAGTGCTTGTGCAACAAGTTCCGGTTTATGAATATCGCCGTTGCACAATACAGGAATGTTTACTTGTTTTTTTGCTTCTCCTACCATTTTCCAATCTGCAACACCCGAATAACCTTGCGTTTTTGTACGACCGTGGATGGTAATCAAATCCGCGCCCGCAGCTTCGAGTACTTTTACAAACGTAAGACATTCTCGCGGATCAGACCATCCCAAGCGGATTTTTACCGAAAGAGGAACGGAAATCACTTTTTTCATCTCTTGAATAATTTTCGTGGCGAGTTCAGGTTCTTTCATGAGTGCTGCGCCGTTGAAATTGTGCACGATTTTGTACACGGGGCATCCCATATTAATATCAAATCCTTCGGGATGATGTTCTGCGGCAATTTTTTCTGCAGCTGCGGCCATGGTTATCGGATCGCTTCCAAAAAGCTGTTGTACCAAAGGACGTTCAGCAGGGTGAATATCGGTCATATCGAGCGTTTTTTCGCTTCCGCGCACCACCGCTTCCGAGGAAACCATTTCACGAAAAACGATAAGATCTTTATCAGAACTTATCTCCCGCACAACCTGACAAAAAGCAGAATCCGTCATGTCGGCCATGGGAGAAAGACAGATGATGGGTTTTGGAAGAGAAGACCAAGAAAGCATAAAATAGCGTGATAGCACATGATACTGTACAAAGAAAAAGAAATCCAGCGTATACTTGCAAGGTAAAAATAATCTCTATGGATAATCTTACCTTTTCAGAAGAAGAAATTTTTGAACGCATTGTAGAGGAGGGTATGATGCAGGGCGTGGCCGGTGAAGAGGCATATCATTCGCTTGTCGACGAGGTAGTTGATGACATGTTGCGTATGGGCGAGCTTGATGAAGACCAAAATATCGAAGGTCATCTTACTCACTTAAAGGCACGTTTTGCCGAGTTTGAACGACGCAGTCAGGAATAACGTTATATGCGCTTATCGTTTCACGGTGCAACGGAAGAAGTAACGGGATCCTGTTTTTTGCTCGAAACACAAGCAGGGAACATTCTCGTTGACTGTGGAATGAAACAAGGCGAGCGCATGTGCATGTTGCGCACGCTCGATCCTTTTGCATTTGATGTAAAGAAAATAAGTGCCGTTGTGGTAACGCATGCGCACTTCGATCACACCGGTCGCCTACCCGAGCTGGTTGCGCAGGGCTACAAAGGTCCCATCTTCATGACGCCTCCCACCAAGGCACTTACCGACATCATTCTGGAAGATTCACTCGGCATCATGAACGAAAATGCGGAAAAATGTGGTGACGTGGTTCCGTATACCAAAGAAGATAAAGATGCGATGCTCGCACAGGTACAAACGGTGAATTATCACACCGTGCTTGAGCCTGTTCCTGGTGTCTCTATCATGTTCCATGATGCGGGCCATATTTTAGGATCGGCGTACGTATCAATAGATGTGGCAGGGGCGGAACATCTTCCGCCCCTCACAAGACGTTTTATTTTTTCGGGCGATATTGGCAATGATGATGTTCCTATTTTGCCGGATACCGAGCCGCTTGAGCGTGCCGATTACGTGGTGTGCGAATCAACGTATGGCGATCGTGATCACGAGCCTACAAAATCGCGCAGTGAAAAACTCCTTGCATTTGCAAAAAAAGTTCTTTCGCGCAAAGGCACACTGCTCATCCCTGCGTTTTCTGTGGAGCGCACGCAGGAATTATTATACGAACTTGATTTACTTGTTACCCAAAATAAACTTCCTAAAGTGCCTATTTATCTCGATAGCCCGCTTGCGATTCGTGCAACGGCAATCTACAGGCACTTTAATCATCATTTGCAGGTTGATCATCCCATCATGCAAAAGGATTTTTTTTCGTTTCCTTCGCTGCACGAAACCCTTTCGGCAGAGGAGAGCAAAAAGATCAATGATGATCACGGACCAAAGATTATTATTGCAGGGAATGGCATGATGACCGGCGGAAGAATTTTGCATCATTTGCTGCGGTATGTTAGTGATGAACGTACGGGACTTCTCGTAATCGGCTTTCAGGCACCGGGAACACTGGGCAGAAAGATTTTAAACAAAGCTCCTACCATTAAGATTTTTGGAAAAGAACTTACCGTGCGTGCAGAAGTGGGCATGATTGAATCTTTTTCCGCGCACGGCGATCGTGCAAAACTTGCACACTGGCTGCATTCAAAGAACGGAAGTATCAAGAAGATTTACTTAGTCCATGGAGAAGACGCCGTAAAAATGAGCTTTGCATCTTATTTGCGAAATGATTCTTCCGCAGAAATTATCATTCCGCGCATGAATCAAGTTTTTGAGATTGCATGACGCCTTCTCATTTCTTCATCCCCCACGTATAGAAAGACGACAAAAGATCGCTTTGATCAATGGAAAATCCCACCTCTTTTTGCGTAGGTGTATTGGGCAATGTAGAGAATTGAATTGCCGAGATTTCTGGAGTAAGAGTCGTTTCTGTTTCTGATTGTGATACGGTTGCTGTTCCATTAAAAACTTTTACCGCAACTTCATCTAACCAAGAAAAGTTCACTGCCGTTGCGGTGCCGTCAACCGTAATTTCCGTTTCTCGTATGTGGAGAATACAATGACCTTTTGCAATAACTCGGCCGGTGAGGAATGTAAAGATATTGTAATGATTTCGTCCATCGAGAAGGAGGAGGGAAGTGTTTTCGGCGAATGTTATCGTGCATTGATTGTTGAGTGAATATTTTATAAAGGTTGTTGCATCGGTGGTCATGGTTTCGCCACGAGAAAGAGGAGGCAGAAATGGTGTATCCTTGCCCGTAATCGAGACTATATCAAGAAGATACGCGCGGCTATGCGGTCCCGCACCTTCGCCTCCTGCAAAGCGAAGATCAAGACGTTTTCCTACAAGAAGTGTGATCGCAATAATGCAAATAAGTGCAACGCATGCGGATAACGGTATTGTAGGTTTAAGAGATGCTGACATAGTGTACGGAAGATATGCGTCAAAAAGATCGTATCACACTCATGCGGCAATTGCTTCTTGTTTGGTATGCGCATGCAAAACGCGATTTACCTTGGCGAAAGACGTTTGAACCGTATGCGATTGTGCTTTCCGAGGTCATGCTTCAGCAAACGCAAGTAGATCGTGTGTGGCCAAAGTGGGAACGATGGCTGCAGCTTTTTCCTACATGGGCAGCTTTAGCACGTGCAAAAACGGCGGATGTGCTTTTGGCGTGGAGTGGTCTTGGCTATAACCGTCGTGCGCTGATGTTGCAAAAGCTCGCGATGATTATTGAAGAACGTGGAGATTTTCCCAAAGATGAAGACACGATGCGTACACTTCCGGGTATCGGCTTGTACACTGCCGCGGCTGTTGCAGCGTTTGCCTTTCGTACACCGGGTTCTGCGCCGGTTGATACGAATATTGATCGCGTGTTGCGGAGAGTATTTGGCTATCACGCAAAAGATGCAAAAACGGTCGCTGCACTTGCAAAGGAAGTTGTGCCTTCGGATGTTGCATCGTGGAATCATGCGCTTATGGATTTAGGCGCAAGCAAATGCACCGCACGCAAACCGCAATGCGAAACTTGTCCTTTAAAAACGATTTGTGCTTCGTATCCTTGCGCGGGGGAGGACATCATCAAAGTAAAGCAAAAAAAGTTTGAAGGATCGGATCGCATGTATCGTGGTCGTATTTTAAAGGTACTTCATAAGCAGAGTGTTTTACGACGCAATGATATTGGAAAAGAAATCGGACTCGTCGACGAACTTCGCCGAGAAAAGATCGTGTCTGGTCTTATAAAAGAAGGTTTTATTACTCGTGATGCACAGGGCAATATGCGAATTGCAGAGACGAAGGGGTAGAATGGAGGAAAACTATGCGTATCCTTGCCATTGCCGATCGTCCTCCTGGTCGACCTATTAGTGAGATTCTTAAGGAAGATAAAATTGATGTCATTGTTACGCTTGGAGACCTTGAGGTAAGTGATATTAAATATTTAGAAATTGTTCACCATATTCCTAAGCTCGGTGTTTATGGAAATCATTGTTCGGGTTCGTACATGGATGATTTAGGTATCGTAAACATGCATTTGCAAACAAGGGAAGTGGGAGGAATACTTTTTGGTGGATTTGAAGGGTGTGTGCGTTATAAACAATCTTCATATTATAAAATGTACACGCAAGAAGAGTCGAGTATGTTTTTAAGCACATTTCCTCGTGTGGATGTGATGTTGACGCACTGTCCACCTTTTGGAGTAAATGACGATCAGCGTGATGAAACTCACACGGGTTTTAGAGGTTTACGAGAATATGTTTTAGAAAAGAAACCGAAAGTACTTTTTCATGGTCATACGTATCCTACAGAACCTCAAACGTTGCTTGGCGAGACACGCATTGAATATGTGTACGGACACAGGGTAGTCGAAATCTAAAATCCTATGCTCTACGAATTTTACGGAGAAACATGTCCACACTGTTTAGAGATGATGCCTATGGTTGAAAAGCTCGAAAAAGAACTTGGTGTGACGGTTGAAAAGCTCGAGGTTTGGAATAATGATACAAACGCGAAAAAACTCGAGGAAATGGATCGCGGTTTGTGCGGCGGTGTGCCGTTTTTTTATAATGATGAAAATCAAGATTTTATTTGCGGGTCATGTGACGAAGAGAGGTTGAGAACATGGATGAAGGGTGTGGGAAAGGGGGTGTAGAGACGGCCCGCCGGGCCGTCTGTACAACCCGCCCGTACATTTGCAATGCGATTGATTGAAGTCGATCGGTTATTATGTCATATGTATGAGTGAAATAAGAGGTCACAAATTTCCTTCACCAGAATCAGACGTCGAAGCAGACGCAGGGCTTCTCGCCGAGCAGTTGGAGGCCATGGAGAGCCGACCGGCAGAATCTGTTGAACATTTGCGAGAGGCAACGATCGATGCATCCGTAAAAACGGGCATTGATTTGGGTTTGTGGTTAAAGGATGAAACGCGAGTTTCTACGTTGGCATATGAAGAGTGGAATGAGGTGACCGACGGACTAGAAGATTTATTTTTTGAAATTGAAGGCGGTGTACTTGCTCATCAACTTCTCGAATTATTAGCATTATCTACTGACGAGCTTCAGCAAGAGCCAATGCGCACGCAAGCGATTGACCTCATTCGACAGACAGAAGTATTCGCTCGACGTTTACGGCCCTTGGTTGATCGTTTAGCTTCCCTTCATCCGGGTACAGATCGTGAAGCGGTGATTGCGCGTCTCTGTGTGGGTGATCTTGACGCACCCTTCATGAACGGATCGATTCCTGTGCCGCAGCGACGACTGACGCTTGTTGGATCCTTGCAAGAACTGGGAAGACGCTTGGGAGGAGATATACCAGAAGCAGCTTTATGGGAATTGCGTCATGACGTTCCGTTGCCGCAACGTATTGTTCTGCGCGACCCGTTTTCTCGCAAACCCGACGTAAACACGCATTGGAGAATACGTACAAAAGTGTATAAAAAGCTTCATCCCGAAAAACCGGTACCCACGATCTTTTTCCTTTCCCAAGAGAAAACGAAAGAACTGATGGGGGATTTAGAAGTTTGGCGTGCAACCGTTGAAGAAGATCCTAAAAAAACTGCAGTTGCCGAATCGCTTATGGCGGTAGAAGAATGGCTTGAGAGAAAACTGGTTTTTTATAAGGAAGGTTCGGAAAAAGATATCGAGCTTTATCATTTGGGTATGGAGCCTGCGGATGAGCTTATTGGACTCATCGGCGCCTTGGACGTTATTAAGCGCGAAAAGCCGGAGCAATTTTTAGAAATGTGCGGCATGACCGCAGAAGGAAATAAGAGTTCCGGATTTGGTACCTTTTTGCACAAAGCGTTGTTTAATACCCAGCGTGCGGTAGACGATACGCATGGTCATTATTCTAATTTGATATTGCGACAGATGCTGCGGCAATTATTGACGATGGATCAGCGAGTCACCATTTATCACGGCGTTGGCAATGTCACTCCTGAGCAGTACCGTGCGCTCGCGGAGCAAACGCAGAAAAGCATTGCTGCAGCGTCTCCTCAAGATAGGGCCCTGTTGGCTGCTTCTCGCATGGCTGCGCTCATTCGCCCTGCAATTGCGGCGGAAGTTGATCGTCAGCTTGAAGCGATGAAAGAGGTGAACATGGGAGATTTTAAAAAACGTTTGCGCGAAAGAATCAATGATCTTGAGCATCCTTTGCTCCTTTTGGAATATCTCGCCAACGCTCCCGTAATTATTTTTCAAGATCCCGAAATTAAAGCCGATTTACGGGCAATTTTTCATGGCATGATCGACGACGAGCCTCGTGAATTTCAAAGAGAATGTCGAGAGCGATCTACGGTGATGGTACGAAGAGTGTTTGATCGCATTCCGTTGTTTGATTATGAGGCATGTACACTTGGTCAGTACCTTCCCGCCTTAATGACTGCTCTTGGAGAGCAACGAAGCTTTTTGGCTTATCATGCAAAGCGACAGGAGTTTTTGACAGAAGTTAATCCTCGACGTCGTGGTTTATCGATGGAGCTTTTGGTAGACACTGCTCGTCAGGGATCAAAAATGTTTCCTGGACTACAAGGAGCTGATCCAAAAAAAATACTTGAGGTAATGGTGTATAAATCGTTCGCGGGGGACTTTTTTAGTCTTCCTCTCCAGAATCTAACGCAACGAGTAGAATCCTACCCGTATGCCAGAATC
>CAYPWV010000028.1:0-7537 GCA_964414795.1 uncultured Gammaproteobacteria bacterium
CTTTTAGTCCGAGCTTCTATAAACCTACGGGCTTTCAGCCCGTAGTGGTTTAGTTCCGGATGACCGCCGCAACCATTTTTCGATCTTACCTTCGGGACAAGCGACTGGAGAATATTCCATTCCTCGTCTACGATATCTGTGTCATACGAACGGCGGACCACAACAAAACATTCCGAGCTCATAAAGGCATATATCCATTAGTCTGGTGTATGCCCCTATGATACCGGAATGTTTTTCGTTTCTATGGGTTATGTAACAGGCTCTAAGATCCTCCAGGAACTTGAGGAGACCTTGGGGGGCAATCGGGGAACTCCCATGGGTGACGCCATTGCGACGGCTCTCGAACGGTTCTGGGATTTCATCGGGTATTACGAAGAGGGTTCGTTGCTCGATCCGGAGCTCTCTTTGAATCCCGGCGAGACCCTTACGCTGCGCTTCACGCGCTGGACCAACTTCGACTGGCTCGATGCTGGAACCCTTGCCTACAATTTTGGGCGAGTTCCGCCGCATCGGCGACGCGCGCTCGTCAGAGCGATGATGGAGCTTTTTGGCGAGTATGCCGCCGACTAGTCTCCTTCGCGAACCGCATCCCACAAGAAGCCGTTCTCGGCCGCTTCGTCTCTCGGGGTGCGGTTTTCTTTTTGTAAAACACAATCCCGTCGATTGCACGGCGGGATTGGTTGGTTTACGATGTACACTATATGTCCTACGACCATCAGAATATCGACGCAAAATGGCAGAAGCGCTGGAAAGATGCGCGGATTTTTGAAGCGAGTGACGATCTTTCAAAGGAGAAATATTATCTTCTCGTGGAGTTTCCGTATCCGTCGGGAGCAGGTTTGCACGTAGGACATCCGCGCAGTTATACCGCGCTTGATGTTTTGGCACGTAAGCGCCGTATGGAGGGAAAGAATGTTCTTTTTCCTATGGGCTGGGATGCGTTTGGATTGCCGGCAGAAAATTACGCTATCAAAACGGGCGTACATCCTTCCATCATTACCAAACAAAATATTGAAACCTTCCGCAAGCAATTGCAGTCGATGGGTTTTAGTTTTGATTGGTCGCGCGAAGTGGATACCACGGATCCCAAATATTATCGCTGGACGCAGTGGATGTTTTTGGAATTTTTTAAGCAAGGTTTGTGTTATAAAGCAAAAATGCCGATTAACTGGTGTCCAAAAGATAAAATTGGTTTAGCAAATGAAGAAGCGGCGGGCGGCGTGTGCGAACGTTGCGGAACGCCGGTTGAAAAGCGCGAAAAGGAGCAATGGATGATTGCCATGACGAAATATGCGGATCGTTTGCTCGAGGATTTAAAAGACAATGATTATCTTCCGAAGATCAAAAAAGAACAGGAGGAATGGATTGGACGAAGCGAGGGTGCCGAAATTGATTTTGCGATTGATGGACATGATGAAAAAATAACGGTGTTTACCACGCGTCCTGATACGTTGTTTGGCGTAACGTATGTGGTTATTGCTCCGGAGCATTTATGGATTGCGCTTGCGACTGATGAAAAGTACGATGTGCTTGAAAATAAAGAGGAAGTGAAGGCGTATGTTGCAAGCGTAAAAAATCGTACTGATGATGAGCGCACTGCACAAGGAAAGGAAAAGACGGGTGTTGAAGTGAAGGGTGTGAAAGTGGTGCATCCGCTTACCGGGGAAAAGCTCCCGCTCTGGGTTGCGGATTATGTGTTGCCGCAATATGGCACGGGTGTGGTGATGGCGGTTCCGGCTCACGATGAACGTGATTTTGCGTTTGCAACGAAGTACAACTTGCCGATGAAGACAGTCGTTCAGCCGCTTTTTGCAAAAGATTCGGGTGATGACGCGGTGCGGAGTGATGCGCCTTTTGTGAAACGTCGTGCAGCGGTGTGCGTTATTAAGCATTGGAGTGAGGATAAATATCTCTGTGTAAAGTACAAAGCAAATACGTGGCAAGGCTTTGTTATTGGCGGCATTGAAGAAGGGGAAAATGCTCAAGAAGCTGCAGCGCGTGAAATTCAAGAAGAAACGGGATATAAGAACATGCGTTTTGTGCGCAAGCTTGGAGATATTGTGCACTCGCAGTTTTATCACATGGTAAAAAAACAAAATCGTTGGGCGGAGTTCCAGGGCATGTTTTTTGAGCTCACCAATGATGAACGCAACGAGATTGCCGAAGATGAAAAAGCACTCGCAGATCTTGTATGGATTCCTCGCGATGAAGTCATGGATTTTGTGAATGCGCCGGATATCAAGGAGATTTGGAAGCGTGCATTATCTGATCAGGAAGTTTGTCTTACTTCGGACGGAATTTTGACGAATTCAGATGCATTAAACGGAATGACATCTGCAGAAGCACGTGAAAAGATCGTGCAACTTTTGGAGTCGAAGGACGCGGGTCGAAAAAAGGTAACGTATCGTTTGCGTGATTGGGTATTTTCTCGTCAGCGGTATTGGGGTGAGCCGATTCCACTTGTGAAGTGTGCATCGGGTTGTGGTGCTGATCATGACGGTTGGGTTCCGGTTCCCGATGCAATGTTGCCGGTTGAACTTCCACAAGTAGAAAAGTACGAACCCACGGATACGGGGGAGTCGCCACTTTCTACCATGATCGATTGGGTGAATACGAAATGTCCGCAATGTGGCGGACCGGCGGTACGTGAAACTGATACGATGCCAAACTGGGCAGGTTCAAGTTGGTATTTTTTGCGCTATGTTGATGCGCATAATGATGAGGTGTTTGCGAAGAAAGACTTGTTGAAATACTGGTTGCCGGTTGATTTGTACAACGGTGGTATGGAGCATGCCACGCGTCATTTGCTTTATGCGCGCTTCTGGACAAAAGTGTTGTTTGATCGCGGACACATTCCGTGTACAGAGTTTGCAAAGCGTCGTATTGCGCACGGCATGATTTTGGGTGAAGGCGGAATGAAGATGAGTAAGTCGAAAGGGAATGTTATCAATCCGGACGATATTGTGAAGGAGTTTGGTGCTGATACGCTTCGTATGTACGAACTTTTCATGGGTCCGTTTGATGAGGCGGTGCCTTGGTCGACGAATGGCGTTATCGGCGTACGTCGGTTCTTGGATCGTGTGATTAAGTTAACAAGCCGTGTTGTAGAGACGCCATTCATGGCGTCTCCCCATGATCCCACGAACAAAAATATTCAGCGTTTGATGCAGAAGACATTGAAAAAAGTTTCGGATGATTCCGAGGCGCTTCATTTTAATACGGCAGTTTCTGCACTCATGATTTGCGCAAATGAACTACAAGCACAAAAGAACATTCCTCATGACGCGATGAAACTTTTTGTTATCATGCTCGTTCCGTATGCGCCGCACGTTGCAAATGAAATATGGGAGAAATTGGGAGAAAAAGGGCTTGTTGAAGAGCAGCCTTGGCCAAGCGTTGATGTGTCATTGCTTGTTGACGATATGGTGACGTATGCGATTCAGGTGAATGGAAAGGTTCGGGGAAATGTTGTATTAGTAGTTGACGCAACGGATGCGGAGATTATTGCCGCTGCACAAGCAGAGGAAAATGTTGCAAAGCATCTTGCCGGACAAGCTCCTAAAAAAGTTATCATCATCCCCAAGAAGATTATCAGTTTTGTAGTGTAGGATAGACATGAATGGTGAATGCAGTTACGTAGAGACGCCATTCATGGCGTCTCTTGCGTTATATTTTCAAAATTCGTTTTCACCGTGCGTATTTCATGTCTCGTTTTTCTGTTCGTCCGGGATTGGTGTTTGCGGTTGTGTGTGCGGGGTTTGTAGCGGGGGTAGGGTGTGGGGCGTTGCCACGTCTGACGTGGTGGGGTGTGCCGTGGTGGGGAGTTTTGGTTGCGGGAGTGGTGGGGTGTGCGGTTTTGTGGAGGAGAAAGTTTTTTCGTTGTGGTGTTGGAGAAGGGGGAATTTTTGTCCTCATGTTTTGTTGCGCGTGTGTTTTTGGCATGTGGCGTTACCAGGCTATTCAGCCTACTGCTGATTCGGTTTTTGCCATAGCTGATGGCAAGGTGCACTCGCTTGAAGGGACCATTCTTCGTACAGAAGAGAGTGATAAAGGCATGAGGTTTACGCTTGATGATGTGTTTGTTGATGATGAGCCACGTGAAGATCGTGTCCTTGTTCGTGCATCTTTATTTTCTCAAAATGTTGTTGGTGAACGTGTAAGTATTTTGTGTCCACTTGAACGCCCGGAGCCGTTTGATGATTTTGCATATGATCGTTTTTTAGCGGCAAAAGATATTGTGGCAGTCTGTTCGTCGCGCAGTCTTCCGTTTGTGCTTGGTGTCGATCCACACCCCTGGATTCGTTTTCTTGCCGCGATTGATGAGGCGCATCGTTTCGTGGTTCGTGCTATTGATGTGGTTTTTCCTGATTCGCATGCGCAACTTCTTGCTGGCTTACTTGTAGGTGACAACGCTTTTTCCGATACGTGGCATACACGTTTCTTGCGCACAGGAACATCGCATATTGTTGCGGCAAGTGGTTCGAATGTTGCACTTGTTGTGTCGCTCGTGTTGAGTTTGTTGTTTGGTATGGGCATTCACCGACGGTACGCCACGTTTCTTGCCTTGGGAGGTATTGGTACGTTTGTTCTTTTAGCAGGCGGTGAATCGGCAGTGCTTCGTGCGGGAATTATGGCGTCATTATTGGTTTTTGCGCGGTTTATTGGTCGTGCATCTTCGGTGCGGAATGTGCTTTTGTTTACGGTATGTCTCATGCTTTTTCACGAGCCTCGTATTTTGCGTGATGATGTAGGATTTCAGCTTTCTGTGCTTTCGACACTCGGCTTACTTTTTTGGGCAAAACCTTTTGCAAAAAAGATGGTCTTTATTCCCGAAGCGTGGGGGATTCGTGAAGGATTTGCAACAACGCTTGCGGCAACCATCGCCACCCTTCCGGTTACCGCGTTTGGTATGGGACAAGTTTCTTTTGCCGGACCCATCGCAAACTTACTCGTGCTTCCTTTGCTTCCGCTTGCGATGGCAAGTGGAGCAGTCGCCACGGTCGTCGGCATGATCCTTCCGATCGCAGGACGTATTCTTGCGCTTCCTGCGTGGTGGATTTTGGATACTGTCCTCATGATTTTGCGCGAATTATCTGCGTTGCCGTTTGTGTATATCAAGACGAATGGATGGATGTTGTTTGGGGGATTGATTGTCAGTGCTGTTTTGTGGACAGGTGCTCGTGCGGTTTTTCGTCATGCCGGACACCCACCTTCGCCAAGGCTACGGTTGGGCAGGCCGACCGGGATCCATCGCATGATGAATCTTATCTCTTCAAAAAAAGATACATCGACGACAGTGCATACAAAATCCTCCCTTCTCGTCCCATTTCTTTTCAGTTTGCTCTTTCTTCTTTCCTTTTCTCAACACGTTTTTCGTGATGGATGGTTTTCTTCTGCGGTTCGGGTTTGGGTTTTTGATATCGGGCAAGGAGATGGCATTTTTATTGATACACCGGACAAGGATGTAATTATTGATGGTGGACCATCGTTTATTTTTCGAGAGAAGGTAGGCAGTGTCCTTCCGTGGTTTGATCGAAATATTGAACATGTTTTTGCAACGCATCCGCATGCCGATCATATTGCTGGATTGATTCCCATCCTCGAACAGTATTCGGCAAACGTTGTGGGGAGGAGCGATCAAGGATGTTCGTCTTTAGAATGTATAGCGTTTGCCCGGGCGACCCCCACGACATCGGTGGTACATGCGGGAGATATGTTTGAACTTTCTCCCGGCGTGACGTTACGCACAGTGTGGCCTGAGGGGTCTTATAACGGCAAAAAGATTTCTGATCCTAATGATGGGTCTTTGGTTTTTCTTTTAGAAACTACGTACGGATCGATGCTTTTTACTGGAGATGCGGGGATTGAGGAGGAACAGATTTTTCTTGCGTCTTTACCGAGCCACGTTGACGTTCTCAAAGTCGGACATCATGGGAGCAGAACTGCGACGTCGGAGGAGTTGCTTGAAGCGTTGCGTCCAGGCTATGGAATTATTTCTTTGGGAGAGGGGAATTCATTTAAGCATCCGCATGGAGAAGTGATCGAGCGTTTACAAAAGCATGGCGTAGAAATATACCGCACCGATCTTTTAGGTGATATCTGTGTTATTTTTGGAAAAGAGGGAGTTCATGTTGAAAGTTCGCATCTTTAAAAAAAGAGCTTCTGTGGGGATCATTGCCAAAAATCATCTTTTTCTTTATCCTATGCACAAATTCCTAAGTACTTTGTATGCAAAGATCTCTTGTTCTCTTAAAGCCTGACGCACTTGATCGTGGTATCGTAGGTGAAATCATTACGCGTTTTGAGCGTGTAGGTGCAAAAATTGTGGGCATGAAGCTCCTTGTTTCCGATCGCGATACCGCCATGCAGCACTACACCGACGATCTTGCGCAGCGTCGGGGTGAGCGTGTTCGTGAGCTCATGATCTCCATGATTACCATGGGTCCGGTTGTTGCAATCGCTCTTGAAGGTATTGATATCGTTGAGGTTGTGCGCAAAATGATTGGTTCAACTGAGCCAAAGTCTGCTGCTCCGGGAACGATCCGTGGAGACTACGCGCATGTCTCTTTCGCTCATGCTGATGCAAAAAACATGGGTATCTTCAACCTCATCCACGCTTCAGGTTCTGTAGAAGAAGGTGAAACCGAAGTAGGTGTTTGGTTCAAGCCAGAAGAATTGCTTTCGTACACAAAAATTACCGACAAATATCATTTCGGCGAGTAGAGACGCCATTCACGGCGTCTCTGTGCACATGCTGTGGACAAGTATAATCATCGGGAAAGACCTGTGATAAAGTAAAAAGAGTCGCTATGAAAATAGGTATGTACAAGCCATCCATTATCACTTTTACCACGTCTTTTTGCGTGGTGCTTCGTGATAACAGAGTGGCGTATCAATCTGTATAGCAATTCTTTCCAAAGATTTGTTCTCCGTTGAAAAGCCACTCGAAATCATTCGGGTGGTTTTTCTTCTGTGGTCTTTTGCGGACGGTTCGTGAGCTTTTTTCACGTGTCGTCTGCACAAGATCACATCGTCTTGTGTCTCACCGACCCCACCAAAGGAACCTCAAAGATGAACGACACCGTTCCTACCACAACTGCTCCCGCTGCTCCTGCAACCGATTCTCTGCTTCCGGCAGATACCGGTGCTGTCGCTTCTCTTGCGGTCAAAGCGCGTTCCTCGCGTCCGTCGTCTCTTGGATCTTCCTGGATGAGTCCTTGCTGCTGGTAATTGCCGGTAGCTGATTTCTCGACGAGCCCGTGTTCCCGTCCCGCCTCGCAGGCCCCGTCGGCCTTCGCGGCGGGTACTTTTTTTGTGAAGTTTGAAGTTGGGAAGTTGTTAGTTTGAAGTGAAAGGTATTCCCTTTTTTGGGATAGTAGATTACAGACAGCAGGCGACAGAACAGACAAGAGATTTTATTGAACTCACGAGATCCTGAGCTCTGCGAAGGATCTTGAGAAAGCCTATTTGTGAGAAGACTTTCTTAGAGCCTGTTCAACATCTTTGCAACATGATTTTAAGAAACGCAAGCGTCACC
>CAYPWV010000029.1:0-6359 GCA_964414795.1 uncultured Gammaproteobacteria bacterium
CTGAAAGTCCTCGGGCTGAAAGCCCGAAGCTATGCTTGCGGCTGAGACCAGTATAAATTTAATAGATTCAGTATATAGATCGATAACTAGGAACTCCAATTAGTATACACATATATAAAAATGCCCCGATTTCTCAGGACATTTTTATGAATAGATATTGTCTTGGTATGCATGGTCGATACAGTGATCGACCACTACAACAATCCATTACTACTTCGCTGAACGTTCTTTGATGATGGTTTCAGCAACGTTGCGAGGAACTTCCTGGTACTCAGCAAATTCCATAGTGGAAGATGCGCGGCCCTGCGTAAGAGAACGCAAGTTGGTTGCGTATCCGAACATTTCAGCAAGAGGAACGAGTGCGCGAACGGTTTTCACGTTTCCACGGTTACCCATTTCCTGAATTTGACCACGCTTCGAGTTAAGATCTCCAACAACGGTTCCCAAAGACTCTTCTGGCGTAACCACTTCAACCTTCATGATAGGTTCAAGAATAACCGGTTGTGCTTTTTTAATAGCATCTTGCACGGCCATTGAACCAGCCATTTTAAATGCAGCTTCGTTAGAGTCCACATCGTGGTACGAACCATCGAAAACGGTTGCGTGCACACCGATGAGCGGGAATCCTGCAAGCACACCGCGGTCAACAGCTTCACGAGCACCCTTTTCAATTGCAGGGATGTATTCGCGAGGAACAGATCCGCCCTTGATAGCTTCTTCGAAAACGAATGCTTCAGGATGTTCGGCGTCGGTGTTTGGCGTAACACGAATCCATGCGTGACCATACTGACCACGACCACCAGACTGCTTCACGTACTTACCTTCACCTTCTGCAGTTCCACGAATCGTTTCGCGGTAACTTACCTGAGGCTTACCTACCGTTACTTCAACACCATATTCACGCTTCATGCGGTCTACCATGATTTCGAGGTGAAGCTCTCCCATTCCGGAAATAATGGTTTGATTGGTATCGGTATCGGTGTGTACACGGAACGTAGGATCTTCTTCCATCAAACGAGAAAGCGCCATACCCATCTTCTCTTGATCGGCCTTGGTTTTTGGCTCAACGGCTTGAGAGATAACAGGCTTTGCAAAGTTGATGGTTTCAAGAACAATTGGGTGATCAGGATCACAAAGCGTGTGACCCGTTGCGGTACCCTTTAAACCTACTGCTGCAGCAATTTCTCCTGCGTAAACCTGGTCTACTTCTTCACGAGAGTTTGCGTGCAAACGAACGATACGAGAGATGCGCTCCTTTTCACCGGTAGAAGAGTTGAGCACGTACGTACCGGACTTAATAGAACCAGAGTACACACGGAAGAACGCAAGCTTTCCAACAAATGGATCAGCGGCAATTTTAAACGCGAGTGCAGCAAATGGCTTGTTGTCGTCCGCGGGACAAGGAATAATTTCTTCTGGATTTTCTGGATTAAAACCGGAAAGCGCTGGACGATCAAGAGGAGAAGGAAGAAATTCAACAACCGCATCAAGCATCTGCTGAACGCCCTTGTTCTTAAGGGAAGATCCACAAAGCACAGGGAAAATTTCCATTTTGATAACGCCCTTACGAAGTGCAGCTTTGAGTTCAGGAACAGGAATTTCTTCACCTGCAAAAAAACGATCCATGAGCTTTTCATCCTGCTCAACAATAGCCTCAATAAGTTCCTTACGATACTTTTCTACATTTTCCTTCATGTCCTCAGGAACATCAGTCTCCTGAATATCTTTTCCAAGGTCATCTTTGTAGATATATGCACGACGAGTGAAAAGATCAACAAGACCTACAAAATCAGACTCAGTTCCAATAGGAAGCTGGATAGGATGTGCTTTCGTAGTAAGGCGCTTGGAAATAGAATCCAAGTCCTTATAAAAATCTGCGCCGGTACGGTCGAGCTTGTTAATGTAGCACACGCGAGGCACTCCGTACTTATCAGCCTGGTGCCAAACAGTTTCGGACTGCGGCTCAACACCTGCAACACCATCAAACACCGTTACACCACCATCAAGCACACGCAAAGAACGCTCAACTTCAACGGTGAAGTCTACGTGCCCTGGAGTATCGATAATGTTGATACGGTGATCCTTCCAAAAACACGTGGTAGCTGCAGCGGTGATGGTAATACCACGTTCTTGCTCTTGCTCCATCCAGTCCATGGTTGCCTCACCTTCGTGCACTTCACCAATTTTATGCTTTTTACCAGTGTAAAAAAGCACGCGTTCGGTTGTGGTGGTTTTACCCGCATCAATGTGCGCGATAATACCGATATTTCGTACGTGATCAAGAGGATAGTCGCGAGTCATATGTTTTTCTTATCGAGCAAAATGTGCAAATGCACGGTTCGCTTCAGCCATACGCTGTACTTCTGCACGCTTTTTTACTGCTTCGCCTTCACCTTTTGCTGCAAGCATAAGCTCTTCTGCAAGCTTTTCGCACATAGGACGTCCTTTTTTGTTACGCGCAGCAAGCAATACCCAGCGGTATGCAAGAGCGTATTTGCGTTCACCACGAACAGGAATAGGAACCTGGTAGTTTGCACCTCCCACACGCTTTGACTTTACCTCTACGGCAGGCATGATGTTTTTAAGCGCTTCATCAAACACTTCAACAGGATTTTTTTTGGTTTCAGATTCAATAATGCCAAACGTATCGTATACCACACGTGTTGCAGTTGACTTCTTACCATCACGCATAACGTAATTGATAAGTTTTGCAACTAAAATACTTCCATACTTACTATCAGGAGCAATGTCACGTGTACCGGCGCGTTTACCACGCATAGAAAAGAGAATGTTGATGTGTCCTACGGCAAATGCCAGAGGATCCTTCCCGAGTGGACTTCGGTACTCATCAATTTAAGAATGGCAGCTTCAGAAGCTGTATGTGACGGATGAAGTCTTCATCCGTCGGAACAAATTCTGAAAGTAGGAAACGTGCAGACGATCTAGACCGTGAAAAAGTACAGACGGCCCGGCGGGCCGTCTCTACATTATTTTTTCTTTGGAGCAGCCTTACCTGCCTTTGGACGCTTAGTTCCGTAACGAGAACGACCGCGATTACGACCTTCGACACCCGTAGCATCATAACGACCGCGCACAATGTGATAACGCACACCTGGAAGGTCTTTTACGCGACCTCCACGAATCATAACGATAGAGTGCTCCTGCAATCCGTGACCTTCGCCAGGAATGTATGCAGAAACTTCTGTACCATTCGAAAGACGAACACGCGCAATTTTACGAAGTGCGGAGTTTGGCTTTTTTGGAGTCATGGTGGTTACTTTGACACAAACACCGCGTTTAAAAGGAGCGCCTTTAGACAATTGAGTGCGCTTACGGTGCAAAGAGTCGAGGGTGTATTGCATTGCAGGCGATTTTGACTTCGCCTTAATACTCTTACGACCCTTACGGATGAGCTGGTTAATAGTTGGCATACAAAAAGTGTAAAAATAGTAGCATGATAGCCAAATATTGGTCAATGGATGGAGAGATTAACTCCCCAAATACATCCCCAAAACTCCCAAACACGAAGATTGCGAGAGTAAATCGCAAGCAAAAATAGCTGGGCCTGTAATAAAACTGAAGGGATCCCAAGGCGTAACAAGCGAAATAATCACCAAAGCGAGAAGAAGTTGCGATCCGTAGGCCTCAAAAAGGATACGAGCCTTATGCCAAGAAGCTTTATGGAGCAAGGCATCGACCACATGAGAACCATCAAGCGGAGGAATAGGAACAAGGTTGAAAAACAAGAGCATGAGGTTGACGAGCATAAGAAGCACTAAAAATGCAGGCAATAGGCTGGTAAACGAAAGCATATTTGCCATAAAAAGCCACTGAAATGCCATACCTGCTGCTGTTGCCAGAAGAAGATTGGCCGCAGGACCCGCAAGCGCGATAACCACACCATCAAGAAGAGGGTTTTGCAATCGACGAGGATCAAAAGGAACCGGCTTTGCCCATCCAAAACCCACGGTAAAAAGCATGAGCGTCCCCACAAGGTCGAGGTGCGCAAGAGGATTCAACGTCAATCTCCCCATGTGTTCCGCCGTTTTATCTCCCCGCCACTTCCCTACTGCTGCATGGGCGAATTCATGAACGGTAAGAGAAATAATAAGCGCCGCTGCATACGCAAGGGCAATGAAAGGAGAAGTAAGAAGAAGGTTGAAGAACATAAGTATAGGGAGGGTTAAAATGGTTAATTGGTTAAGGTGGTTATTGTGATGTGCTCAATTCTCATGTCAGAAGAAACCATTTAAACCATCTTAACCACTTTAACCCATCGAATATCACACAATCTCAATCTGTGCCCCGATATTCCGAAGCTTACCGTACAAATCCTCATATCCTCGTTCAAGATGCTCAACACCGGTAAGTGTGGAAGTGCCTTCTGCAATAAGAGCAGCGAGCACATACGCTAAACCCGCACGAATATCGGGAACAAGCATATCCGTAGCGCGCAAAGGTATTGGCCCTTTGATAACCGCAGAATGCCTATGGTTATGATCTTTAAAACGACACACAATTTCTCCTAAACAATTTTCAAACAACGAAATATCTGCACCCATCTTTTTGAGCGTTTCGGTATATCCAAAACGCTCTTCGTACACCGTTTCATGCATAACCGATGTTCCTTCCGCTTGAGTAAGCAATACGCAAAAAGGTTGTTGCCAATCGGTAGAAAACCCTGGAGCGGTATCAGTCTCAAGTTGCATGCCACGGTATCCTGGTTTCCCAATAAACCGAATGCCCTCGGGAGTCACCTCATAATCTCCCCCAAGTTGCCGCACAGCATTTAAAAACGTAATCATGTCGCGATGCTTTGCACCGCGCACAAAAATGTTTCCCCGAGTTCCAAGCGCAATCGCCGCAAACGAAGCAACCTCCAGACGATCAGGCAAAATGCGATGCGTGCATCCATGAAGTTCTTTTACGCCCGTAATAGCAATTTCACGACCTGCACGCAGCTCAATAATCGCTCCCATTTTTTGGAGCATCATTACCAAATCAATAATCTCTGGTTCAATAGCCGCATTTTTTAACACCGTACGTCCTTTTGCAAGCACGCCCGCAAAAAGCACCGTCTCAGTTGCGCCGACCGACGGATACGGAAGTACGATAATTGTTCCTTTTAATCCATTTGGTGCAAAGGCATGATAGCCGTCAGCATCAGCTTCAATTTTTGCACCCATTTTCTCAAGCGCATCAAGATGAAAATTCACCGGACGTGGACCAATTTTATCTCCCCCAAGCGTAGGAACAAACGCCTCGCCCTTTCGATGCAACAAAGGCGCAAGTGCAAGAATGGCAAGACGATTTTTACGCGATAATTGCATTGCCGACGTTGAAGCGATTTCAGCAACGCTCATATGCATCGTATGATCTTCAATGCGGCTAACTCCGCCTAAGGTCTCTACAAGCTCACGCGCGATATCACTTTCTTGTTGGAGCGGCACGTTGGTTAACGTTACCTCATCCGCAGTAAGCAGTGTTGCAATAATCATTTTTGATGCCGCATTTTTTGCGCCCGCAACGGTAACTTCACCCGAAAGTGCCTTGCCACCCGTGATGCGAAGAAGAGATGCCATAAAATACACCCATCTTACACCGAAATGAGCTTACGAAAAAATGTGAGAGACCTTTCGATAAACTTTTCCGCCTGCTCAAGCCACAATTGCGGAGGAACATCAGCATGAAACGCTTCAACATGCGGCGTTGCAAGAAAAAGATTTGCGCATACCCCGCTGAGCCCAAGCCATGTCGATTCCAGCTGCTTTACACAGCGCACTCCCCCATACGGACCCGACGACGTACTTACCACCGCAAGCGGCTTTAACAAAAGTTCTTTTTGCTGCGCAAAATCGAGCGCCATTTTCAACACGCCCGGAATGCCGTGATTATATTCTGGCGTAACGATAAAAAATCCATCGCAGCTTTTATACGCATCAAGCAATGTTTTCACACCAGGATGCTCGTTATCTTCTCCGGTGAAGATAGGTAAGTTGAGATCCGCTAAATCAAGCGCAGTTACTTCAATATCCTTCTGCGCAAAAAGATTTTTCATCGCAATATACACTTTTTCACTTTGCCGACCTTTGCGTGTGGTTCCAAGGAGAAGAGCAATGCGCATATGGGAAGAAGTGTATAGGAAAAAGTTTGAAGTATGAAGTTGTTAGTGTGAAGTGAGTGGATGTTGTGTTTTTTGAGATGAAAATGAAAGACAGCAGACTACAGACGGCAGATAGGAAGATGATCGAGTGCGCATTTAGACAAGCAGGATCCTGACGATAGGAAGGACCTGTCGCACGACTAAGAGCCTGTTCAACATCTTTTTTTCAACTTTCAGGTACAATGAGCGGGCGTTA
>CAYPWV010000030.1:0-4546 GCA_964414795.1 uncultured Gammaproteobacteria bacterium
GCTTTTATGATGAAGCAAATGAGACTGTGTGTCTAAAGGATGGGGGACATTCCAAACAGCGTCTTCCAGACCAGCGATGATCCCGTCTACCAACTGTGCCACAGTCTCGTCTGGTTCCTGCCCGTCTGTTTCGTTGGGATTTTGAAGAGTTTTTGTTGCCCAGAAATGTAGAAACAAATCGACTGCCTTTCACTCCGGAAGTCCGGAGATTTTTCTGTGTGAATGATGAGCGTGAGCCGGCTCCATCGGCCGCTTCCTGTTTTCTTTCTTAGTGGGGAAGAAAGAAAAGAGGAAGAGGCTGAAGAAGACCCTGATGTATACGAGAAAAAAGGAGAATTGTCAAAGGAAAAGTTGTTGGTTAATAGTTTATGGTTGATGGCAGGGAAGGGAATTTAAAAACCATTAACGATGAATTATCAACCAAAAACCCGGAGTTTCTCGCATGCCTACTCCTTCAACGTTCCCAAATCAAGTGTTTGCGTAAATGTAATTTCTTTTATAAAGTCGGGGACGTGGCTGACCATAATGATGGTGCCTTCGTAGGCTTGGAGGGCTTTGGCGATGACCGGAATGTGGCGGAAGTTGATGTGGTTGGTGGGTTCGTCGAGAATAAGGAGACCGGGTTTTTGCAGTACAAAACGTGCAAAGCAGAGGAGACCTTTTTGTCCTTCGGAAAGGGAGCCAACTTTTGTAGCGAGTTCGTCTGAACCCAGAAGAAAGTGTGCGCCTGTTGCGCGAATAACTTGGTTATCAGCAGGAGCGGGAACCATGCTTTCAAGCGATTGGTACGCCGTTTGTTCAAAATCAAGACCGCTAAAATCTTGGCGGTAATAGCCAACGTGCACATCTTTTGCGATCGAAGCGCCTTCATCATCTCCCGCAGCAAGCGAACGCAAAAATGTGCTTTTTCCAATACCGTTGGGACCAGAAATAAGTAAGCGCTGTCCTTTGCGAAGGAATACTTTTGCTTGTACGCGCTCCGGCTCGTGATTTTTAATCACCTTGAGCGAAGTGATGCTCATCACATTGTCCGACCACGTTTGTGCAGGAATGGTAAAGTCGCGAATAGTGCGATCATCTCGTCGCACTTCAACCATATTTTCTTCCGCATCTTCCACTTGATCTTTCAGCTTACTTGCAAGCTTGCGCATCTTTCCTCCCTTGTGCGCAAAGAAGTTGATTTTATCCTTGCGATCCTGAATCTCTTTCAGCAAGCGTGCATTTTTCATACGGTCGCGTTCAAGACGAGCTGCAATTTCTTCTACCACGTCAAAATAATTTCCTTCGTAGCGATCGATTTTCCCGGTGTACACATCAAGATGCAGCACGCCCTCGGTAAACGTGTTTAAGAAATCCGCATCGTGGGAAATAACAAGAACGGTTTTAGGATACATGATAAGAAAACCGGTGAGGTGCGCAATACCGTCGGCATCCAAATTGTTTGTTGGCTCATCGAGCAGCAAAATTTCGGGTTCTTGAATAAGCGCGTAGGCAAGAAGAAGGCGTGCAAGCTGGCCACCCGAAAAGTCTTTAATCACTTTATCAAGTGCCGCAGGCATGTTTACGGTTTCAAGAACATCCGCAATGCGCTTATCAAGATCGTAGAGCTTTTCTGGAAATGCAGTTGCGAAATATTCGCGCACGGTGCGTTCCATGTGTTCTTTTGCCATGACTTGCGTTGCAATGGCGATTTTTGCTCCTGGACGAATATGAATTTCGCCGCGATCGGTTTTAAGCTCTCCGGTAAGGAGTTTAAAGAGCGTGCTTTTTCCTGCGCCATTTTGGCCCATGACTGTGAATTTTGCATCTTCGCGAATGGAAAAAGATGCCTCTTCGAGAATAAGATTCTCGGCATCATAGCCAAACGACACATTCTCAAACCGAACGATGACATTTCCTTGATCCATAGGGAGATATATTTGCGCAGAAGTATGCCAGAGAATGGAAAGATCGACAAGAAAAAATTCTCAGTCTCGTCATCCCGGGCTTGACCAGGGATCCATCGTATCAAGAAAAACATAGCCAAAGACGATGGGTGCCGGCCTGCCCATAGGCCAACGGCCGAGGGATCGGTGTCCGGCATGACGGAAACAAATAAAAAACATCGTCTTTTTATGGACGATGTTTTATCATTTACTTTTTCTTTGCGTCCTTTTTTGGTTTCTTTTTATCCTTGCGCATGCTCGTTCCTTTCGCCATAAAGAAAAGATAAGAATTATTTATTCTAAGTATATCACGAAAAACTTTTAAAATAACTTCCATTCACTTCAAACTAACAACTACAAACTTCAAACTTTTTCCCACCAATCTTCCCGTCGCCCACGATGCTTGCAAATTAAATCCTCCCGTAAAT
This sequence comes from uncultured Gammaproteobacteria bacterium, assembly GCA_964414795.1. Lineage (GTDB taxonomy): Bacteria > Patescibacteriota > Patescibacteriia > UBA9934 > UBA9934 > JAGORL01. Next base: position 2,354 of record CAYPWV010000030.1, read on the forward strand.
CCATCAACATCCAAAATTTCTCCTGCAAAATACAACCGAGGACATATATTTGATTGCATCGTACGAGGATCTACTTCTGAAAGTGCAACGCCTCCTGCGGTAACAAATTCATCACCTGCACCACGCTGAATAACAGCAAGAGGAATGGCTTTTATCCACATGCACAAACGATTGAGATCTTTTTTCGCGATCTCATTCGCGGGCTTGGAAAGATCGAGAAATAGCTCCTTGCATGAGATGTCTGTAAGTGAATGGGGAATTGCCATGCTCATCACATTCTCAAAAAGCTTTCGTGGATGTTGACGCACAAGATTTTCAAAATTTGCACGAAGTGCGTCGAGCGAAGTATCGGGAAAGAGATCGATGGTGATGTTAAGTGATTGTTCTTTGTTGTACGTTTCAAACGCCACAAGCGATGAAAGCGCAAATACGGCCGGGCCACTTATGCCTTTGTGCGTAAAAAGAAACGGACCGGTGAAGGAGGCTTTTTTAGGAAGATGTGCAGTTATTTTTGCGTTGTGAAATGAGAGACCGGAAATACGTGCAGGCCACGTTTCTTGCGTGAAGAAGGCGTTAAGACTGGGCGCAAGGGGGGTGATGGTGTGCCCAAGCGCCATAGCAAACGCATATCCGTCACCCGTGGAACCGGTTTGTCGATATGCTTGTCCGCCGGTAGTAAGCACCAGTGCATCGACTGTAAGAGGAAGCGCAGCATCTTTGAGATGGACAAGAAAGTGATCAGCTCGTTTTTCAACACGTGTTACCGTCGTTTTTAAGAGAGCGTGGACGTTTGATGCTGCAAACAAACGCTCAAAAACACGAACAACATCTTTTCCATCATCAGAAACAGGGAAGACACGTGCATCTTCTTGCGTCTTGAGTGGAACGCCCTGCATTTCAAACCAGGCGTACACGGCATCCGGTGGGAATGCGTACATTGCCGAAGTGAGAAATTTTTCTCCGCGAGGATATTTTTAGGATAATCGTTCTTTCTCTTGGTGTCGATAACATCAGAGTTGTTCTCTGGGAGGATTTTTGATGTAATAACGCCGAGTCTTTATGAAAACCCCGGAACTTTCCCATGCGGTGTTTCTGCTACTTTTTGCACTTCTTCTGGGGATTGGTTCAACTTACACGATGATACAAATTTCCAACCAATCACCATCACCAACACAACATCAGACTGAAGTCGCCCCTGAACAAACAGTATCAAGCATCGTCGATATCACCGCCACTCCCGTAAGCGGCTATCTATCAAGAATCCACTATCCCAAACTCTCGGGAATTACGGATACCACTATTGAAGAAAAGATCAACAAACGTATTTTAAAAATGATCCAAGAGTTGGTAATGGAATACGATCATCGATTTGATAAATATCAGGAGGGATTACAGGCGCAAGAAGAATACTTGGATGGCAACAAACTCATCGGCGGTGGTTTTATTAACATTCGCTATGAAATCGAGCAACCGACAGTTGCTCCAATCTTGAGTGTCCAATTCTGGCGAGACTGGGACATGACCATGGCCCATCCGGCAAATGATATCCATAATCTGATATTCGATTTACGTGATGGAACCGAAGTGACATTATCGGATCTCTTCTCTGATCTTGAGCACGAAGTACAATTGGATTATCAACCGAATCCTGACTATGACCAAAATTCTCCGAATCCCAACGAGGAACTGAGTGCGATGACGAAAAAGATTTCTTCCTTTTCTCACGTCATGGTTGCAGAAGATGGTTTACACGTGACGTTTGATTATTATGACCTTGGCGGAAGACCCTATGGACAACCGGAATTCCTCATTCCATGGGAAAGCTTAAAACCAGCTATAAATCCGGAAGGACCTCTGGGGGAACTGATTGAATAGCAGAGGAAGATCGACTGGTGAGTAAAATGTACGTGTAATACTATTCCTCTGAGTTCGATGCCTTTTGAGTAGAGGAAAATGAGGAAACTTTTACGGGTTTTCTATCTAACAATACAACAGAACCGTCAGAAGTAACGACATGTCCTGGCGGAATTTGAGGATCCTGGTTGCTTGGTTTTTGTAACGCTTGAACAAGATCAGTTAAAGCGTCTTTTCTTCCAAAACTCAACATACATATCATGTTAAAACTAAAGTTAGTATTATAGGACTTTCTCACTTCCCGCATTGTATCATTGAGCGGTATGAAAATCACCTCAA